>JAGHZW010000181.1 GCA_017745195.1 Pseudoxanthomonas sp. | reverse complement strand
CGTGGTGTTCGTCGAGCGCGGGCAGCGCCTGGTTCAACGCGTCGGCCGCCTCGTCGGGCCGGCCGGCGGCGAGCGCGCGGCTGGCCTTCTCGCGCAGGTCCTCGACCTGCGGATCACGCAGCGGCTGCACGTTCAGTTCGGTGTCGTCGATGCCGGCAGCGGCCTGCACCGCGGCCAGGCGCTCCTGCGCACTTGGGCCCGGCGCGGGCGCGACCGGCTGGACCACCGGGCCGCAGGCGGCGAACAGCAGGCACAGCGCCGCGGTGGCGAGGGGACGCATGGGGAGGTGTTCCATGCCGGCCATTATGGCGCAGGCGCCGCGGCCGGCTGTGCAGGCTCGGACTGGGCGGGCTCGGCGGCGGGCTTGTCGCGGCCGAACAGGCGGCTCCAGAAGCCTGGCTCCTCCGCTTCCCCGCCGCCGTCGACGCTGGCCGGTGCGCAGGGCGCGTATGCCGGTGCGGCACCGGCCACGAACGGGAAGCGGCGCGCGCCCGGGCAGTCGGCGTCGGTGGAGGCCGAGCCCTGCGGCTGGACCCACTGCCAGTCCAGGCCCTTGCCCGACACCCGCAGCGGCGTGCTCGGCAGGCGCGTGAACAGCCCCGACCAGACCCGCATCGCGCCGTTGGCGCCGTACAGGCCGGTCTGTTCGTTCTGGTCGTTGCCCATCCAGACCACGGCCAGGTGGTCGCCGGTGTAGCCGGCGAACCAGCTGTCGCGGCTGTCGTTGCTGGTGCCGGTCTTGCCGGCCGGCGAGAGCCGGCCGAGTCCATCGGACAGCAGCCGGCGCGCGGTGCCCTCGGTGACCGCCTGCTGCAGCGCCACGGTCACCAGGTTGGCGGCGATCGAATCGCCTTCCTGCGCCGGCGCCGGTTCGGTGTCGTAGCGCTTGAGCAGCTTGCCTTCCGGGTCGAGCACGCCGCGCACCGCGCGCAGCGGCTGGATCTGGCCGCCGGAGGCCAGGAACTGGTACAGCTGGGCCATCGCGTACGGACTCTGGTCAGTCGAGCCCAGGATCAGCGATGGATTCGGTTCGGCCTGGATCCCGGCCAGCACCTTGACCAGCTGCGCCACCCGTTCCGGACCGACCTGCATGCCGACCCGCACCGTGGCCTGGTTGTACGAGTGCGCCAGCGCATCGACCAGCCGTACCGTGCCGTGGCTGCTGTCGTCGGAGTTGTCCGGCGACCAGGTCTTGCCGCGGGCCAGCTGCACGGTGACGGGGGTGTCCTCGACGAAGCTGGCCAGCGAGAAGCGCTGCGGCTGGGCCAGGGCCAGCAGGTAGACGTACGGCTTGAGCAGCGAACCGACCGGCCGCTTCGCTTCGACCGCGCGGTTGAAGCCGTGGATGGCCGCGTCGCGGCTGCCGACCACCGCCAGCACGTCGCCGGCATGCACGTCGGTGACCACCATGCCGGCTTCGAGCGGCGGCCGCTTGCCGGTCTGCAGCGCCTCGGTCGCCCGCGCCACCGCGCCCTCGGCATAGGCCTGCGCCGACGGCGACATGCCGGTCAGCACGGTCAGGCCGGCGCCCTGCAGCGCGCTTTCCGGATAGTCGTTGGCCAGCTGCCGGCGGACCAGGTCGATATAGGCGGGGAAACGGTTGGCCGCGGCCACGCCGGGCTGCTCGGTCACGCCCAGCGGCGCCTTGCGCGCGCGCTCGTACTCGGCGTCTTCAAGCAGGCCGGTGTCGTGCAGCATCGACAGGGCGATGTTGCGCCGTTCCAGCGCGCGCTCCGGATGCTTGCGCGGGTCGTAGTACGACGGTCCCTTCACCAGCCCGATCAGCAGCGCCATCTGCTCGGTGGTCAGGCTGCCCAGCTCGCGGCCGAACCAGAACTCGGCGCCGGAGGCCACGCCGTGGATCGCCTGGCCGCCGCGCTGGCCCAGGTAGACCTGGTTGAGGTAGGTCTCCAGGATCGTGCGCTTGTCGTAGCGCGACTCGAGGATCAGCGCGTACAGGACTTCGTTGAACTTGCGCGTGTAGGTCTGTTCCTTGCCGATGCCGAGCAGGCCGCTGCGGGCCAGCTGCTGGGTCAGCGTGCTGGCGCCCTGCCGCTTCTCGCCGGCGAGCAGGTTGACCCAGGCCGCGCGCGCCATGCCCGAGAAATCGATGCCGTGGTGGTGGGCGAAGTCGCGGTCCTCCACCGCCTGCAGGCCGGTGACCAGCAGTTCGGGCACCTCGTCGATGCGGACCAGGCGCCGCTCTTCCTGGCGCTGGCCGTACAGGGTCGCGATGCGCGCCGGGTCCAGCCGCGCGGCCTTGACCGCCTTGCGCGTGCCTGCATCGCGCAGGCCGGTCACCCGGCCGCCGGACACGGTGACCTCGAGGCGCCGTGCCGGCACCTTGCCGTCGACATCGGCATAGCCCCGGCTGGAGATGGTGAAGCGGCTGCCGTCGACCTTGTAGCTGCCGGGTCGCTCGCCGCTGCCATCGTCCTGGTAGCTGGCCGCGGCCAGCTCGGTCTGCAGGGTGCGCGCATCCATCGCCAGCTGCGGCTTGAGCTGCAGCGGGCGGCCGTAGACGCGGGTCGGGATCTGCCACTGCAGCGCGGCGAAACGCTCGCTGACCTGGTGGTTCAGGTACAGCGTGTAGGGAATCAGGAATCCGGCCGCCAGCGCGGCGGCGGCCAACAGCCCGGTCAGCAGGTGGCGACGCCAGAACGGAGTGGCGCCGTCGTCTTCCTCGATGTCGTCGATGTCGTCCGGCTCGTAGCGTCGGGGCACGGGAATGCGAGAATGCTTCAGTCGGCCGAGTCTAGCGCAAGGTCGCCGCGGCATCTCTTTCGCCCATTCGCCCGTTCAGCCTGGAAGACCGTGCTCCCAATTGTCCGTCATTACTGGCACCGCCTGAGGTCGGTTCTTCATCGCGCGCGCGTCCGCCTCCACTCCCAAGGACTGGCTTCCTTCAAGAAGGCCCGGGTTCGGCCGGATCGAACTGCCACCTCCGGCACTCAAGGCGAGGCGATCCGCCGGGACGCGAGCATCGCCAGCGATGGCATGTCCGGCCTGCGAATAGCCTGGGTGGATGGCACGTTACCCAGACCCGGCCACGACTCCGGGTCGATGCGTACGTACAACATCCTGAGGCTGCTCACCGCGATGGGGTACCACGTGACCTTTCTCCCGGAGGATGGTGTCGACACGGGTCCGCACGCAGAAGCCGTACAGGCCATCGGCGTGGAAGTCTGCGGGCGCCGTAGTGGACCAACCGGATATAGCTGGTTCCTCCGGAACCACGAATCGCTGCATGCAATCGTGGTTGCCCGATACCATCTGGCATGGAGCTGGTGGCCGCTCGTGAAGGAGATATCACCGGAGCTCCCTAGAGTCCTGGACACAGTGGATCTTCATTACCTGCGCGAATCACGCGAAGCCGAGCTGTCCGGCAACCCCTGGCTCATGCGCACCGCGCTAGCCACCCGCGCGCACGAATGGAGGGCGGTGAAGAGCTCGAGTACCACGTGGGTGGTCAGCGACGTCGAAAGAGCCCTGTTGCAGGCCGGCATCCCCGGGGCCGACATCAAGGTGGTGCCGAACCTGCACAGCATCCAATCCGGAATAGGCGGACCGGAAGAGCGCGAAGGCCTGATATTTGTCGGAGGCGCCCGCCATCCACCCAACGTGGACGGACTGGAGTGGTTTCTGGCCGAAGTGTATCCCGTACTTCACGAGATGCTGCGCGGTTGCCCTATCCATCTGGTTGGTGAAGGTCTCCCGGAGTCCTTGGCGCACGTGCCCGCCTCGCGGCGGATAGGTGTGGAAATCCATGGCCATGTGCCGGACATCGGACCGCTCCTTTCGCGGGCCAAGGTAGGTATTGCGCCACTGAGATTTGGCGCCGGCGTCAAGGGAAAGATAAATCAGTACATGTCGTACGGAATCCCCACGGTCGCCACGCCAATGGCCATCGAAGGTATGCACTTGTCTCCGGGCCGGGATGTTCTCGCCGCGGAAGCGCCCGAGGACTTCGCGGCTGCCGTGGCCACTGTCTACCGGGATATCGACCTCTGGCGAACGATCTCCGCCGCTGGGCTGGACAACGTCCGTGCGCATTTCTCGGACTCCGTAGCGATCCCGGCCTTGCACGCCACGTTCCTTCGACCCATGCGCAACGACGCTCCGGCTTGCCGATGAAAATCCTGCTTATCGCGTATGAGTTCCCGCCAAGCCACTCGCCGCAATCCTTGCGTTGGGCGTACCTCAGCCGCGGCCTGGCAGCGAGGGGGCATCGACTGGACGTGCTGACCGCCCACATCGGCCAGGATGCGATCGGCCTGCCGAACCTGCCCGACCGCGTCCACGTCCACAGGACCTTCGCCGGACCGTTGCGCGGCTCCCTCGCCGCGTTACGGGGTTCGCGCCCCAGACCCGGCAGCGCGGCCGCATCGGTCAGCCGGACGAGGACGCCACTCGGGGGAACCTGGAAACAGTCCGTATCCAGCCACATTCAGGCCGCAGCCGCGAACCTCCTGTTCCCCGACATTCGCGGGGAATGGTTTTCCTGGGGCAAACGCAAGCTGGATGAACTCCTGGACGCCATCGATCCGGACATCGTGATCAGTTCACACGAGCCTGCGACCACGCTTGAGCTCGGCTTGCTGGCGAAGGCCCGCGGTTTCCGATGGATTGCGGACCTGGGCGACCCGGTCGTGGCGCCATACACCCCGCCACGCTGGAGGGATCGTGCGTTCGCACTCGAAGCAAGCGTCTGCGCGAAGGCTGACCACGTGCTGCTCACCGCAGAGAAGACCGCCGAGCTACTCAGGGCCCGACATGGACGGTCGCGAGGCATCACCGTTATCCCTCAGGGATTCCCGGCAGTCGCGAGCATTCTGGAGCATCCGCTGACAGGCATGGATAACGGACGACTGGAGCTGCTGTATACGGGCCGGTTCTACCAATTCCGGAAGCCGGATGCGCTCCTGTCAGCCATAACTGAAGTGCCTGACGTGCGGTTGAACGTGGCATCAGTGGCGCCCCCCGAGAGGCTTGTCGAACTCGCCGATGCCTATCCCGACCGCATCCGGCTGCTGGGCTTCCTTCCACACCTGGAAGCGTTGGACATGCAGCGCCGGGCTGACGTTCTGATCAACATCGCGAACGCCGATCCAACACAGATTCCAGGGAAGGCTTTCGAGTACCTGGGCTCAAGGCGCCCAATCCTGCACCTTGGTGGCGAAGGTGACGTATTCGATAACCTGCTGAAAGAGCGGCGACGTGGCTGGACTGTCCCAAACGACAAAGAAAGCATTGAATCGTGGTTGCTGTCAGCACTCGCGGCAAAACGTGGCGGCTCGCTCGATGCCGGACTCCATCTGGGATTGGACTCTGTAGCCGAGTACGAATGGGATGCGCTCGCCGCGCGGGTGGAGCACATCGCATTGACCGTTCGGGCTTCGAACGGCAATGCGAAGTCCGCTTGATAACGCGGGTTTGCGTGAGGGCATCATGGTGCTCTCTGGAGGACTTCAAGGCATCCCAGCACGAACTTGCCGCAACCTCGCAGCGAATCCCACTACTCCCGCGCCTCCCGGATCCAAGGCGTGCGCCGATGCCAACGCGTGTGCGGCCGCATCCAGCTCGCCCGCGCGCAGGCGTTCTTCGCCCACAGCCAGCCAGCGCTGCGCCAGTCGCTGCCCTGCCCCGGCGAGCGCAGTATCGGATGGAGCCAGCGCCCGCCAGGCGTCGAGGCAGTCCTGGGCCGAATGCAGGCGGTTGTCGCGCAGGTTGTCCTCCACGCAGGACACGGCCGCACGCTGCATCAGCACAGCGGCCTTGCGCACGGCCGGATCCTGCGGTGCGATCGTCTGCGCGGCACGCAGGCGATCGTAGGCGCTGGTGCCCGGCGGTTCGATCCAGTCGCCGCGATCCAACGCCTCGGCGAACCCGTCGAGGGCCTCGCGCAGGGCCAGGCCCGATGCGCGCGTACTGCGCGCCGGCGGATGCGATCTGGCGCCGGCGGCACGCGCCCGCTCCAGGTCACGGGCCGCTTCGACGACTCCGGGCGCATCCGGTGCCAGCTGGCGGGCCTGTTCCAGCGCATGACCGGCCGCCTCGAAGCGGAAATCGGCGGCCAGCCGTCGGGCCTGCGCCGCCAGTGCGGATGCGGTGCGCCGTGCGCCCTCGACGATGACCGGATCGCTGGGATCGACCGCACGCAAGGCAAGGAACCGGCCGGCGGCCTCCTCGATCCGTCCGCGCCGCAAGGAGCCTTCCGCCTGTCGCACCTGTAGCGCCAGTGCCTGCGCGTAGGCCGACTGCCGGTCGGGCAACTGCACGTGTCCCGGATCGTATCGTCGCGCCAGCGCCAGCCAGCGCGCGGCGCCGGCGAGGTCGCCATTGCGGAGGGCCGGCGTGACGCGTTCAAGCAGCAGCGAAAGCGCATCCTCACGCCCTTCCAGTGCATGGGCGTCTTCCGGCGCTACGGCCAGCCACTGCGCGAACAGCGGCAGTGCCCGCACGGGATCGCCGGCCGCGAGCGCGTCTCCGGCCTCGCCACGCACAGCGGCCAGGTCGATCGCGGCGCGCTCGGCACGCTGCAGGCGCTGTGCAACCGCGGTCCGCTGCGCGCGCGGCACCTGCAGGTCCGTGGCCAGCGCCAGCCATCGGCGCGCCTCCTCCAGGTGCCCGGCGCTGATCGCCGCGCCCGCCCGCGCGAGCGCCGCCTGCCCCACCCGCGCCAGACCGGCACGGGCTTCGCCGCGGTCGCTGTCCAGCGCCTGCGCAGCCTCGTATTTCTGCCGCGCGCCTTCTCCGTCGACCTGGTCGAGCCGGCCTTCCGCCAGCGCCTGGTCGCCCTCGCCGAGCAGGCGGTCGATCCGCGCCTGCGGCCAGAGCCGATCGGCCAGCGGCTCGCGCGCCACGACCAGCAATGCCACCAGTGAGATCGCGAGTACGAGCAGCCACGGCCAGCGCCGACGCACGCCACGCCACCACCGCGGCGGACTGCTGCCGGATTCCATGCTTAGGAGAAAAAAACCTTCACCTATGCAGCTTAGCGCGGTGCCGTGCAGGCACCGTCAGCCACATCCGGACCGCACGAACGCAAACGGCCCGCACAGGGGCGGGCCGTCTCGGCATGGCAGGGCGCGGGACACAGGTCCCCGCGATCCGGCCGGGATCAGTCGTCGCCCTTGGACAGGTCGTCGTCGGCCACGACCTCGGCGGCAGCCCACTCCAGCGCCTCGCGCTCGGCGCGCTCGCGCTCGGCCTTCTCGACCTCGTCGATCAGGGCGTTGTCGATGGTGCGGGCGGCGATCTCGCGCAGGGCCAGCACGGTCGGCTTGTCCTCGCCCTCGCTGTTGTCCAGCGTGGCCGGCACGCCATTGGCGAGCTGGCGGGCGCGCTTGGAGGCCATCATGACCAGTTCGAAGCGGTTGTTGACCACTTCCAGGCAATCTTCGACGGTGATACGGGCCATAGGAGTTCCAGGCGACTGCGGTCGCCGCTCGTGAAAGGGGGATCGGGCGCGGAGTGTACGCCCCCGCGCCCGCACGGGGCAAGCACGAAGGCTGAACAGCCCTTTTCGATCAATCAGTTAGAGGGCGACTCGAGCCATCGCCCGGTCGCCTCCGGCCGATGCCGGCCGGCACGGCGCGGCGGTCAGGATGCCTCAGCCGGACCGCCGCCCAGCAACGCCTCGATCAGCTGCCCGTGGCGGACCTGCTGCTGCCCGCGGCGCAGCCGGCTGGCGACGAACACCGCGCACATCTCGTCCACCGCGGTGTCGAAGACCTCGTTGACGATCACGTAGTCGAACTCGGCGTAGTGCGACATCTCCTCGCGCGCGGCCGCCAGCCGCTGCGCGATCACCGCCTCGCTGTCCTGGCCGCGGTGGCGCATGCGCTGCTCCAGCGCGTCGCGCGACGGCGGCAGGATGAACACGCTCACCGCATCGGGCACCTTGGCCCGTACCTGCAGCGCGCCCTGCCAGTCGATCTCCAGCAGCACGTCGTGGCCGGCGGCCAGCTGCGGCTCCACCGACTGCCGCGCGGTACCCTTCCAGTCGCCATGCACGCGGGCGTATTCGAAGAAGTCGCCGGCGTCGATCATCGACTGGAACTCATCGGCCGAGACGAAGTGGTAGTGCTGCGCGTGGCGCTCGCCCGGACGTGGCGCGCGCGAGGTGAACGAGATCGACAGGCGGATCTGCGGATCGCGCGCCAGCACCGCGTTGACGATGCTGCTCTTGCCGGCGCCCGAGGGCGCGGCGACGACGAAAAGGGTGCCTCGCATCTGGCTCATTCGATGTTCTGTACCTGTTCGCGGACCTGATCGATCAGCACCTTCAGCTCGACCGCGGCGGCCGAGGTGCGCGCATCCACCGACTTGGAGCCCAGGGTGTTGGCTTCGCGGTTGAACTCCTGCAGCAGGAAGTCCAGGCGCCGCCCCACCGGCTCGCGCTGGCGCAGCACGCGGCGGATCTCGACGATGTGGCTATCGAGCCGGTCCAGTTCCTCGTCCACGTCCAGCTTCTGCAGCCACAGCACCAGTTCCTGCTCGGCCCGGCCCGGATCGACCGGGTGCGGCAGGTCGGCCAGGCGCGCCGCCAGCTTGGCCCGTTGGCCCTCGCGGATCGCCGGTATCAGCTCGCGCACCTGGCCGGCGATGCGCTCGATCGCATCCACGCGCTCGGAGATGGCCGCGGACAGCTTGGCGCCCTCGCGCTCGCGCGCGGCGACGAACTCGTCCAGCACCTGGTCCAGCAGCTCCAGCGCCTGCGCCTGCAGCGCCTCGCCGTCGGCGGTGGGCACCTGCAGCACGCCCGGCAGCTGCAACAGGTCGGTGAATTCCACCTGCAGCCGCGGGAACTTCGCGTCCAGCCGCTGCGCCAGCGCACCCAGCTGCTCGAGCAGCGACTCGTTGACCGCCAGCGACGCGGCCGACTCCGGCGCGCGCAGGCGCAGGACCAGGTCGAGTTTGCCGCGCTGGATCCGCGCCGCGACCCGCTCGCGCAGCAGCGGTTCCAGCGCGCGCAGGTCGTCGGCCAGGCGCAGGCCGGTCTCGAGGAAGCGGTGGTTGACCGAGCGCAGCTCGCACCCCAGCACGCCCCACGGGGTGCCGCGTTCGCCGCTGGCGAAGGCGGTCATGCTACGGATCATGCGGGGATTCCTGTGCTGCGGGCGCCGGTGGCAAGGCGCGAATGTTAATCTAGCCGGCCCTTCGCGGCACGCCGCCGCCGGCCTGCAGGCCCACGCGCGCCGGCACGCCCACCTCCACGGAACCCATCGCATGACCGTCGTCCGCCCCAGTGGCCGCGCCCCCGAGCAGCTGCGCGAAGTGCGCATCGAACGCGGCTTCACCCGCCACGCCGAAGGTTCGGTCCTGGTCAGCTTCGGCGACACCCGGGTGCTGTGCACCGCCAGCGTCGACAACAAGGTGCCGGCGTTCCTGCGCGGCAAGGGCGAGGGCTGGGTCACCGCCGAGTACGGCATGCTGCCGCGCTCCACCCACACCCGTTCCGACCGCGAAGCCGCGCGCGGCAAGCAGGGCGGGCGCACGCTGGAGATCCAGCGCCTGATCGGCCGCGCCCTGCGCGCCTGCGTCGACCGCGGCGCGCTCGGCGAGCGCACCATCACCCTGGACTGCGACGTGCTGCAGGCCGACGGCGGTACCCGCACCGCCGCGATCACCGGCGCCTATGTCGCCCTGGTCGATGCGGTGCGCTGGCTGCAGAAGCGGCGCGAGATCAGCCGCGACCCGGTGTTCGGCGCGGTGGCCGCGGTATCGGTCGGCGTCTACCAGGGCATGCCGGTGCTCGACCTCGACTACGCCGAGGACAGCGCCTGCGACACCGACATGAACGTGGTGATGAACGACGGCGGCGGCTTCATCGAGCTGCAGGGCACGGCCGAGGGCCACGCCTTCCGCCGCACCGAACTCGACGCGCTGCTGGCGCTGGCCGAGCGCGGCATCGGCGAGCTGCTCGCCGCGCAGCAGGCGGCATTGGCGCTGCGGTGATGCCACGCACAGGAATCCAGCCAATGAGTCGCACGCGATGACCCGCCTGGTCCTGGCCAGCGGCAATGCCGGCAAGCTCGCCGAGCTGCGCGTGCTGCTCGACGGCACCGGTGCCGACCTGGTTGCGCAATCCGAGCTGGGCGTGGCCGACATCGAGGAAACCGGCCTGACCTTCGTCGAGAACGCGCTGCTGAAGGCACGCCATGCCGCGCGCGTCACCGGCCTGCCGGCGCTGGCCGACGACTCCGGCCTGTGCGTGGACGCGCTCGGCGGCGCGCCCGGGCTGTACTCGGCGCGCTATGCCGGTGGCCACGGCGACAGCGCGGCCAACATCGCCAAGCTGCTGGACAAGCTGGACGGCTTGAACCCGCAGTGGCGCACCGCGCACTTCTATGCGGTGATCGTGCTGCTGCGCCATGCCGAGGATCCGCAGCCGCTGGTCGCCGAAGGCATCTGGCCGGGACTGATCCTCGACGCGCCGCGCGGCGCCGGCGGCTTCGGCTACGACCCGGTATTCCTCGATACCGAACACGGCCTGTCCGCCGCCCAGCTCGACCCGGCGGTCAAGAACCGCATCAGCCATCGCGGCCGCGCCCTGGCGCAGCTGCGCGAGCGGCTGCCGGCGGCGCTGGCTGCCCTGCGCTGAGTCCACCGCCCTCCTTCGCACGCCGTTACGCGGCGACCGCAGCACCCGCATGACGCCCGCCCTGATCCCGCCGCCGCTTTCGCTCTACGTGCACCTGCCCTGGTGCGTGCGCAAGTGCCCGTACTGCGACTTCAATTCGCACGCGGCCAAGGGCGCGCTGCCGTTCGACGACTACGTCGACGCGCTGGTCCGCGACCTCGAGCACGACCTGCCGCTGGTCTGGGGCCGCACCGTGCACAGCGTGTTCTTCGGCGGTGGCACGCCCAGTCTGTTTCCGCCCGAGGCCATCGACCGCATCCTGCAGGCCGCGTCGGCGCGGCTGCGCTTCGCCCCGGACGCGGAGATCACCCTCGAGGCCAATCCCGGCACCGCCGAGCACGGCCGCTTCGACGGCTACCGCGCCGCCGGCGTCAATCGTGTCAGCTTCGGCATCCAGAGCTTCGATGACGGTTGCCTGCAGCGGCTGGGCCGGATCCACGACAGCGCCGAGGCGGAAGCCGCCGTGCGCCTCGCCCAGGACGCCGGCTTCGACAACCTCAACCTGGACCTGATGTACGCCCTGCCCGGCCAGGACCTGGCCATGGCCGAGCGCGACCTGGAACGCGCCTTCGCCCTGCAGCCTGCGCACATCAGCCATTACCAGCTGACCCTGGAACCGAACACGGTGTTCTTCGCCCGGCCGCCGCAGGGCATTCCCGATGACGACCTGTCCTGGGACATCCAGGAGCGCTGCCAGGCCCTGCTGGCCGATGCCGGCTACGGCCACTACGAGACCAGCGCCTACGCCCGCCCCGGCCGGCAGTGCGCGCACAACCTCAATTACTGGCGCTATGGGGACTATCTCGGCATCGGTGCCGGCGCCCACGGCAAGATCACCCTCGGCGCCGAACAGGCGATCCTGCGCCGCTGGAAGCACAAGCACCCGGCGACCTGGATGGCCGCCGCCGGCGGTGCCGGCGCGATCGGCGGCGACGACCGCATCGAGCCGGAGCGGCGTCCGTTCGAGTACATGCTCAATGCGCTGCGGCTGCACGAGGGCTTCGCCCTGGCCGACTTCGAAGTGCGCACCGGGCTGTCCCGCGACCGGATCCAGCCGGCGCTCGCGCTCGCCCGCGAACGCGGATGGCTGGAAGTTTCGGACACCACCGTGGTGCCGACCGTGCTGGGGCGCCGTTTCGCCAACGACGTGATCGGCCTGTTCCTCTAGGACCGGGAAACGCGGTGGCTGGCCCACGACAAACGTGTTAAATACCGGCACACAGGGGAGCCGGGCCACCGGATGTCATCTACGTTCCGTCCAACGTCAAATCCCGATGCCGCGCCGCGCACGCTCGCCAACGCGTCGTTGCCTCCGCGCGTGCGCCACATCCTGGAAGCGGTCAACGCGCTGGCCGGGCAGACGCTGACCACCTCGCTCAACCTGGCGTTGAACGAATTCGAGCGCCAGCTGTTCCGGCATGCCGACCGCGCGCGCAGCAGCCAGCACCAGTCCGAGCACTTCGCCGAACTGCAGCGCCTGCGCCAGCACCGCGCCGACGTGGTGCCGCACTACCTGGGCGGGCTGGAAGACTCGCTGGCGCGGCTGCGCGAAGTACCCGAGGCCAAGCCCGTCGAGGAGCCGGCCAAGGAATCGCTGCAATTCCAGCACCTCACCCTGGTCGAGGACACCGACCTGGACCGCGACATCGTCCTGCACGAAATCGGCAAGCGCGAAGCGCAGCGCGGCGGCACCTCGCTGCTGCTGCTGGGCCAGCGCTTCGGCGTGCTCGCCGGGCGCCCGGCGTTCGACCCGGAGACCCTGCCGATCGGCCCGCACGCGCTGTGCCGGGTGCTGCGCGACGCCGGTGAAACGCTGCACATGAGCCTGGATTCGCAGCTGCTGCTCTACAAGGTGTTCGAGCGCCAGGTGATGGACCGCTATGGCGAGCTGGTCGAACGGCTCAACGTCCTGCTGACCCACGAGGGCGTCCTGCCCGGCCTGGTCTACCTGCCCTACCGGCCGCGCACCCAGGGCCAGAGCCGCTTGCGCGGCCCGGCGCCGGGTTCGGCCGGCGCGGTCAGCCAGCGGCCGTTGACCGGATGGCATGGCGCGGCCCGGCCCTCCGCTTGGAGCGGTGCGCTGATGGCCGGCCTGGCCGCGCGCCAACCGCAGCCCGGCGGCGACGTGGCCGACGGTGATGCCGCCGTCGCCGAAGCGCAGCAGTCGGCGCAGCCGGCGCCGGCCGAACTGCCCGAGCAGGCGGTCTTCGCCGCGCTGCAGGGCATGCTGTCCGAACATCGCGGCGACCTCCCGGGCATCGCCGCACCGGCGCCCGGCGTGATCCTGCCACTGGATGCGGTGGTCAACGTCCTCGGTGCGATGCAGTCGGCTCCGGTGCCCAAGCGCGCGCCCGGCCGGCCGCGGCGCACGGTGGACGACCTGCGCCAGGCGATGCTCGCGCGGATGCGCGAGGCCCACGGTCCCGAGGCCGGCCTGTCGCAGGAAGACAGCGACACGTTCGAACTGCTCGGCATGCTGTACCGCGAGATCGGCCGCGAGGTGCACGAGGATGCGCCGGCGCAGGACCTGCTGGAAAAACTGCAGGTACCGGTGGTGCGGGCGGCGGTGCAGGACCGCAGCTTCTTCGTCCGCGACCAGCACCCGGCGCGCGAACTGCTCAATTCGGTCGCCGAAACCGGTGCCACCTGGCTGGCCGACGACGATGCCGACCCGCAGCTGGTCCTGCGCCTCGAGCAGGCGGTGGACAAGGTGGTCGAGGAGTACACCGGCGACGAGTCGGTGTTCGAACGCGCCAACCGCGAGGTGCAGGAGCATTACCGCGCACAGGCACACAAGGCCGAGGTCAGCGAACGCCGCCAGGTCGAGGCCGCGCGCGGCCGTGACCGGCTGGAGACGGCCAAGCGCAGCGCCGCCGCGTCGATCGCCGCGCGCCTGGACGGACGCAAGCCGCCGCAGTTCGTGCAGGCGCTGCTGAACCAGGCCTGGGCCGACGTGCTCACCCTGACCTCGTTGCGCCACGGCGAAGACTCGCCCGAATGGCGCGAGCGCGAGGAAGCGACCAGCCGGATCATCGAGATCACCTGCGCCGCCGACGCGCAGGCCGACGCGGACCTGGCCGGCCAGATCGACTCGGCGCTGCGCCAGGTCGGCTACCACGAGGACGAGGCCGGGGCGATCGCGCGCCGGCTGTCGCGCAGCGACGACGACGAAACCACCTCGCGCACCGAGCTGACCGCCAAGCTGAAGGCGCGCGCGCGGCTGGGCGAAGGCGACCACGCCGAGGCGAAGAAGCCGCAGCTGCCGCCACGCAGCACCGCCGAGCAGGAGTGCTACGAGCACCTGCGCACGCTGCCGTTCGGCACCTGGTTCGAGTTCGTGCACAACCAGCAGGGCGACGTGCGCCGGCAGCGCCTGTCCTGGTACAGCCCGGTCACCGACAACGCGCTGTTCGTCAATGCGCGCGGGCACAAGGTCGGCGAGCACTCGCTCGACGGCCTGGCCCGGCTGATGGCACAGGGCCAGGCCCGGATCGTCACCGAGGGCAAGGGCCGCCTGATCGATCGCGCCTGGCAGGCCACGCTGCGCGCATTGCGCGGGTTCGCCGGCCGGGCCGCGTCCGCCACGCCTGGAGCGGCAAGCGCATGATCCACGAGACCCGCCGCGCACCGCGCCGCCATGTCACCGAAAGCGTGCTGGTGATCGACACGATGACCGACGAGGTGATCGGCCAGCTCGGCAACCTGTCCGAAAGCGGCATGCTGCTGATCGCATCGGCGCCGCTGGTCGAGGACGCGCTGTACCAGTTGCGCTTCCACCTCAGTGGACGCGGCCCGTCCTCGCCGATCGGGGTCGGCGTGCACCTGCTGTGGGCGGTGCCGGCCAACACCCCCGGGCAGAGCTGGTGCGGGTTCCGTTTCCTGACGATTTCCGACGAACAGCGCGCGGCCGTCCGTGACTGGGTCGGCGCCGGCGAGGAAGCCGCCGCGGGCTGAGCGGGGCCGCGCTTTCAGGGGATGTTTCCGCCGGATCGGGCACACTGTCGCCCTCTCGCAACCCGGATCCCCCATGCATTCCGTCGACCCCGCACCGCTGTATCCCCAGCACCTGGCCGTGTTGCGCGCGCGCGCCGACGAGGCGCTGGCGCGCAGCGGCCACGACCACCTGCTCGTTCCCAGCGGCAGCCGCCACTACCAGCTGTTCGACGACCGCGACTATCCGTTCGCGGTCAATCCGCACTTCAAACACTGGCTGCCGCTGACCCGCGTCACCGACAGCTGGCTGGTGTACACGCCGGGGCAGCGGCCGAAGGTGATCTACCTGCAGCCGTTCGATTACTGGCACGTGGTGCCGGAGGCGCCCAATGGCTGGTGGGTGGAGCATTTCGACGTCCACGTCATCCGCACCCCCGCCGAAGCGCTGCCACTGCTGCCCGGTGCGACGGCGCGTTGCGCGATCCTCGGCGAGGCCAACAGCGCGCTCGGCGACTACCTGCCCAACAACCCGGCGGCGGCGCTGGACTACCTGCACTACCAGCGCTCGTACAAGACCCCGTACGAGGTCGCGCTGATGCGGGTCGCGCAACGCAAGGCCGTGCATGCGCATCGCGCCGCCGAACGCGCGTTCCGCGCCGGCGCCAGCGAATTCGACATCCACGTGGCCTATTGCGAGGCGGCGCGCCAGGACCCCACCGAACTGCCCTACCAGAACATCGTCTGCCTCAACACGCACGGCGCGGTGCTGCACTACACCGAACTGGACCGCGACCCGCCGGCCGAGTCGCTCAGTTTCCTTATCGACGCCGGCGCCAGCCATTGCGGCTACGCCTCGGACATCACCCGCACCTACGCAGCCGATCGCGGCAGCGAATTCCAGGCGATGATCGATGCGGTCGACGCCGCGCAGCAGGCGATGTGCGCCGGCGTGCGGGCCGGGGTGGACTACAGGCAGCTGCACGTGGACGCACACCTGTCGCTGATGGGCATCCTCAAGGACTTCGGCGTGCTCAAGGTGTCGCCGGAGGCGGCGCTGGCCAGCGGGGTGAGCGCGGCCTTCTTCCCGCACGGGCTGGGCCATCCGATCGGCCTGCAGGTGCATGACGTCGCCGGCTTCGCCGCCAGCGACCGCGGCGGCACCATCGCGCGGCCCGACGGCCACCCCTACCTGCGCATGACCCGCGTGCTCGAACCGGGCATGGTCGTCACCATCGAGCCGGGCCTGTACTTCATCGACATGCTGCTGGATGAAGTGAAGAAGAACGGCCACGCCGACAGCGTCGACTGGTCGCGGGTCGACGCATTCCGTCCGTATGGCGGCATCCGCATCGAGGATGAGGTGCTGTGCACCGGCGATGCGCCGGAGAACCTGACCCGGCCAGCATTCGCCGGCTGAACAGGCAGGCGGCGCTGGCATGTCGCCGCGACGTCCGCCAGCGCCGCGCCGGCCTGGCGGCTCGGCCCAGCGGCCGGCCCAGCGGTCAGCCCAGTGGAATCAGCGTGTTGATCACGTGTTCGAGGTACTCCTCGAACTCCTCGTGGGTCATCTTCGGCTGGTGCGGGCGCAGCTGCAGGAAGCCGACGTACGCCGCATAGGTCAGGCGCGCGCGGTTCTGCGCCTCGGCCCGGCCCAGCCCCGCCTGGCGGAACGAGGCGGTCAGGTATTCCAGGCGCCGCTGTGACACGCGCTGGATCACCGGCGCCACCGACGGGTGGTCCAGCGACTTGAGCAGTTCGCTGTAGATCGCATGCGGCTTGGTCTCGTGGCCGACCAGCTGGAACAGCATGCGCAGCCGTTCGCGCGGATCGGAGACTTCCTCGAGGCTGCCGAACACCTGTTCCTGCTCGACCTCCTCCCAGCGTTCCAGCGCAGCCTGCAGCAGCGCGTCGCGCGACGGGAAGTGCCAGTAGAAGCTGCCCTTGGTCACGCCCAGGCGGCGGGCCAGCGGCTCGACCGCGACCGCGGCAACGCCCTGTTCGGCGATGACGTCCAGCGCGACCTGGGCCCAGTCGGCGGCACTGAGGCGGGTGCCACGGGCCGGCGCGGAAGAAGGCGGTGAATCCATCGAAGTCGGGTTCATGCGCCGGATTTAACCATACGCCGCAGTGCGTTGCAGTACGCCGTTACGACCGAAACCGTGCCGGAGCGGAACCGGCACGCCCTGCAGCAGCGCCCTCGATCCGGGCCATACGCAATCGTATTGACTTTCCCGGAAAGGTGTCCATACCATCTCGTATGGACATGACCGCTACCGCGCCGCTGGTCGATGAACTGCGCCTGCAGGGTGCGGGTCCGATGCTGGCGGCGAGCGCGCACCGCGCTGCCGGCCGTGCCGCCACCTCGGTGCTGTATGCGCACGGCTTCGGCCAGACGCGGCGCGCCTGGTCGGCGACGGCGCAGGCACTCGCCCGCCACGGCCATGCCGGCCTGGCCTACGACGCGCGCGGTCATGGCGGATCGGACCGCAATGCCGCCGGCGACGCCTATACCGGCCAACAGTTCACCGACGACCTGATCGTGCTGGCCGGCGAGCTGCCGCGTCCGCCGCTGTTGGTCGCCGCCTCGATGGGCGGGCTGTTCGGCCTGCTCGCCGAATCGCGCTGGCCGGGCCTGTTCCGGGCGATGGTCCTGGTCGACATCACTCCGCGCTGGGAGACTGCCGGCCTGCAGCGCATCCTCGGTTTCATGACCGCGTTCCCGGACGGCTTCGGTTCGCTGGAACAGGCCGCCGACAGCATCGCCGCCTATCTGCCGCACCGGCGCCGCGAACCCGGCAAGTCGCCCGACTCGTTGCGCGAACTGCTGCGCGAAGGCGCCGACGGCCGCTGGCGCTGGCACTGGGATCCGCGCCTGGTCGACGAACTGGCGCGCGACAGCGAGCAGCACCAGGACGACATCGCCGCCGCCACGCGCACCGTGCGCTGCCCGCTGCTGCTGGTCAGCGGCGGCCGCAGCGACCTGGTGTCCGAACGCACCGTCGCCGACTTCCTCGAACTGGCCCCGCACGCCTGCCACGTGCAGCTGCCCGATGCCACGCATATGCTGGCCGGGGACGACAACGACCGCTTTACCGCCACGGTGCTGGAATACCTGGCGGAACTGGACCGGACCGAGGGGACCGGCAGTTCCGCCGTGCAAGGGGCGCATGCGCCCGTCAACGGAGCAAACCCATGAGCATTGCCCTGCCCATCCTGGCTTTCCTGCTGATCGCAGGGTTCGCCGCCTACCACCGGCTGCGGCTGGCCACCTGGGCCGCACTGCTGGCCGTCGCCCTGGTCGCCTGCTGGCTGCTCGGCGCGCATCGTCCGACCGTGGCGGTGATCGCGATCCTGTCGGCGCTGGTCGCCGTGCCGCTGCTGATCCCGGCGATCCGCAAGCCACTGGTCGTCGCGCCGCTGCTCAACGTGTTCCGCAAGGTCCTGCCTCCGCTGTCGCAGACCGAGCGCATCGCCCTGGAAACCGGCTCGGTCGGCTTCGAAGGCGAGCTGTTCACCGGCGACCCCGACTGGAACATGCTGCTCAACTATCCCAAGCCGCAGCTCACTGCTGAAGAGCAGGCCTTCCTCGACGGCCCGGTGGAAGAGCTGTGCACGATGATCAACGACTGGGAAATCACCCATGTCCACGCCGACCTGCCGCCGGAGATGTGGGACTTCATCAAGAAGAACCGCTTCTTCGGCATGATCATTCCCAAGCAGTACGGCGGCCTGGGTTTCTCGGCGCTGGCCCACCACAAGGTGATCCAGAAGATCGCCTCGGTCTCCAGCGTGGTCAGTTCGACCGTGGGCGTGCCCAACTCGCTGGGCCCGGGCGAGCTGCTCAACCACTACGGCACCCAGGAACAGAAGGACTATTACCTGCCGCGCCTGGCCAACGGTCTTGAAGTGCCATGCTTCGGCCTGACCGGCCCGTTCGCCGGCTCCGACGCCACCTCGATCCCCGACTTCGGCATCGTCTGCACCGGCGAGTGGAACGGCGCCCAGGTGGTCGGCGTGAAGCTGACCTTCGACAAGCGCTACATCACCCTGGCGCCGGTGGCCACGCTCATCGGCCTGGCCTTCCGCATGTACGACCCGGACGGCCTGCTCGGCGATACCAAGGACATCGGCATCACCCTGGCGCTGCTGCCGCGCGAGACCCCCGGCGTGGAGATCGGCCGTCGCCACTTCCCGTTGAACTCGCCGTTCCAGAACGGCCCGATCCGCGGCCGCGAGGTGTTCATCCCGCTGAGCCAGCTGATCGGCGGTGCCGACCTGGCCGGCAAGGGCTGGAACATGCTCAACGAATGCCTGGCGGTCGGCCGTTCGATCACCCTGCCCTCGACCGCATCGGGCGGCGCCAAGTTCGGCGCCCGCGTGACCGGCGCCTACGCGCGCATCCGCAAGCAGTTCGGCCTGTCGGTCGGCCGCTTCGAGGGCGTGGAGGAAGCGCTGGCCCGGATCGGCGGCAAGGCCTACACGATCAGCGCGCTGTCGCAGGCCACCGCGGCGGCGGTGGATCGCGGCGACGTGCCGTCGGTGCCGTCGGCCATTGCGAAGTACCACTGCAACAACATGGGCCGCGAAGTCATCTCCGACGTGATGGACGTGATCGGCGGCAAGGGCATCATCCTCGGGCCGCGCAACTTCGCTGGCCGCAGCTGGCAGGCCGCGCCGATCGGCATCACCGTCGAAGGCGCCAACATCATGACCCGCAGCCTGCTGATCTTCGGCCAGGGCGCGATCCTGTGCCATCCGTGGGTGATGAAGGAGATGAAGGCCGCGCAGGAACCCGACCGCGCCGCCGCGCTGGAGAGCTTCGACGAGAGCCTGTCCGGCCACGTGCGCTTCGGCATCTCCAACGCGTTCCGTTCGTTCTGGTTCGGCCTGACCGGGTCGAAGATCGGCGGTGCCCCGGGCAACGACTACACCCGTCCGTTCTTCCGCAAGCTCGACCGCTACGCCGCCAACCTGGCGCTGATGGCCGACGTGTCGATGCTGCTGCTCGGCGGCAAGCTGAAGTTCAAGGAATCGCTGTCGGGCCGCCTCGGCGACGTGCTCAGCCACCTGTACATGGCCGGCGCGGTGCTCAAGCGCTACCACGACGAAGGCACGCCGGAAGCCGACAAGCCGCTGCTGGCGTGGAGCATGTACAACAGCTTCCACGTGATCGAGACCGCGCTGTCCGCGGCGCTGCGCAACTTCCCGATCCGTCCGGTCGGCTGGGCGCTGTGGGCGCTGGTGTTCCCGCTCGGCCGCCGCGCCGAGGCCCCCGGCGACCGCCTCAACCACCGCGTCGCCTCGCTGCTGATGGCGCCGAACGAAGCGCGCGACCGGCTGGGCGTGGGCGTGTTCCTGACCCCGTGCGCGAACAACCCGGGCGGCCGCATCGACAGCTACCTGGCCAAGGCCGTGCAGGCCGAGCCGGTCGAGCGCAAGTTCCTCAAGGCGCTCAAGACCAAGGGCATCGAGGCGCTGGAATTCCCGGCGCAGCTGGACGAGGCCGTGGCCGAGGGTGTGATCACGGCCGAGGAGCGCAAGCTGCTGGAAGAGTTGCGTGCGCTGACCCTGGAGACGATCACCGTCGACGACTTCGACGTGCACGAGCTGCGTGCGGCCAGCTACTACGACCTGCCCAAGCCGGGCAAGCGCGAAGCGGCCTGAGTCGCGCGCAGCGGCAAAGCGACAACAACACGACGACGGCGGGCATTGCCCGCCGTCTTCACATCCGGAGTACGTCCATGGCCAATCGCCTGATCGACCTCTATCGCGGCATGCAGCGCTGGCCGGCCGGGAACTGGCTGTTCTCGCGTGCGATCTGTTTCAAGGCGCCGTACTTCGCCACGATCGCTCCGCGCATCACCCTGCTGGAGCCGGGCCGCTGCGAAGCCACGATCCGGCACCGACGCAAGGTCACCAACCACATCGGCACGGTCCACGCGATCGCGCTGTGCAACCTGGCCGAACTTGTCGCCGGGGTGATGACCGACGCCAGCCTGCCGGCGTCGATGCGCTGGATCCCGCGCGGCATGACCGTCGAATACCTGAAGAAGGCCAACGGCACGATGCACGCGGTCGCCACCCCGGACGTGCCGCTGGTCGAATCGGCCGAGGGCTACGACCTGCCGGTCGGCGTGGTGGTGCGCGATCGCGCCGGCGAGGTCGTGTTCCGTGCCCGGATCGCGATGTGGGTTTCGCCAAAGCCGGTCCGGGCCTGATCCACGCACTTCCCGGTCCGGTCGAAGGCCACCGGGCGCGGCCGGTGCGTTCCGTCGCGGCCGCATCGGCATGGCTTCCGCCGCCGTGCATCGGGCGACCGTCGGCGCATGCGCATCGACACCCTCCGCTAGACCGCTGCTGTGCGCTGACCGGCGACCGGCTGTCCGCGGGACCTGCGCCGGCCGTCCTCAGGACGAAGCGGGCGCCGCGACTTCTTTCACGTCCTCGACCCGCTTCCACAGCCGCCAGCCGATCGCTGCGGCCGCGCAGGCCGCCACCGTGCTGATCGCGGCGAAGCCGCCGACCGCCACGCCCACCGACTTCAGCCCGTTCATGCCAGTAGCAATGGCCAGGTCGCCGAACCGCCACACCGCCGTGTCGACCGCGTTCTGGCCCTTGTAGCGCACGCTGCGCGGCACCCGGGTGTAGAGGCTGTGCCGCGCCGGCTCGGCCATGCCGTAGGCGAGGCCTCGACTGACGACCAGCGCCAGCACCGTCGGCGCCAGCGGACCGATCAGCACCGGCAGCACGAACAGCGGCGCATGCGGATCGACCGAGAACACCACCAGCAGCAGCGCGGCGACGCTGACCAGCGCCCAGATCAGGATCAGCGTGCCCGGCCCGCGCCACGGCAGCAGCCAGCGGGTGATGAACAGCTGGATCAGCACGGTGAGCAGGTTGCCGGCCAGGTCCACGTCGGCGTGGAAACGCGTACGCGCCACCGCGTCGGCGAACGTCGCCCCGGAGTAGTCGAGCAGCAATGCGTAATTGACCGTGCCGATACCGTCGGCCAGCAACAGCAGGACCGCCATGCCGCGCATGAACGGGTCGGTGAAGATCTGCTTCAAGCCGTCCCACATGCTGCCGCCGATGGCGTCCTCGTGGCCCGCCTCGTGCCGTCGCGCACCGTGCACGCGGGCCCAGTCGCCCAGCAGCACCACGCAGACCGTGGCCACGCCCAGCAACCCGGCCGACACCGCCAGCAGCGGCGCCACGCCGATGACCTCGACCAGCGAACGGGTCAGCGCCGGCCCGGCCAGCGCGCTGCCGAGCGACCGCCGCGGGAGCGGGAACGAAATATCCCTGCCC
>JAGHZW010000180.1:115431-116834 GCA_017745195.1 Pseudoxanthomonas sp. | reverse complement strand
GCCTCGAACAGCAGTGGCAGCCAGTGGTCGACCAGCAGGAAAGCGAACAGCGCCAGCTCGTTGACCAGGGCGATGTTGACGTCGCGCTGGATGTTCTCGACCACCTTGGCCGCCTCCGCCACGCGGATCGACGGCGCCGCGAAGGTCCCCGCGGTGATCACCTGCCGGTACAGCGCCCCCACCGCATCGGCCGTCGCCGGCGTCGACCCGGAAGTGATCTTGCGGATATCGGCCAGGCGCCGCGCGCGATCGCCCGGGCTGACCCGCTCCGGGCTGTAGCCGCAGCTGAAATCGACGTTGAAGCGCAGGCCCGAGCCGCGCTCCAGGATCGGCACGCAGATTTCCTCGGTGGTGCCGGGGTAGACGGTGGATTCGTAGACCACCAGCGCGCCGCGCCGCATCGCCCGGGCGACCAGCGCGCTGGCGCTGCGCAACGGCTCCAGGTCCGGCTGGTGCGAAGCGTCGATGGGCGTGGGCACGGCGACGACGAAGATGTCGCAGGTGGCCAGTTCGGATTCGTCGCTGCCGAACTGCAGATGCGGGGCCGCGCGGATCTCGTCGGCCTCCAGCTCCAGGGTGCGGTCGATGCCCAGGCCCAGTTCGCGCACGCGTGCGGCATCGACGTCGAACCCCAGCACCGCGCGCTTCGCGCCGAACGCCACCGCCAGCGGCAGCCCCACGTAACCCAGGCCGATGACGGCGATGCGGGCATCGGCGGACGGAAGCGGCACGGCGGTGGATGCGGGCATGGAACTCCTTTGGGAAATCGTGCCCGGGGCGGGGATCGAACCCGCATACCCTTTCGGATGGGGGATTTTAAGTCCCCTGTGTCTACCAGTTTCACCACCCGGGCGGCCGGTGCATTGTGCCACTGCCGGCGGCGCAGCCGTGCTTCCGGCGCGCAGGCTATGATGCCGTCGACCCGCACCCAAGCGAGCGAGGGGACCGCAGACGCATGCGCGCCAGGATCGAGGACGTCGCCGCCGCGGCGGGCGTGTCGATGAAGACCGTGTCGCGGGTGTTCAACCGCGAACCGAACGTGAGCGTGGAGACCCGGCTCAAGGTCGAGGAAGCCGCGCGCCAGCTGCGCTATCGACCCAACTCGTCGGCGCGCAGCCTGGCCGGACGTCGCTCGTACCTGATCTCGCTGCTCTACGACAACCCGTCGTCGAACTACATCATGGAGATCATCGAGGGCGTGCTGTCGGCCTGCGAGCAGGCGCACTACGGCCTGACCCTGCGCCCGGTCGACTTCGGCCGCCGCGGCCACGTCGAGTCGGTCGAGGCGCTGATCAACCAGTACCGGCCCGACGGCGTGGTGCTGACCCCGCCGCTCACCGACGACCTGCCGCTGCTGCGCCGGTTGCGCGAACTGGAAGTGCGCTATGCCGGCATCTTCCGAT
>JAGHZW010000180.1:114583-115395 GCA_017745195.1 Pseudoxanthomonas sp. | reverse complement strand
CCGCGGTGGCCGACATGATGGCGCACGTGGTCGCGCTGGGGCACCGGCGGATCGCCCACATCACCGGCCATCGCACCCACGGCGCACGCGCCTGGCGCCTGGCCGGCTACCTGGACGGGCTGAACCAGGCCGGGATCGCGCCGGATCCGGCGCTGGTGGTCGAGGGCGAATTCTCCTTCGAATCGGGCATCGCCGGTGCGCGCCACCTGCTCGACCTGGACGATCCGCCGACCGCCATCTTCGGCGCCAACGACGACACCGCCTGTGGCGTGCTGTACGAGGCGGCCGCGCGCGACCTGGTCGTACCCGACCAGCTGTCGGTATTCGGTTTCGACGATACGCCCATGTCGCGCCAGGTCTGGCCGAGCCTGAGCACGATCCGCCAGCCCAGCCGCGACATGGGCCGGATCGCAGCCCGGCAGCTGCTGGACGAGGTCACCGGCCATGGTTCCGGCGACATCGTCCGGGTGCCTTATCAGTTGCAGATCCGCCATTCGACCGGGCCCGCGCCGCAGCGGCGCCGCTGACACTACCTCTCCACTGCGGCTGCTTAACGCCGGCACGTGGCCGGACAGGAACCACGAGGCTGGCCGCGTCGGCTGTCGTCGCAATGCCGAAGCCAGGCGCCGCGGAACGCAGGCCGGTGACCTGAGCGGCCACGGATCTGCGGGGGGATCCGTTTCCGCCTGCGCAGCCGCCGGGAATTTCCCCGGAAGCACTTGTCCGGCCCTCTCCCGCGGGCATACATTCCGCCACCAGGGGGAAGGTCGCCACGGATGGAAGACCATTCGCGCGCGTCGCCCAGCGCACCG
>JAGHZW010000180.1:46703-114547 GCA_017745195.1 Pseudoxanthomonas sp. | reverse complement strand
GGCATCAACGGATCTGCTGCCCGAGCGAGTGACGCCGTGGACAACGTCGCACTGCTGGACCCCGACACACCTCTTTTCCGATCGCGGCGGGCATCGCATAAATGCCGCTGCCCGTCACCGTTCCCGACGCCACGAGCAGGCAGGCGTGGCCCCGGCGGGTTGCCACCGCCGTTCGAAACTTTCGCGGCGGACCGACCACGGCCGCAATGCATCCATACCAACGCGCAGGCCGTTGCGGCTTCTGCGCGGGCTGCATTGCCGCCGGATCAACGCGCCGGGTTCCTTTTCTCCGGAGTCCATCCCGGGCGATGCCACGCGTCCGGAACAACGGCACGCCATTGACTGCATCCGGCGACAGCGCGCCGGTCCCGCATCGGTCCGTTCAACGGACCCGGTTCCAAGGACAGACACCATGAGCGGATCGAAGACTCCCACCCGGACCCGCAAGGCTGCGAAGGCCGGCAAGGCTGCGAAGGCCGGCAAGGTCGCGAAAAGCCGCAAGGCCGTCAAAACCGGTAAGACCGCGAAGGTCGTCAAGCTCGGCAAGGCTGCGAAGAGTGGCAAGGCGGTCAAGGTCAGCAAGGCCGCAAAAATCGTCAAGACCGGCAAGACGGCCAAAGTCGCCAAGACCGGCAAGCCTGCAACTACCGGCAAGGCCACCGGGAAAGTGGTCAAGGCCGCCGGGACCGTCAAGCCGGCCAGGCCAGCCAAGCCAGCCAAGACTGGAACGAAGCCTGCGAAAGCGGGCCAGCAATCCAGGGTCGCCGCCGGCAAGACACGCCGCGTGACCACCAGGACGATCGACCGGATCACGACCGGCCCGCTCACCGACATCGCCGTCGAACGGACCCCGCCGGGTCTGGTCTGGCCCGCGGACCCGGTCGGCAACCTGTTCGACGCCTCGCGCGCCGGCCGCGCAGCGGTGCGCCCGGACGACCTGCTCGCGCTGCGGATCCAGCTGGTCAACCTGCAGATCGTGCCCGGTTCCCCGCCGCGCCTGAAAGCAGTGGGCGATGCGGCCAGCCTGGTCCTGCACCTGCCGCCGCAGTCGATCGCCGAAGAGGTGTTCTACGAGCAGGCCGCCGAGGGCGCGCAGGAGAGCAGCGCAGACATCCCCCAGGGCAAGCCGGCACCGAGCCCGCCGGGCGACAACAACGTCGCTCCCCCACCCATCCGTGCGCGCGCAGCCGGCGAATCGCGCCTGGTGTTCGCCTGTCCGCCGGGCTTCGAATGCGAGTACACCCTGGCCGGGATCCTGCAGGCCGTGCAATCGCTGTCGATGCGCGTGCCGGCTGCCGCCCTGCCCCGGCAATCGGCGCCGCCGCGACCGTGGTTTCCCTGGCCGCTGGCGGAGGCGCCGACGATTGGCCGGCGCAAGAAGGCGCCGGCGGCGCGTACGCGGCCGCTGGCGCAGGCCAGCTTCAGCCTGCGCCAGGCACAGATCGCCCTGCGCGGCGGTCCGGCGGCCGAGCCCACGCTGCTGCGCCGCGCCGGCGACTTCTTCCGCCAGCCGGCGCTGACCGATGTCGGACCGGTCCTGCCGCCGATGCGGCTGCGTCCGTTCCCGGCTCCGCCCGGCGCGCTGGAAACCGCCCTGGAATTGCCCTGGCGCCTGATCATTTCCCCGCACGCCGGCGAGCGCTGGCGGCACGCGGCGCATCCGCAGTCCTCCGACACCACCCGGCGTACCGAGCTGTGGCACACGCGCCTGTTGGGCGGCGTGCCGGCGGACGGAAGCCCGGCGATCGAGCCGCCGCACCCGGATCCCGCCCGCACCCTGCGCGCGGTCTGGGCGACCACCGGCCCAAGCGGAACACCGATGACCGGTACGTTCCCGACCGGCATCGACGGCCTGCCGCTGTCGACGGAAGGCAACCCGTTCGTCACTTCCACGACCACGCTCAGCGACTACGACCGCTACCAGATCAGCCACCTGAGCGCGAATTTCTCGGCCTCCAGCTACGCACCCGAACCGATCGACGCGCAGCTGCTGATGCTCAGCTCCCTCGGCGGCTGGCTCGACAGCCGCGGCGACTGGGAACCGCCGGGCCTGGATCTGGAATCGTGGATCCATCGCGCGACGATGGGCCGAGATCACTACGTGCGCGTGGTCTACCGCGGCGTGCTGTTCCCGTTCGGCCATCGCGCGGTGCTGATCAAGGTCAGCGAGCGCAAGTTCCATCCGGGCCTGTCCGGCAACCCGGCCTACCTGCGGCAGCGCTTCTTCATGGTGGTGCGCGAACGCGAGCGCCGCTACGACGATGCCGGCACGCTCAATCCATATGGCGCCGACAACCAGCGGGTGAAGAACGAATTCCCGTTCACCCGCGTGCGCATCCTGACCAAGGTCACGCCCGACCTGAAGCCGCCGGAAAACCAGGACATCGACGGTCTCGGACAGCAGCTGTTCTGGCCGATGCTCGATGACGCCAATCCGTTCCGCTTCCGCATGGCCGCCACCGACCTGGACGGCCGCGACTGCGAATTCGAACTGCCGCTGATCTTCATGTCCAACTCGCTGGCCAGCCCGCGCTACCTGTCCGGCGGCAAGCTCAAGCCGCTGTATTCGGGCAGCCAGGGCAGCCTGAAGGGCGCGACCGAGGCGGCGAACCTGGCCTTCTCCGGTGCCAATGGCTGGGACCAGCCCGAGCGCCGCCCGTGGACCATCGCCGATCTCCGCCGCCAGCGGGTAACGCTGGCACCGAGCGTCAAGCCCGGCGACACCTCGGTGGAAGTGGCGGCGATGGGCTTCGGTGCGCATGTACCGGCGACCGGCAACAGCACTTCGATCAATGCGTTCAAGGCCTACAGCCAGGGCCTGACACGGCCCATGTTCTTCCCCCGCGTGAACGGCGCCGATGCCTTCATCGCACCGCTTTCGCAGCTGAGCGGAAGCCCCGGTCAGAACCGGCTGGCGTGGAACGACACCTACGCCCGCCGCGGCTTCGATGCCACGCAGAACAAGGGCGAAGTGTTCGTCGACATCGCATCCGCTTCCGGCATGGGCACCCTGGACTTCTCGCGCCAGGGCGATCGCAGCGGCGGCTTCGTGATGCCCAACCTGCTTCCGTCGGCGCTGTCGCGCGCGCTTGGTCCCACCGCCGGCGACGTCAGCAAGGTGCTGGCCGGCAAGGTCGTGCCCGACCAGTTCTTCCCGGCAACACCCACCCTCGGCAGTCTGCCGCTTCCCCTGCTGTTCGGCTGCATCCCGCTGTCGGCGGTGATCAAGGAAGTGGGCAACCTGCTCGGCAATCCGGACAAGGTGCCGAAGTTCGTCTCCGAGGCCAGCAGCAAGATCGAATCGTTCTTCGGCGAACTGATGCGCCTGTACCAGCTGCTGTCGGCGCTGCCGCAGCAGCCCGCGGGCCTGGCGCGCGCCGCGCTGGAGGTGCTCGCCGGCACGCTGGAGGACATCGCCAGCCAGGCGCCGGCCTTCGGCGCCGCGCCGGCCGCGCTGGTGAAAGCCAAGGTCAAGGCCGTGACCGACCTGGCGCAGGCCGTCCGCACCGAGCTCGACACCCTCCAGAACCGCACGTTCGACCTCGCCGACACCTTGGCCGGAATCGAACTGGACGACCTGCTCGACCCGCCGCAGGGCAATGGCAAGCTGGGCAACGCGCTGAAGGACCTGCGCGATACCGTCGCGGCGCAGGCGCAACTGCCGGCCGGCTTCCGGCAATCAGTGAACGGGGCGGTCAGCGGCGGCCTCACCCTCATCGCGGGCGTGTCCACCATCCTCGCGCTCTACGGCCATGGCAAGACGCTGTTCGACGCCCTGGACGATCTGCTCGCCAACGACGCCCCCGGCCAGTCGCTGGGCGAACTGCTTACCCACCCGGACGAACTGGCGCCGAAGCTGACCGCTGTCGCCGGTGCGCTGGGCGACGTGCGCGACGACATCGCCGCGTTCCCCCTGCTGGAAGGCGCACCGCGCGATGCGATCCTCGGCACGCTAGATGGCGTCAAGACGGCGCTCGATGCGCTCGGTGGCGTGGCCGACGCACTGGGCAACCTGCTCGGCGAGGAACTGGTGATCCGCTTCGACTGGAAGCCGGAGATCAAGAGCTGGGGCTTCGATGCCGATGCCCCGCTGTTCGTCGTCCATGACCCGCACTCGTTCATCATCGCGGTGGAGGCCAGGGTCAAGAAGAGCGGCGGCGCACCGAAGATCCAGGTGCTGTGCGGGCTGCACCATTTCGACCTGGTGCTGATCGCCCCGGCCAGCTTCCTGGAACTGAACTTCGAGAAAATCGAGTTCAAGGTCGACTCGTCGGCGAAGATGGGCGTGGACGTCCTGCTCAGCGACATCAAGTTCGTCGGTCCGCTGTCCTTCGTGGAAACCCTGCGCGACCTGATTCCGCTGGACGGCTTCTCCGACCCGCCCTACCTGGACATCAGCGCCCAAGGCATCGACGCCGGCTTCGACGTCTCGCTGCCCAGCATCACCTGCGGCGTGCTCAACATCTCCAACCTCAGCCTCGGCGCCGGCTTCACCGTGCCGTTCATCGGCCAGCCGCTGTCGGTGCGCTTCAACTTCTGCACCCGCGAACAGCCGTTCCACCTCACCGTCTGGTGCTTCGGCGGCGGCGGCTTCTTCGGCATCACCCTGGACCCGTCGGGCATCCAGCTGCTGGAGGCGGCGTTCGAGTTCGGCGCGGCGATCTCGGTGGACTTCGGGGTCGCGTCGGGCGGCGTTTCGGTGATGGCCGGCATCTACTTCCGCATGGAGCAGGACGAGTGCTCGCTGACCGGCTACTTCCGCCTGGAGGGCCACGTCAGCGTGCTCGGGCTGATCACCGCCTCGCTGGAGCTGTACCTGGAGCTGCGCTACGAGTTCGAGAGCGGCAAGTGCGTGGGCCGCGCGGAGCTGACCATCGAGGTGGAGGTCTTCTTCTTCAGCGCCAGCGTCACCATCAGCTGCGAGAAGAAATTCGCCGGCTCCAACGGCGATCCCACCCTGCGCCAGCTCATGGGCCTGTCGACCGACCCGTTGCTGCCGCTGGCCGACGAGCTGGCGCTGATCGACGACGAAACCACCTACGGCTGGCGCGAGTACTGCGACGCCTTCGCCTGAGAAGAGACCAAGGACATGGCCAAGCAAAACATCGTGTGGAGCGTCGTCCCCCATGGCCGCATCGACGGTCGCTGGCGGGTATCGATCGTGGTCTCGCCGCGGCTGACGCCGGGCAGCGCCGCCGAACAGCACCTCGGCCCTTTTCCCGAGTGGCTGGACTGGCCGCGCACGGTGCAGGACATCACCTTCGCCCTGCGCATCGGGGGCGCCAGCGTCGGCCTTGAGCCATTGCCGGCCGATCCCGCCCTGGCTCCGGACAGCGCGCTGTGGCGACATCTGTTCCCCAAGACCGTGTTCGTTTCCGGATACGTGTTCCGCGACTTCAGCCGGGTCAACCTGCGCTCGTATCCGCTGCGCAACGTGCTCGGTTTCGTCCGCCAGCACTACCAGTCGCTGTCGCTGCAGGCCGGCGCCGGCGAGCACCCGCGGCTGCTACCCTGGCGCAGCGCCGATCCCACGCTGAAGGGAATGCTCGCCGAGCTCGGCACGCGCACGCAGAAGATCCCGCTGGGCGACCGTGCGCTGGAGCTGCCATTGCCCGGTTTCGACCGCTTCCACGAACGACCCAAGCGCGGCGATGGCCCGCGCCCGCACGAGGCGGCGGTGAACAGGGCCGTGTTCGGCCCGGGCAGCTGCTTCAAGGGCCAGGTCGAATGGCCGCGGGAGCCGGGACACAAGGGCGACAACGCCAGCTTCCCGTTGCGCGCCCTCCCCGCCGACTGGCAGGATCCGGCCCGCATCCGCGATGGCAGCATTCCGGTGGCCAACCCCACCGAGCGCGAACGCCGCGCGCAGCTGATGGAGCGGTTCTCCGGCCCGGCCGAATACGCGATGTGGCAGGCGGACCGCTTCTACCAGCGCACGGTGCCCACCCGCGACCAGCTCGCCATGCGTCGTCCCGGTTTCGAGAACATGACGCCGGCACCGGAGACGCCGAAGTGGGATTTCCATCAGCGCGTAGCCAGCTATGGCGACCATCCGCAACTGCTGCGGCGGCTCGGGCTGGTCATCGACTGCGTGCTCAAGGACGGCGCAGCGATCGACAAGGCACTGGCTGCGGCCGTGCCCGCCGGCGGGCTGATGCAGCTGGAGATCACCTCGCCCGGCCAGTACCACGACGTCGCCGGCGACCGTTTTCCGCGGACCGCATGGCATGCGACGAAGGACCGCTTCCTGCCGCGCCCGCGCAGCGAAGACCATGCCGACGGCCTGCTGCGCCTGTGGCAGGCCAACGACAGCCACCTGCCGGCGTCGCAGGACAAGGAGCCCAGCGCTTTCGACGTGTACCAGCTCGATCCCGACGGCGCGGCGCTGAAGACCGTCGATTTCCTGCTCAGCGCGCAGCGTCTGGTCGGCAAGCACCTCGAGCTGGGTGCCGACGGCAAGGTCACCTACACCACCGGCGACCACCAGCCGGTGGCGGCGCTGCGTGCCGGCGGCATCGGCATCTCCCGCCACGGCCGTGCGCCACAGCTGGCGACGCAGGCCGCCGCCGCGGCGCAGAACAACGGCGCCCTCCAGTCAACGGACGCGGCCGCCAACGTCGTCCTCTACGCCGAGGACATGCTGCGCGGCTATCGCGTCGACATCCACGACGCCAGCGACGGCCGCTGGCGCTCGCTGCAGCAGCGGGTCTGCGCGTATTCCGCCTTGGCCACGCCGCTCGAGGACGCGCGCGAGGTGCCGTTGCCGCCGGACGAAGGCTATGTCAAAGGGGCATCCACCAGCGGCGATGCTGCCACCCCCGACGACCAGTACCTGCATGAGACGCTGTTTCGCTGGAGCGGCTGGAGCCTGGCCGCGCCGCGCCCGGGCCGCACCCTGCGCAGCCGCACCGAGCCGGGCACGCAACTGCAGACCGAGGAAATCGTCGAAGCGGACGATGCGCCGCGGCTCGATCCCGACAAGGGCAACGGCCTGGCCGTCACGGTGCATGCGGCCAAAGGCTCGCTGCCGCGGCTGCGCTACGGCAATACCTACCGGGTGCGCGCGCGCCTGGTCGACGTGGCCGGCAACAGCCTGGACCTGGACGAGCGCTCGCTGGGAGAGTTCGAGCAGGCCAGTGATCCGCTCACCTACGGCCGCTTCGATCCGGTCGAGCCGCCCGCGCTGGTACTCGCCAGCCGCATCACCGAAGGCGAATCGCTGGAACGCCTGGTGCTGCGCAGCGACCTGGATACCGGCACGGAAGGCTATCGCGCGCGCATCGGTGCGGAACTGTCGGAGTTCTACGCCAACCCGGATTTCGAATACACCGCAACCGCCGAACGCCACGTCGTTCCGCCGAAGAGTTCGCAGCAGACCTGCGAGCTGCACGGCATGTTCGACCAGGCCGTGGGCAGCGGCGATCCGGCGCGGGTGAAGAAGGCCTATGCCATCGCCGCGCGCGAATCCGGCTCGCTGCTGCACCCCCACCCGGGCGCCCAGATCGAACTGGTCACGCCGCAGCGCGCCGCCGCCGTGGCCACGGTGCAGGGCACGGGCGAGACGATCGCGCCGCCGGAAGCCGGCGATCCTGCACGCGACCGGTTCGCGGCCGGCCAGTACCTGGTCCATCGCGAAGCCATCGTTCCGGTGCCCTATCTCAGCGATCCCGCCAGCGCCGGCATCGCCCTGCATGGCGTACCCGGGATCGAGCAGCTGGTGGCCGGCAAGGCCCTGCAACCGCTCGCACCCGGCCTGTCCGGCGTGATCGCCGCGCCCGGCATGCGCGCGGCCTGGCTGCCGGCGAGCAAGAGCTGGGTGCTGCTGGTCGACTTCGACCGCGACATCGGCGACGACCCCGGCCAACACCTGGCCAACGACTGGCCGGACGACGTCCGTTCGCTGCGCCTGTGCCTGGTCGAACAGCCCGGCGAGGTGGACAGCCCGCCATGCGGCGATGCCCACACCACCGCGGCCGCGCCGCAATGGGATCTGGATGCCGGCCTGCTGACGCTGTTCCTGCCCAAGGGCCACATCGCCCGGCTGCGCTACGCCAGCTTCGTCCATGACCGCCTGGTGGGCCACTTCGGCCTGCCGAACTGGCAGTCCGGCGACGCACGGCAGCAACTGCGTGCCCAGGCGCTGGCGGGCGCCAACTGGATGCTCACGCCGTGGCGCGATCTCGTCCTCGTGCATGCCACCCAGCATCCGGTCTGTCCGCCGCGACTGGAGTATCTGGGCGTGCAGCGCGAGGCCGGCGCGCCGGCCGCGACCCTGATCGCGCGCCGCGTCACCCTGCATGGACCGAGCACCGGCCAGTTCGAGGTCGTCGGCCAATGGCAGGAGTGGATCGACGATCCCGCCGCCGAGCTTCCGAAACGGGTCGAGCACGAAGCGGTGCTCGCCGAAATCCGCCTGCACGACAACCACGCCAACGTCTTCACCCTGCAGGGCGCGGTGGCCGAACAGCGCGATTTCGAACCGGTCGGCGGCCAGGTCAACGACAACGACCTCGCCAAACGGCCCGCCGTACCCGGCAACCGCCACGAATTCGGCGATACCCGTTTCCGCTTCGTCCGCTACTTCCTGCGCGCGACCACCCGCTTCCGCGAATACCTGCCTTCGGAACTGTTCGCCGACGCCGCACGCATCACCCACGACGGCCCGGTCGCCGAACCCCAGCGCGTGCGCATCGACACCGCACCCGGACTCGATGCGGCAGAGGATGCCGGCGCGCCGGTGCAAAACGTCGCCAGCGGCGGCACGGGCGGCGCCGTCGTTCCAGCCAGCGCCATGCCCGACGCTCCGGAAATCGTCTACGTGGTGCCGACCTTCCGCTGGGAACGCAATGGCACGGCCGGTGGCAGCCTGGGCAGTACGCGCCACGGCAACGGCCTGCGCGTGTACCTGGAACGGCCCTGGTTCAGTTCCGGCGACGGCGAACTGCTGGGCGTCGTCATCGCCGGCAACGACAGCACGTTCGCCAGCATCACGCCGCAGCAGTTGCCATTTGTCACCCAGTGGGGCCTGGATCCACTCTGGGACGCGCCGCTTCCGCATCCGCGCTCGCGGGTCGGCGACTTCGCCGCTGCCGTCGCCAACGAAGCGGTCACCCTGCCCGGCAGTGGACTGCAGGCGCACGTGGTCGGCCATCGCGTCCACTTCGACCCTGGTCGCAAACTCTGGTTTTGCGACATCGAACTCGATCCGGGCGCAACGTACCTGCCCTTCGTACGCCTGGCCCTGGTGCGCTATCAGCCGCATGCCATGCCCGACGCGCGCATCTCCAACGTCGTCCTGGCCGAATATGCCCAGGTCCTGCCGCGCCGCACGGCGAGCCTGTCGCGCAACGGCCAGGCCCTCAGCCTGGCCTTGCGCGGCCCGGTCCCGGCCCGCGGACCGATGCGGCGCCACAACCCGCCAGGTACCAGCGAAAGCGAGTACTTCGGGATCTCGTTCACCGGGCCGTTCGTGCCCGGCGAGAACGGCCGCAACCGCATCGAACTGGTCTGGCAGACGCGGGACGCGAAGATCGATTCGGACCTGGCCTGGGAGGACCAGGCGGTGCTGGCGACATCGCTGACCGGAACCGACGCCGTCAACGCCAGCACTCAGGCCGCACCGGTGGCCACGACCGATCCGCTGGTGCGCCCGGCCCCGCCGCAGGTGCAGGTGAACCTGCGCAATGGGGCAGCGCTGCGCTTCGACCGGGCCGAGGTGCGGACCGTGCTCGACACCGGCGTCCGGCCGGGAACCGGTGCGACGACCCGCCCTCCCGTAGCCGACATCGGCGACATCACCGTCATCGATCCCGGCGTGATCTTCGACCCGCCGTTCTGGCGCGCCAGCGCCACCTTGCCGACGCTGCCGCGGGGCAAGGTCGGCCGGCTGATGCTGCGCGAGTTCGAGCGTTACTACACGGACCGCACGGTGCCGGTCGCCGGCGCACCGGCGCGGCGTCGCATCGTGGTCGAGGAACGGCTCGTATACGCCGAAGTCTTCGAGGTCTAGTGGCGCATCGCGGACACGACGAAGGCCCGCTTCTGCGGGCCTTCGTCTGATCCAAAAGAGCCCGGGGCGGAATCGAAGCCACGCGCGCGGTTCACGGTCCGCTGCACGCGCATTCCGCTGCCGGATCGGCGGCGCACCCGCCGCAGTTCATTCAGCGTTGGCCGGACAAAACAAAACCCCGTTACCGGGGTCTGTTTTCGATCCCTGGTCGCCGGGGCGACTACCGGATCGGATGTCTGGAGCGGGAAACGAGACTCGAACTCGCGACCTCAACCTTGGCAAGGTTGCGCTCTACCAACTGAGCTATTCCCGCTTGGGAGACGCGCATTTTAGAGATTTGGTCGGCGCTGTCAACCATGTTTCTGCTTTTCTTCACGCGTCCGGTCCGCCGCCGCCTGCTCGTCGTCGCGCAACGCCGGCCAGGCCGCGTGCAGGTACTGGAAACCCGACCACAGGGTGAGCACCGCCGCGCCCGCCAGCAGCCAGTCGCCGAGGTGGAAGATCGGCTCGCCCAACCAGATGTCGGTTCCCGGATGCAGTGGCTGGCGCGGATTGATCGCGTACAGCAGGCACGACAGCGCCACCATCTGCGCCACGGTCTTGATCTTGCCGATCGTGGCCACCTTGACCGTCGCCCGCTGGCCCAGTTCGGCCATCCATTCACGCAGCGCCGATACGGCGATCTCGCGTCCAACAATGACCGAGGCCCAGAACGCCATCCACGGCGTCGGATGGCCCTGCACGATCAGGAACAAGGCGACGGCCACCATCAGTTTGTCGGCGACCGGGTCGAGGAAGGCGCCGAACGCCGAATACTGGTGGTAGCGACGGGCGATCCAGCCATCCAGCCAGTCGGTCAGCGCGGCCAGGACGAAGATGGCGGCCGAGGCGAAGTTGGTCCACTTGTACGGCAGGTAGAACACGACCACCAGCACCGGGATCAGCACGATCCGCAGGAGGGTCAGCCAGGTCGGGACGGTCAACTTCATCGTGTTCGCTTCTATCCGTGAGCGCGCTATCCGGATGCGGGTTCGGCCGGTGGCGCCAGCCCGTGCAGGGTAGCGTAGATGCGCGCGGCAAGGGCGGCATTGACGCCCTCCACGCGGGCGATCTCCTCTTCGCCCGCCGCCTTCAGGCCGACCAGGCCGCCGAAATGGCGCAGCAGCGCCGCGCGCCGGCGCGGACCGATGCCGGGGATGTCCTCCAGCCGGCTGGTGGTGCGCGCCTTCTGTCGCTTGCCGCGATGGCCGGTGATCGCAAAACGGTGTGCCTCGTCACGCACCTGCTGGATGAACTGCAGCGCTGGCGACGCCGCACCCGGGCGGATTTCGCGGCCGTCGGCGAGGACCAGGGTCTCGTCACCGGCGCGGCGTTGTTCGCCCTTGGACACGCCGACCAGCAGCACGCCTTCAACGCCCAGGTCCGCCAGCGCCTCGCGCGCCTGCGCCAGCTGCCCCGCGCCACCATCGATCAGCAGTACGTCGGGCAGCACCGCATTGGCGCCCGGTTCGGCCCCGGCCTCAAGCGCGCGGCGGAAGCGCCGTTCGATCGCCTGGCGCATCGCCGCGTAGTCGTCTCCGGGTTCGATCCCGGCGATGTTGTAGCGGCGGTACTGGTTGCGTACCGGGCCGGCCGGGTCGAATACCACGCACGAAGCGACCGTGGCCTCGCCCAGGGTATGGCTGATGTCGAAGCACTCGATCCGCGCCGGCACCTCGGCCAGGCCGAGCATCTCGCGCAGCGCCTCGCTGCGCGCCTGTTGCGCGCCGCGGCTGGCCAACTCGGTGGCCAGCGCGAGCTGCGCATTGCGCCGGGTCAGGTCCAGGTAGCCGGCGCGCTCGGCGCGCACGCTGGATTTCAGCACCACCTTGCGACCGGCCGCCTCGGCCAGCGCCAGCTCGATCAGGCCGGCATCGGGAATTGGGCGATCGAGCACGATCTCCGCCGGTGGTGGCTGCTCGGCGTAGTACTGGGACACGAACGCGGCCAGCACTTCCTCGGCGCTGTCCTCGCCGTTGGTGCGCGGAAAGAACGCGCGTGTGCCGAGGTTGCGACCGTCGCGGAAGGCCAGCAGCAGCACGCAGGCGGAGCTGCCCTGCATCGCGCAGGCGAGCACGTCGAGGTTGGCGGCATGGCCATCCACGTATTGCCGCGCCTGCAGTCCACGCAACGTCGCCAGCAGGTCGCGCAGGCGCGCGGCCTGTTCGAATTCCAGCTGCGCGCTGGCCGCCTCCATTGCGGCTGCCAGTTCCTCGCCCAGCTCGTCGCTGCGTCCTTCCAGGAACAGCGCGGCGCGGCGCACCGACTCGGCGTATTCGTCGGTCTCGACCAGGCCCACGCAAGGCGCGCTGCAACGGCCGATCTGGTACTGCAGGCACGGCCGGCTGCGGTTGCGGAACACGCTGTCCTCGCAGCTGCGCAGGCGGAACAGCTTGAACATCAGGTCCATCGTCTCGCGCACCGCGCCGGCGCTGGCATACGGGCCGAAGTAGCGCCCCGGCACCGCGCGCGGGCCACGGTGGAAGGCCAGCCGCGACCAGCGCTCCTGGGTCAGCAGCACGTAGGGATAGCTCTTGTCGTCGCGCAACGAGACGTTGTAGCGCGGCGCCAGCGACTTGATCAGCTGGTTTTCCAGCAGCAACGCCTCGGCCTCGGTGCGGGTCACCGTGACTTCCATGCGCGCGATCTGCGCAACCATGGACAGGATCCGCGGGGTCTTCGGCGTATTGCTGAAATAGCTGGCCACGCGCCGTTTCAGCGCGCCGGCCTTGCCGACATAGAGCAGGCCGCCGTCGGCCGCGTACATGCGGTACACGCCGGGCGCGGTACTCAACTGGGCGACGAAGGCCTTGCCGTCGAACGCGGGTACAACCGGGTCGTTCATTCGCTGATCGACACGTCTTCCAGGCTGCCGGTGGCGATGTCGTAGCGCAGCACGCCATGGGCGTCGGTCTCGGCGATCCAGACCGAACCGCCGGCGATGGCCAGGCCGGTCGGCCCGTGCAGGCGCCGCGGCAACTCGACGGTGGACAGCTCGCCGCCACCGAGCCGCAGCGTGCGCAGCATGCCGTTGCCGCTGTCGGCGATCCACAGCAGCGGCGCATCGGCGCTCAGCGCGATCCCAAGCGGATGCTGCAGGCGTGCGCTGGAGCGCGGGCCATCGGCGTCGCCGAATTCCCAGAGCCCTTGCCCGACCAGGGTCTGGACCAGGTCGGTGCGCAACTGCAGCGAGCGCACCGCCGAGCCCAGCGCATCGCACACGTACAGCGCCTGCTGCACGGCGGCCAATCCGGCCGGCTGGGCGAAGGCGGCCATCATGGCGTTGCCGTCGCGCATCTCCAGGCGCCCGGACCCGGCACGCAGGTGCAGCTCGGTCCGCCCCAGGTCGCAACTCCAGATCCGGTTGTCGCCGGCGCTGGCGATGTGCACCTGGTTACCGGCCACGGCCAGCGCGAGCGGATGGTTCAAGGGGCTGCGCGCCGACGGATTGACCGGGCCCTCGACCGGATCGCCGGGACGGCCAGTGCCGCACAGGGTGTCGATCTGCGCGCTGGGCAGGTGGATGCGGCGCAGCGCGTGGTTGCCGGTATCGGCGACGTAAAGGTATTCGCGCTCGAGCGCCAGGCCCTGCGGCCGGTTGAATGCGGCCTGGTCGGCCGGACCGTCGATGAAGTCGGCGGTGCCCAGCCCGAACTGGCGCAGGATCCGCCCGCCATGGCTGCATTCGAGGACGCGGTGGTGGCCGCTGTCGGCGATGTACAGGCGCTCGGCGCTTGCCGCGATGCCGGCCGGGAAACGCAGCGCCAGCCTCGGCTCAGGCAGCGTCTCGGTCGAAAGCAGGTCCTCGTCCAGCGGCCGCGGCAGGCCTTCGATGAGCGCGAACAGCGCCCGCTCGATATCTCCACCCAGGCCGGTGATGCGCTCGCGCTCGCGACCTTCGGCGTCGATCAGCAGCAGTGTCGGCCAGGCCTCGATGCCATAGCGCTGCCAGGCGGCCCAGTCGGAATCGAGCAGGACCGGCGAAGTCACCCCGAGCCGGCGCAGCAGCTTGAGCGAGCGCTGCGGCACCCGCTCGCTGTCGAAGCGGGGCACCTGCATCACCAGCACCTGGATCCGCCCCGGATTGCGCGCCTGCCACTGCGCCAGCTCGGCCAGGCGCTGCGCGCACCAGACCGAAGCGGCATTGACGAAAGCCAGCACGACCGGACGGCCGCGCAATTCGTGCAGCGAGGCCGCCTGGGCGTTGAGCCAGGGCAGTTCGCGGGGGAGTTCCGGGAGGGTAGCCGCGTTCATGGCCCGATTATGCCGGACCCTGCCCCGATGGACAGGCGGGCCACGACCGCCTGTGCGGCCGTATCGACCAGTCGCCAGACGTCCTCGAAGTGGTCGCGGCCGCCGTAATACGGATCCGGCACCTCGCCGCCGGCCACCGTGCCGGCCCAGTCGAGCAGCAGCACCGCGCGCGCGGCCAGGCCCGGCGGCGCCAGCCGGCGGGCATCGTGCAGGTTGTCCGCGTCGGCGCAGAGCAGCCAGTCGAAGGCCTGGAAATCATCGACGCGCAGCTGCCTGGCGCGCAGGCCGCCGATGTCCACGCCGTGGCCGCGCGCGCAGGCGATGGCGCGGCGATCCGGCGGTTCGCCGGCGTGCCAGCCGCCGGTACCGGCCGAGTCGACCTCGATCCTGCCGGCCAGCGGCGAAGCCTCGATCCTCGCGCGCAACGCGCCTTCGGCCATCGGCGAGCGACAGATGTTGCCCAGGCAGACCACAAGCAGCCGGGTCGATGCCGCCATCATGCGCCGCCCGCGCGCAGGCGCGACTCGGCCCGCTCCAGGTCCTCGGGCGTGTCTACCCCTGGCGGGAACGGTTCGGGCGCCAGCGCCACCGCGATGCGGTGACCGGCTTCCAGCACGCGCAGCTGTTCCAACGATTCGATCCGCTCCAGGCTTCCTGGCGGCATCGCCGCGAAGGCCTGCAGGAAACCGGCGCGATAGGCATAGATGCCGATGTGCCGCAGCCAGTGTCCTCCCGGCGGCAGCACGGTGCGGTCGCGGGCGAAGGCGTCGCGCGGCCATGGCAGCGGCGCGCGGCTGAAGTACAGCGCATCACCGGACGTGGCGCGGACCAGCTTCACCGTGTTCGGATCGAACAGGGTCGCGGCGTCCGCGACCGGCTCGGCCAGGGTCGCCATCGGCGCGCCACTGGCGGCGAGCGCCTGCGCGACCTCGCGGATGCCGCTGGCCGGGGCGAACGGCTCGTCGCCCTGCAGGTTGACCACGATCAGGTCCTCGTCCCAGCCGGCCATGCGTGCGCATTCGGCCAGGCGGTCGGTGCCGGAGGCGTGATCGACCGAGGTCATCGCCACGCGCACGCCCGTGATCCCGGACACCGCATCGGCGACACGCGCATCGTCGGTGGCCAGCCACACCTCGCGCGCACCGGCGGCCAGCGCGCGGCGGGCGACGTGCAGCACCAGCGGTTCGCCGCCGAGCAGGCGCAGCGGCTTGCCCGGCAGGCGACTGGCGGCGTAGCGCGCCGGTACGGCAACGACGAAATCGATGGCAGATCCCATATGGTCCTCCGGAGCCAGGCCGGCATTGTAGGAGTCCGTCCCGCGGATGGGCGGGCGGCGCGCAGCGGCCGGCTGCATCCGGCAGGCCGGCGGCTCAGCGCAGGCGGTCGAGCCGGTCCAGCAATCCCACCCAGAACGCAGCCGGCAACTCGGCGTCGACCGGCACCGAGAAGCAGCGCGCATCGGCGAACGGCGCGCACTTGACCGCATCCTTCTCGGTCATCAGCACCGGCAGATCGTTGCCGAACTGCAGGTCCTCCGCACGATAGGCGTGGTGGTCGGGGAACGCATGCGGCACCACGCCCACTCCGAGGTTGCGCAGCATGTCGAAGAAGCGCTGCGGATTGCCGATCCCGGCCACCGCATGCACGCGGATGCCGATGTACGACGCCAGCGCGCGCGGCCGCCCACCGGCGATCGGCAGGGCCGCACGCGCCTGCAGGTGCATCGGCCATTCGCCGAAGCCGGTGCCGCCCTGCTCCGCGCCGTGGCCCAGGTTGACCACGCGGAAGTCGCAGCAACGGCCGCGCTCGACCGGTTCGCGCAATGGCCCGGCCGGAAGCATCCGGCCGTTGCCGTAGCGGCGTGCGCCATCGACCACCTCGATCTCGACGTCGCGGGCGAGCCGGTAATGCTGCAGACCGTCGTCGCAGACCACGATGTCGCAGCCGGACTCGGCCAGCGCGCGCGCGGCGGCGGCACGGTCGCGGTCCACACGCACCGGCACGGCCAGCCTGCGCGCGATCAGCACCGGTTCGTCGCCGCCCTCTTCCGGGGACGTTTCGGCCGTCACCCAGCGTGGCGTGCGCGGATCCAGGCGACCGTAGCCGCGGCTGGCCACGCCCGGGCGCCAGCCGGCTTCGCGCAGCTTCTGCACGACCGCGATCGTCAGCGGCGTCTTGCCCGCGCCACCGGCGGCGAGGTTGCCGATCACCAGCACCGGCACCTCGGCGCGGCGTGGACGCAGCAGGCCGCCGCGGTACAGGCGCCGGCGCAGCGCGGCCAGGCCGGCATAGACCGGTGCCAGCAGCTGCGCCCATGCCGGCACCGGAGCGTCGCCGAACCACCAGGCCGGCGTACGTGGAGCGCCCTTGCTCATTCGATCCTTCCCTGTGCCGGACTCATCCGGTCCTGCGCTCGCGGAACTGCATGCCGTGCAGGTGCGCATACAGGCCGCCGGCGGCCATCAGTTCGGCGTGGCTGCCGCGCTCGACCAGCCGGCCCTGGTCCAGCACCAGCACCTGGTCGGCGTGCTCGATGGTCGACAGGCGGTGGGCGATCACCAAGGTGGTGCGATCGGGCATCAGGCGCTGCAACGCGTCCTGCACCAGCCGTTCGGATTCGTTGTCCAGCGCCGCGGTGGCCTCGTCCAGGATCAGCACCGGCGCGTCGCGCAGGATCGCCCGGGCGATCGCCAGGCGCTGGCGCTGGCCGCCGGACAGCAACGCGCCGTTCTCGCCGATCGGCGTGTCCATTCCCTGCGGCAGGCGCTCGATGAACTCCCAGGCGTTGGCCGCCTCGGCCGCGGCGCGGATCGCCTCGGGACTGGCCTGCGTGCCGTAGGCGATGTTGGCCGCGACCGTGTCGTCGAACAGCATCACCTTCTGTCCGACCAGTGCGATCTGCCGGCGCAGGTCGGCCATGCGGTAGTCGTGCAGCTCCACGCCGTCGAGGGTGATGTGGCCGCTGCTGGGCTCGTAGAAGCGCGGAACCAGCCGCACCAGGCTGGTCTTGCCGCTGCCGGAACGGCCGACGATCGCGGTGACCGTGCCGCGCCGCGCGGTGAAGCTGATGTCGTCCAGGGCGAAGCCCGGCTGGTCGCGGTAGCGCAGGCTGACCCGGTCGAACGCCAGCTCGCCGCGTGCGCGGCCGATCGTGCGCGTGCCGGTGTCGGCTTCCTCCTCGGCATCGAGGATCGCGAACAGCCGCTCGGAGGCGGCCACGCCGCGCGCGACCGCGGTCTGCACGCTGGTGATCCGGCGCAGCGACGGGATGATGCCCATCATCGCGGTCATCAGGCTGATGAACTGGCCGGCGTTGAGCCGGCCGGCCAGCGCCTCGCGCACCGCCACCGCCACGATCAGCGCCAGCGCGATCGCCGCCAGCAGCTGGACCATGCCCGAAGCCGCGGCGCGGGTGCTCTCGACCTTCATGTTCAGGCCGAGGATGCGGTTGGCCAACAGCGAGTAGCGCGAGATCTCCAGCGCCTGGGCGCCGTGGATCTTCACGTCCTGCTGCGCGGCCAGCGACTGTTCGGCACTGGCCGCCATCCGCCCCATGCCGTCCTGGATGCCGCCGCTGATCCGCCGGTAACGCTTGCCCACGTACCAGACGATCACCCCGATCAGCGGCGTGATCAGCAGCATCGCGAAAGTCACCTTGACGCTCTGGTACAGCATCAGCGCCAGCAGGTAGGCGATGGTCAGGCTGTCGGTGACCAGGGTCTTGAGCGCCTCGGAACTGGCCTGGGTGACCTGCTCGGTGTCGAAGTTGAGCCGGCTGACCATCACCGGCGTGGACTCGGTGTCGAACTGGGTCGAGGGCAGGCGCAGGTACTTGGCCAGCACCTGCTCGCGCAGGTCGCGCACGACGCTGCGGCCGGTGCGGGCCATGCCGTAGTCGGTGGTGAACGTGGCCAGGCTGCGCAGCACGAACAGGCCGACGATGGCCAGCGGCAGCAGCACTGCCATCTGCGGCTCGGGCCGGACGAAGCCGCGGTTGGTCAGCGGATCCATCAGCCAGATGAAAGCCGCGCCGGCCCCGGCCTCGATCAGCATGCCGACCAGGGCGGCGGCCAGGAAACCCCGGTACTGCCGCGTGTAACCCAGCAGTCGCCGGTAGATCGGCCAGACCGGCGCGTGGCGCTCGCTCAAGACTGCGGCTCCGGTGCCGTGGCGATGGCGATGCGGCGGAAGCCCAGCTGGGCCAGGGCATCCTGCGCGGTGACCACGGCCTGGTAAGGCGTGCGCGCGTCGGCGCGCAGCATCACCGCCTGGTCGCGGTCCTCGCCGGCCGTTTCCACGATCGCCTGCTTGACCGCCTCGACATCGGTGCGCAGCACTTCGCGCTCGCCGATGAAATAGCGGCCGTCGGCATTGACCAGGATGTTCAGGGTCCGCGCCGGCGGCGGTGCCTGCGGACTGGCCACCGGCAGCTGCAGCTGCAGGGTCGAACGCACGTCGAAGGTAGTGGTGATCACGAAGAAGATGATCAGCACCAGGATGACGTCGATCAGCGGCACCAGGTCGATGGCCGGCTCGTCATAGGCGCGCTGGTCGCGGATGCGCATGGCGGACTCAGTTGCGGACCGGAGCGGCCGGCGTCGGCCGCGCGGCGGCGACGCGGGCGGTGGCCTGCGCGGCCGTGGCGACCGGAGCCGGCGCGGCGCCGGCGCGGGTGTTTTCCAGCGCGTCGAGCAGCGCGGTGGCCTCCTGCTCCATCTCGATCACGTAGCCGGCGATGCGGCTGCGGAAGAAGCGATGGAAGATCAGCGCCGGCACCGCGATGATCATGCCGGTGGCGGTGCACACCAGCGCCTTGCCGATGCCGCCGGCCAGCTGGTTCACGTCGCCCAGGCCGTGGTCGAGGATGCCCAGGAACATCTGGATCATGCCGACGACGGTGCCGAGCAGGCCCAGCAGCGGGCCGGCCGAGGCGATCGTGCCCAGCGCGCTGAGGAACTTCTCCATCCGGAAAACCAGATGGCGACCGGTGTCCTCCAATCGCTCGCGGATCACGTCACGCGGCTTGTTGCGGACGTCCAGCGCCGCCGCCAGCAGCGCACCCAGCGGCGAGTTGCGGCGCAGCGATTCGATATGACTCGGGTCCAGCTGGCCACGCGAGGCCCAGTTGCGGACCTCCCCGCCCAGCTTGGCAGGCATGACTTCGGCCCGGCGCAGGCTCCACAGCCGTTCCAGGATGATCGCCAGGGCAGCCACGCCCAGCAGCAGCAACGGCAGCATCGGCCACCCACCGGCCTTGACCAGCTCCCACACCTGAACCACCTCCGGCACCAGGCCGCGTCGACGAACGACAAGGATGACGGCAGCGCGCCCCCGGCGCCAGCCCGCCCGGCCGGGAACGCGGCCCGGCGCACGTTCCAGCCGCAACCGGCGCCGGTGCCGCGACAGTCACTGCTCCGCGTCCGGGCCATCCCGCGGACGCGCGTACGGTGGCGGGCCGGACGGATCCCACAGGTGCGGCCGCCAGGCGCGGCGTTCGCGGACCGCCAGCCCGCCGGCGTCGAGCCAGATCCGCACCGCCCCGGAAACCGGCGTGGCCAGCACTTCGGCGCCATGCCGCTGCCAGCGGCCCACGACCTCCGGCCGTGGATGGCCGAAGCGGTTGCCATGTCCGGCCGCCACGACCGCCACCCGCGCGCCAGTGGCGGCCACGAAAGCGGCGCTGGACGAACCGCCGCTGCCGTGGTGCGGCACCACCACCACGTCCGCATGCAGTTGCGCGGGATCACGCAGCAACCGCTGTTCGACCACCTCGCCGATGTCGCCGGGCAGCAGCACCGTCCCGTGCCGTGAGTTGATCCGCAGCACGCAACTGGCCTCGTTGCGCAGGTACGGGAAGTGCACGGGCGGATGCAGGAACACGAATTCGACCCCGTCCCAGCGCCATGCCTGTCCGGCATGGCAGTCCGACCGCACGGCCAGCCGCGCGCCGGCCGGTGCCAGCGAGTCGGCCACCGGAAAGGCGCGTGCGACCGCGGGCCAGCCGCCGGCATGGTCCTGGTCGGCGTGGCTGATCACCACCCGGTCCAGACGCGCGACGCCCAGCGCGTGCAGGGCCGGCGACACCGCGCGTTCGCCGGCGTCCCAGCCATCGAGGACCGCCGGTCCCGCGTCGTAGAGCAGCGCGTGATGCGTCGTGCGCACCAGGACCGACAGCCCCTGGCCGACATCGATCACCTGCAGTTCCACCCCACCCGGCCGCGGCAGCTCGCGTGGCGGCCACAGCAGCGGCAACCACAGCAGTACCGCAAGCGGGCGTCCCGGCAGCCCGCGCGGCAACAGCAGCCAGAACGTGCCCGCCAGGGCCAGCGGCAATGCCCAGGCGCGCGCCTCGGGCAGCCACTGCAGGGCGAAACGGCTGCCGGCCACCCACTCGAACAGGCGCCAGCTTGGATCGAAGCAGGCCGCTGCGGCGCGCCAGGCCCATGTGCCGGCCCCGGCGTACAGTGCTTCCAGGCCGGTCCCCAGCAGCGAAAGCGGCACCACCACCAGGCTCCACCACGGCACCGCCAGCAGGTTGGCCAGCGGCCCGGCCAGCGATGCCTGCAGGAACAGCACCGCCGCCAGCGGCAACAGTCCCAGCGTGGCCACGCCCTGCGCGGCGAGGAAATCCCGGAGCACGTGCCGGTCATCGCCCCGTGCCGGCAGGCACCACACCAGCCAGGCCACGCCGGCGAAGCTGAGCCAGAAGCCGGCCTGCAGCACCGACAGGGGATCGACCAGCACGATCGCTAGCAGCGCCAACGACAGCGCCTGCCAAGTATCCAGGGGGCGTCGCAGCAGACGCGCGACCGCCACCACGGCGATCATCAGCAAGGTCCTCACCGTCGGCAGCGCGAACCCGGCCACCGCGGCGTATCCGCCCGCGCCCAGCACCGCCGCCACCGCAGCGGCCTGCGCACGTGGCCAGTGCCGGCACAGCGCAGGCAGCAACCACCAGATGGCCATGGCCAGCCATGCGCAGAAGCCGGCGACCAGGCCGACGTGGAACCCGGAAATGGCGATCAGGTGGGTCAACCCCGTCGCCCGCAGCGTCTCCCAGTCCGTATCCGACAATCCGCGCGTGTCGCCGAGCGCCAGCGCACGGACGAAACGCGCGGATGGTGATGGCACCGCCTTGTCGATGCGCGCCGAGGTGGCGTCGCGGCAGGCGTCGATGCCGCCCGCCGCCGCCAGTTCCCGCGCCAGCTGCGGTGAACGGACGTACCCGGTCGCACCGATCCGTTGCGCCAGCGCATAGCGGCCGGCATCGAACCCACCCGGGTTGGACAACCCGCGCGGCGCACGCAGCTTCACCTGCAGGCTCCAGCGCGCGCCCGGCCGCAGCGCGATGCGCCGCCCAGCCGCCGCCGCACCGAAGTCGTCGTACCACGACAGCTGCAGGCGACGTCCACGCAGCGCCGGCGGCGCGTCGCCGTCCACCCGGAACAGGAAGCGCGTGCGTCGTTCCTCGTGTTGCGGCAGGTCCAGGACCTGGCCGCTGACGCGCGTCTCGCGTCCTTCCAGGTCCGCCGGCAACCACAGCGCCAACGCCCAGCCGGCGTGCAGTGCCGCCCAGCCGGCGCCCGCCAGCAGCGCGCCGAATGCACGGCCACGCCATGGGCGAAGCCAGGCCATCACGCCCACGATCGCCAGCGACCAGCGCAGCGGCGCCGGCATGAGCGTGGGCAGGAACAGGCTGGCCATCGCGCCGGCCAGCCACATCACCGCACAGGCCGGACCGGACGGATGCACGGGCCGGACGGGAATGCGCCAAGGCCAGGCGACGAGACCCGCCAGGATCGCCGCCATCGAACGCAGGCCCTGCCGACTGCCCGTCGCATCGATGTCGTGCGTGCCGGCACCACCCCTTCCTCCGAACACTTCCATGGCGCGTCCCTGCACCCGGATGACCTGCACAGGCTATCGCCGGCCCGGGGCGACGCCATCGGCCGGAACACCGGACCGGGGTAGGAATCGTCCGTCCATCGTCCACGACCGCCGTGCATACTCGGAAACGCGCCGTGCCTGCGACCGGGAACCGGCTGTACGGGCCGCATCGTCGGCGCGGCGCGCAGCCATCCAGGAGTCCGCGTGCAAGCCCGGCAAGCCTCGAAGAAGCGCAGCGGATACGTGTTCTCGGCGGCGGGCGCGCTGTTCTTCGCCGCCGCGGCGTTCGGCTGGAAACCGGTGTTCCTCGGCCTCGGCCTCGTGTTCCTGGCTGTCGGCCTCCGGACCCTCCGCGCATCCAGCGACAACGCCTGACCGCAGTCGCCTCGCCGCTCGATCGAAGCGGACCCGCTGGCAGTGACGCAGGCGAACGGGGCCGCCATCGCAGTCCCACCCACAGTGGAGGATCCACCATGATGTTCGACTGGAATGCCTACCAGCAGCAGCTGGGCACGACGATCAGGGAGTTCGGCAAGCTCAGCCCGGGTACCGTCCGCGGCTATGCGGAGCTCGGCAGCGCCGGCGAGAAGACCGGCGTGCTCGACGCCAAGACCCGCGAGCTGATCGCGCTGGCCGTCGCGGTCACCCGCCAGTGCGACGGCTGCATCACCGTGCATACCGACGCGGCGGTCCGGCACGGTGCCTCCCGCGAGGAGATCGCCGAGGCACTGGGCGTGGCCGTGGCAGTCAACGCCGGGGCGGCGCTGGTGTATTCGGCGAGGGTGATGGACGCGTACGCCAGCAAGGTCGCCGGCTGACGCGCGACGCGGGACTGCCTCGCCGCGCCGGCCCCCCGCGCAGACAGGCAGGGCAGGATTCGACCGTTTCCGGCGCTCGTCCCGCCTCGGGCGACGAGCGCCGGTGGCCCGCCTTCTCAGCCGCCGCGCGCCAGATGCAGCGCGACCAGCGGCGCCAGGTTGAACAGGAGGATGCCGAGCTTGTAGGCCGCCATGCCGCCGTAGTGGATGGCGTCGAAGGTCGCGTCGGGCATCTTGAACCAGCGCCCATGCAGGTCGCGGAACCAGTGGCGGCCTGACACGAACACGAAGAACCACACCAGCAGCACCAGGTAGTTGAAGGCCAGGCACCACGCCAGGAAGCGGGCCAGGAATTCGATGGTCATATCCCCTCCTCTGAAGTCGACGAACGGCGGTCCGCGTGGGCACCAGGACGGCCGGCGGCAGCATGGACCACCGCCGGCAACATCGTGCCCGTACCGGCGCCGTTCGGCGATACTGGGCCCGTCGCGCCACCCCGGATCCCGCCTTGAGCCACCGCATCGAGATCGCGTATTGCACCCAGTGTCGCTGGCTGTTGCGGGCGACGTGGATGGCGCAGGAGCTGCTGACCACCTTCGACGGCGAAATCGCCGAACTGGTGCTGTGCCCGGGCACCGGCGGCGTGTTCGAGGTCCATGCGGACGGCCAGCGCGTATGGTCCCGGCGCGAGGAAGGACGCTTTCCGGACATCGTCGAGCTCAAGCAACGCGTGCGCGACGTCATCGCGCCGGAACGCGACCTCGGCCATGCCGACCGCAGCAGCCAGCGCCTCGACTGAAGCCCCTCCCCCGCCACCGCACGGATGCCCACGATGACGACCGCACGATTCCCGCTCCGCCACGCCTGCACCCTGCTCCTGGCTGCCTTGCCTGCGCTCGCTGCGGCGAACCCGACAACGACCGCCGCCACCGCTGCACAGGAACTGGAAGGCGCCTGGCGGCTGGTCTCGGGCGAGTTCATCGACGAGCAGGGACAACGTACCGACTACATCGCCCAGCACGTGGAAGGCATCAAGGTGATCGACGATGCCATTTCGCCTTCGCCATCACCCAGGCCGGGAAGTTCTGGGCCGGTGGCGGCGGCACCTGCGAAACCGATGGCCGTCACTATGTCGAATCGCCCAGCACGACGTCCTTCCCGCTGATCGAAGGCGGAAATACCGGTTCCGCTACGTGCTCGATGGCGACACCTGGACGCTGGAGCGGCACCAGGACGGCAAGCGCGTGGAACTCGAGGTCTGGCAGCGGGTCGGCGCGGCCCACTGACCCGCGGGCGGCAAGGATCCGGCCGCGCAGGCAATCTTCCGCCCGCTCGCCTTACACCGCGCCCGGCGCCAGCTCGCGCAGCTTGCCGTCGTGCAGCTCCAGCACGCGGTCCAGGCGGCGGGCCAGGCGCCGGTCGTGGGTGACCAGGATCAGGCTGGTGCGCTGGGCGCGGTTGAGCCCGAGCATCAGCTCGAACACGGTGGCGGCGGTCTTTTCGTCGAGGTTGCCGGTGGGTTCGTCGCCGAGCACGCAGGCCGGGCGGTTGACCAGCGCCCGGGCGACCGCGGCGCGCTGGCGTTCGCCGCCGGACAGCTCGCCGGGCTTGTGCGCCAGGCGGTGGCCCAGGCCGACCGATTCCAGCAGCGCGGACGCCCGCTGCCGTCCTTCCTCGACATCGCCGCCGGCCAGCAGCACCGGCATCATCACGTTCTCCAGCGCGGTGAACTCGGGCAGCAGGTGGTGGAACTGGTAGACGAAGCCCAGCGCCCGGTTGCGCAGCCGGCCGCGCTGCGCGTCCGACAGCGCCGACATCTTCTGCCCGGCCACGTACACCTCGCCGGCGCTGGGCGTGTCCAGGCCACCAAGCAGGTGCAGCAGCGTGCTCTTGCCGGCGCCCGACGCGCCGACGATCGCCACCGTCTCGCCGGCCGCCACGCGCAGGTCCAGGCCATCGAACACATGGGTCTTCAGCTTGCCCTCGGCGTAGGTCTTGCCCAGGCCCTCGGCGCGCAGCGCTTCGCTGGAATCCTGCATCGGAGTCGCTCCCGCGGCGGCGTTGTTTTCACTCATAGCGCAGCGCCTCCGCCGGCTGGGTGCGCGCGGCGCGCCAGGCCGGGTACAGCGTGGCCAGGAAGCTCATCAGCAGCGCCACGATCAGGGTCAGGACGACGTCCTGGGTCTGCATGTCGGTCGGCAGGCCGGTGATGTAGTACACGTCCTCCGGCAGCAGGGTCACGTTGAACAGCGCCTCGATGCCATCGAGGATCCGCTCCAGGTTCCAGGTCAGGGTCACGCCGCCGACGAAACCGAGCACGGTGCCGATGATGCCGATCAGCGTTCCCTGGACCATGAACACCTGCATCACCCCGCCCGGCGTCAGGCCCAGCGTGCGCAGGATGGCGATGTCGGCCTGCTTGTCGGTGACCAGCATCACCTGCGAGTTCACCAGGGTGAAGGCACCCATCAGGATGATCAGCGACAGCAGGATGCCCATCACCGTCTTTTCCATCTTCAGCGAGTGGTAGAGGTTGGCGTTCTCGCGGGTCCAGTCGCTGACCCTGTAGAAGCCCGGCAGCTTCAGCGCCAGGTCGCGGGCCACCTCGTAGGCCTGGTTCATGTCGTGCAGCATCAGCCGCACGCCGCTGGCGCCGTCGCGGCGCAGCACGCGCTGCAGGTCGGCCATGTGGACCACGGCCAGGCCGCGGTCGATATCGTTGTAGCCGGCCTCGAACACGCCGCTGACGGTGAAGCGCTTGTAGCGCGCCATCGCGCCCATCGGCGAGCCCTGGAACTCGGGCACCATCACCATCACCGTGTCGCCCACGTCCACGCCCAGCCACAGCGCCAGTTCCTGGCCGAGCAGGATGTTGTAGGAACCGTCGGTCAGCGAAGCGGCGGTGCCACGCTTCATCTTCTTGGCCAGCACCGAGACCCGGTCCTCCAGGTCCGGCACCACGCCGCGCAGCATCGCCGGCTGGTTGCGCGGGCCCGACAGCAGGGCCTCGGTCTCGATGAAGGGCGCGGCACCGGCCACGCGCGGATCCTTCGCGGCCACGTCCAGGGCGTGCTGCCAGTCCTGCATCGGCACGCCGTCGGCGACCACCGTGGCATGGGCAGCGAACTGCAGCAGGCGGTCGCGGATTTCCTTCTGGAAGCCGCTCATCACCGCCATCGTGGTGATCAGCACCATCACGCCCAGGGCGATGCCGAGGATCGAGGCCAGCGAGATGAAGGAGATGAAGCCGTTGCGGCGCTTGGCCCGCAGGTAGCGCAGGCCGATGGCCACTTGGACGGGTTTGAACATGGGGCCCTGGATGTCCGTTGCCGGCTCACCCCGGCGGTCGAAGCGGCTATGGTGCCACCGGCCGGTCGCGGCGCGAAGCCGCGCGGGCGGCCGCGGCCAGCCGCAGTTCACGACGCGACGGCGGTGGCAGCGTGTCCGGCCACCAGGCCAGGCGCTCGCCGCGCCCGGCGCGATCGACCACGTGGACGAAGGCCAGCGGCCCGCGCCAGGTGACGTGGCAGGCCTGCAGCGGTCGCCCGTCCAGCGTGTCCAGCGGACCGCCCGGAGTGCGCGCCGCGCCCAGCACCAGTTGCCGCGGCGCCCTGCCCGACTCGCGTCGCGCCAGCCACAGGCCCCGGGCCGCGGCCGCGATCGCCAGCGGCCAGGCGAGCGGGCGCGGCAGGTCGGAGCCCAGCACCGACAGCGGCGCCAGCAGGGAGAGGATCAGCAGCGCGCCCAGCAGCCAGCGCGAAGGACGCCACTCAAGCCGGCAAGGCGCGGATCCGGGCGATGAGTGCGGCGAGTTCGGCATCAGGACAGGCCTCGTAGCCCATGAACCAGCGCCAGAGCCTATCGTCCTCGCAATCCAGCAGCCGTAGGAAAACGCCGCGCTCGGCGTCGCCCGCAGTCGGATATTCGCGTGCCAGCCAGCGCTCGAACAGCTGGTCCAGCTCGCGCATGCCGCGCCGGCAGCGCCAGCGCAGGCGGCGGAGGTCGGCAGCGGGGTCGATGTCCTGCAGGGTCACGTCGGGAGCCGGATCGGATTACAGGCCGACATTGTCGCCGGCAGCGGGCGTGGTGGCGAGCATGAGCGCCTTTCGGGCGTGCGATGCCCGGCCCGCTGGAACCAAACGTGCCGCCGAGTCAGCCCTGCGCTTCGCGCTGCTTGAGCCAGCGGTTGAGCAGCAGCGCGGCCAGCGTCGACACCGCCCCCGAGAGCAGGTACAGGCCGACGTACGGCAGGCCGAAATTCGCGCACAGGCCCAGCGCCACCAGCGGCGCGAAGGCCGCGCCGATCAGCCAGGCCAGGTCGGTGGTCAGCGCCGCGCCGGTGTAGCGGTAGCGGCTGCCGAAATTGCGGGTCACCGCGCCCGAGGCCTGCCCGTAGGACAGCCCCAGCAGCAGGAAGCCGACCAGCATGAATACCTGCTGCGACACCGGGCCACCGCCGAGCAGGGTCGGGGCGAAGCCGCTGAACACTGCGATCGCCAGCGCGGTGGCGCCCAGCGTCGGCACCCGGCCGAAGCGGTCGGCGATCACGCCCGAGGCGAGCATGCCGCCGATGGCCAGGAAGCCGCCGGCGACCTGCACCATCAGGAAGCGGCTGATGTTCTGTTCGGTGAACAGCTGGATCCACGACAGCGGGAAGATGGTGACGATGTGGAACATCGCATAGCTGGCCAGCGCGGCGAAGGCGCCGATGAACACGTGCCGGCCCTTGACCCGGAACAGCTCGGTCACCGGCACCGGCTCCAGCTCGTGCTCGCCCATTTCCTGCGAGTACTCGTGGGTCACCACCAGGCGCAGGCGCGAAAACAGCGCGACGACATTGATCGCCAGCGCGGCGAAGAACGGATAACGCCAGCCCCAGTCGTAGAAGTCGGCGTTGGACAGGCTCGAATACAGGAACGAGAACAGCGCGGCGGCGACGATGAAACCCACCGGCGCGCCGAGCTGGCCGAGCATCGCGTACCAGCCGCGCCGGTGCTTGGGCGCGTTCAGCGCCAGCAGCGACGGCAGGCCGTCCCAGGAACCGCCCAGGGCGACACCCTGGCTGCTGCGGAACAGCGACAGCAGCACGACCGCGGTCATGCCGATCTTCTCGTAGCCTGGCAGGAAGGCGATGCCGGCGGTGCTGGTGCCGAGCAGGAACAGCGCCGCGGTCAGCTTGGTGCCACGGCTCCAGCGCGACTGGATCCACAGGAACAGCACCGTGCCCAGCGGCCGGGCGATGAACGCCAGGGCGAACACCGCGAACGAATACAGGGTCGCCTGCAGCGGCTCGGCGAAGGGGAAGAACACCTTCGGGAACACCAGCGCCGAGGCGATGCCGTAGACGAAGAAGTCGAAATACTCGGAGGTGCGGCCGATGACCACGCCCACGGCGATCTCGCCGGGAGCGACCTGCGCATGGGAACCGGAGTCCTGGCCGTGGACGGAGACGGTGGGGCTGGCGGGGATCGAGGACATCGCGAGAGGACTGTGCTGGGCCTGCGGGAAGGCTACACCCGCACGCGTTTGCCGGCGTGCAGTCGCCACCGGGGGCCGGGGTCGGCGGTACAGGGTCCCACCCTCGCCGGGGCAGGCCAATAGGACAAAACGCCCAATCGCCGCTTTCACGCACCGGGAGTAGAGTGACAGCCCGCTGCGACCCCACCAGCTCCCCTATTCAGATGGCCATCTCCACTCCCCTGCGCCGGCTCCTGCTGGCGGCCGGCCTGATCATCCCGTTGGCCGGCTGCAACACCATCGTGCTCAACGCCCCGGGCGACATCGCCCGCCAGCAGGGCGACCTGATCATCGTCTCGACCCTGCTGATGCTGATCATCATCGTCCCGGTGATCTCGCTGATCCTGTTCTTCGCCTGGCGCTACCGGGCCTCGAACAAGGACGCCACCTACAAGCCGGACTGGGACCACTCCCTGCAGCTGGAGCTGGTGATCTGGGCGGCGCCGCTGCTGATCATCATCGCGTTGGGCGCGATCACCTGGATCAGCACCCATACCCTCGACCCGTACCGGCCGCTGGACCGGATCGCCGAAGGCCGGCCCGTGCCCGAGGGCACCGAGCCGCTGGTGGTCGAGGTCGTCGCGCTGGACTGGAAATGGCTGTTCCTCTATCCGGAACAGGGCATCGCCACGGTCAACGAGCTGGCCGCGCCGGTCGACCGGCCGATCGAGTTCCGGATGACGTCCTCGACGGTGATGAACGCGTTCTACATCCCGGCGCTGGCCGGCATGGTCTACACCATGCCCGGCATGCGCACCGAACTGAACGCGGTGATGAATTCCCCGGGCGAGTACGAGGGCTTCTCGTCCAACTACAGCGGCGCCGGCTTCTCCGGCATGCGCTTCCGCTTCCACGCGCTGGACGACGCCGGCTTCGACGGCTGGGTGGCCCAGGTGCGCGGCGGCGACAAGCTCGACCGCGACGCCTACCTGGCGCTGGAGAAGCCCAGCGAGCGCGAACCGGTGCGGCATTTCGGCAGCGTCGAGGACAACCTGTTCGACGCCATCCTCAACCGCTGCGTGGATCCGCGCCGGATGTGCGCGCACGAGATGATGGCCATCGACGCCGGCAACGGCGCCGGCCGCAGTGGCGAGGAAGGCCTGCAGGAGCGCCGGGTCGGCGACCTGCGCGGCCGCCGCTACGTGCCGTCGGCGATGTGCGCCTCCACCGATGCACCGGCCTCCGGCCTGAACACCGCCCTTTCCCGCCTCGCGCCCTGAGCGCGCGCCTGCCGCCCGCCGCGGCGGCCTGCCGACGGAAGTTCCAGACATGTCCGCACCGATTTCCACCTCAGCACCGTACAACCCGCTCACCGGCCGCCTCGGCTGGGAGTCGTTGCCGCTGCATGAACCGATCCTCGTCGCCACCTTCGCCGGCGTGGTGGTCGGCGGCCTGGCCATCCTCTACCTGCTGACCCGCTACCGGCTGTGGGGCACGCTGTGGCACGACTGGTTCACCAGCATCGACCACAAGAAGATCGGCATCATGTACATGGTGCTGGGCATCGTGATGCTGCTGCGCGGCTTCTCCGACGCGCTGATGATGCGCCTGCAGCAGGCGATGGCCTTCGGCGACAACATGGGCTACCTGCCACCGCACCATTACGATCAGGTGTTCACCGCCCACGGCGTGATCATGATCTTCTTCGTGGCCATGCCGCTGGTCACCGGCCTGATGAACTACCTGGTGCCGCTGCAGATCGGCACCCGCGACGTCGCCTTCCCGTTCCTCAACAACTTCAGCTTCTGGATGACCACCGCCGGCGCGGTGCTGGTCATGCTGTCGCTGTTCGTGGGCGAGTTCGCCAAGACCGGCTGGCTGGCCTACCCGCCCCTGTCGGGCATCGACTACAGCCCAGACGTGGGCGTGGACTACTACATCTGGGCGTTGCAGATAGCCGGCGTCGGCACGCTTCTATCGGGCGTCAACCTGATCGTGACCATCATCAAGATGCGCGCGCCGGGCATGACCCTGATGCGCATGCCGGTATTCACCTGGACTGCGCTGTGCACCAACGTGCTGATCGTGGTCACCTTCCCGGTGCTGACCGCGGTGCTGGCGCTGCTCGCCCTGGACCGCTACGTGGGGACCAACTTCTTCACGAACGACCTCGGCGGCAACCCGATGATGTACGTGAACCTGATCTGGATCTGGGGCCATCCGGAGGTCTACATCCTGGTCCTGCCGGTGTTCGGCGTGTTCTCGGAAGTGGTGGCCACCTATTCGGGCAAGCGCCTGTTCGGCTACAGTTCGATGGTCTACGCGACGGTGGTGATCACCATCCTGTCCTACCTGGTGTGGCTGCATCACTTCTTCACCATGGGCTCGGGCGCCAGCGTCAACTCGTTCTTCGGCATCACCACGATGATCATCTCGATCCCGACGGGCGCGAAGATCTTCAACTGGCTGTTCACCATGTACCGCGGGCGGATCCGCTTCGAGGTGCCGATGCTGTGGACCATGGGCTTCATGGTCACCTTCGTGGTGGGCGGCATGACCGGCGTGCTGCTGGCGGTGCCGCCGGCCGACTTCGTGCTGCACAACAGCCTGTTCCTGGTCGCCCACTTCCACAACGTGATCATCGGCGGCGTGGTGTTCGGCCTGTTCGCCGGCATGACCTTCTGGTTCCCGAAGGCGTTCGGCTTCAAGCTCGACGACTTCTGGGGCAAGCTCTCGTTCTGGTTCTGGCTGTCCGGCTACTGGTTCGCCTTCACCCCGCTGTACGTGCTGGGCCTGATGGGCGTGACCCGGCGCATGAGCCACTTCGAGGATCCCTCGCTGCAGATCTGGTTCCAGATCGCCGCCTTCGGCGCGGTGCTGGTGGCCCTGGGCATCGCCTGCTTCCTGATCTGCATCTTCGTCAGCTTCCGCAGGCGCGAACAGCTGCGCGACGTGACCGGCGACCCGTGGGACGCGCGCAGCCTGGAATGGTCCACCTCCTCGCCGCCGCCGGATTACAACTACGCCTTCACCCCGGTGGTGCACGACAACGATGCGTGGTGGGACATGAAGCAGCGCGGGGCCAAGCGGCCGCTGTCCGGCTTCCTGCCGATCCACATGCCGAAGAACACCGCCGCCGGCGTGGTCCTGGCCGGCCTGAGCACGGTGCTCGGCTTCGCCCTGGTCTGGCACATCTGGTGGCTGGCCGCAGTGGCATTCGCCTCGATCCTGGTCGCCACGATCGTGCACACCTTCAACTACAAGCGCGACTACCACATCCCGGCCGAGACCGTGACCCGGACCGAGGAGCAGCGCACTGCCCTGCTGAACGCCCATGTCTGACGCGATCGCCCTGAATCCCGCCGACGCCGTGCCGCCGGTCGACACCACCCCGGACCGGTTCTACGACCTGGCCGGCGAGCACCACCCGCAGCAGGGCACCCTGCTCGGCTTCTGGCTGTACCTGATGAGCGACCTGCTCGTCTTCGCCTGCCTGTTCGCCACCTTCGGCGTGCTCAGCCGCAGCTTCGCCGCCGGCCCGACCGGCGCCGACCTGTTCGACCTGCGGCTGGTGGCGGTGAACACGGCGATGCTGCTGTTCTCCTCGATCACCTATGGCTTCGCGATGCTGGCGATGCAGCGCCGGCACATCCCCGGCGTGCTGGCCTGGCTGGCGGTGACCGGCCTGTTCGGCCTGGCCTTCATCGGCATCGAGCTGTACGAGTTCGCGCACCTGATCCACGAAGGCGCCGGCCCGCAGCGCAGTGCGTTCCTGTCGGCGTTCTTCGCCCTGGTCGGCACCCACGGCCTGCACGTGACCTTCGGCATCGTCTGGCTGGTGGTGCTGATGGTGCAGGTGGGCCGCTTCGGCCTGCATGCGCCCAACCAGCGCCGCCTGCTGTGCCTGTCGATGTTCTGGCACTTCCTCGACGTCGTCTGGATCGGCGTCTTCACCTTCGTCTACCTGATGGGAGTGCTGCCATGAGCGGGCACCAGGATCCGCATGCCACCTATGGCCACGACGGCTTGCACCATGACGAGCATGGTGGCGAGCACGCGCCGCATGACGAGCACGTGGAAGCCGCACACGGCACGATGCGCGACTACGTCACCGGCTTCATCCTGTCGGTGATCCTGACCGCGATCCCGTTCTGGCTGGTGATGAACCACGTCATCACCGACTCCGGCACCACCGCGCTGGTGATCCTGGGCTTCGCCGCGGTGCAGATCGTGGTGCACATGGTCTACTTCCTGCACATGAACCCGCGCTCGGAAGGCGGCTGGAACATGCTGGCGCTGATCTTCACCGTGGTCCTGGTGGTGATCGTGCTGTCCGGCTCGCTGTGGGTGATGTACCACCTCAACACCAACATGATGCCGATGTCGCCGCACGAGGCGCGCATCCAGCCCTGAGCCGGATCGTGCCGGATCGGGCCGGGTCACGCACGGGATCGAGCCGCATGGGTTCGCACGACACCGGACGGCAGGCGGACGCGACGGCGCGTCCGCCGCGCGGCCCGCTCGCGCTGGTGCTGCTGGCCGCGGCCTTCCTCTCCGGTTTCGCGCTGTTCGCCGCGCTGGGCATCTGGCAGGTACAGCGCCTGCAGTGGAAGCATGACCTGATCGCCCGCGTGGATGCGCGCATCCATGCGACGCCTGTCCCGGCTCCCGATGCCGCCGCCTGGGCCGCCTCCACGCCGCGCGACCAGGAATACCGCCGGGTCAGCCTGCACGGCACCTGGTTGGCCGGACACGACACCCGCACCCAGGCGGTGACCGAAGCCGGCGCCGGCCACTGGCTGCTGCGGCCGCTGCGGCGCGACGATGGCAGCGTGGCCCTGGTCAACCTCGGCTTCGTGCCGGAAGACGCGCAGGTGGCCGCGCCAGCCACGCACCCTGCCGAAGTGACCGGCCTGCTGCGCCTGTCCGAGCCCGGCGGCGGCTTCCTGCGCCGCAACGTGCCGGCGCAGGAGCGCTGGTATTCACGCGATGTCGAGGCGATCGCCGCGCATCGCGGACTGGATGGCGTGCTGCCGTTCTTCGTCGACGCCGATGCGGCCTCCGCCGCCCAGGCCGGCACGCCATGGCCACGTGGCGGGCTGACGGTGGTACGGTTCCGCGACAGCCACCTGGGGTACGCGCTGACCTGGTTCGCACTGGCGCTGCTGGTGGCAGGCGGCGCCTGGCGGTTCGCGCTGGAAGAACGGCGCATCCGCCGCCGCTGGCGCGATGACCGCACGATGGAGCCAATGGATGCAAGCAGCACGAACGCCGGGCCCCGGCCCCGGTAACCGGCTGGCGCTGGAAAGCGCAAGCACCGACACCGCCCGCGGCGCGGGCATGCGCAACATGCAGCAGCTGATCCAGCTGCGCTGGATCGCCATCGTCGGCCAGGTCGCCACGATCTGCTTCGTCCATTTCGTGCTCGACATCCGCCTGCCGCTGCTGACCATGCTCAACGTGGCCGGCTACCTGGCCGCGTTCAACCTCGCCAGCCTGGTGTTCTGGCGCCCGCGCCAGGACGTGGGCGACGTGGCCCTGCTGGCGGCGCTGCTGGTCGACGTCGGCGCGCTGACCGCGCAGCTGCACCTGAGCGGCGGCATCACCAATCCGTTCGTGTTCCTGTACCTGCTGCAGGTCGCGCTGGGCGCGGTGCTGCTGCCCGGCTGGGCCAGCTGGGTGGTGGTGGCCGCCAGCAGCCTCGGCGTGCTGGGCCTGGTCCTGTTCCCGGGCGCGATATCGCTGACCGTCGATCCGTCGCGCGGCATCTCCGATCCCTACGTGCAGGGCCTGCTCGCCTGCTTCCTGCTGGCGGCGGCATTGGCGGCGCTGTTCATCGGCCGGATCGCGCGGATCCTGCGCGACCGCGACGCGCGCCTGGCCGACCTGCGCCAGCAGGCCGCCGAGGAGGAACACATCGTGCGGATGGGCCTGCTCGCGTCCGGCGCGGCGCACGAGCTGGGCACGCCGCTGGCGACGCTGTCGGTGCTGCTGGGCGACTGGCGGCGGATGGCGCCGTTCACCGACAACCCGGAGCTGCAGCAGGACCTGGACGAGATGCAGGCCCAGCTGGGCCGCTGCAAGTCGATCGTCACCGGGATCCTGCTTTCGGCCGGCGATGCGCGTGGCGAAGCGCCGGCGCAGACCACGCTGGCGGTGTTCCTGGACGAACTGGTCAGCGAATGGAGCGCCACCCGGCCGGTGCAGACCCTCGACTATCGCCGCCACCTGGACGCGGACCTGCCCATCGTTTCCGACTCGGGCCTCAAGCAGATGATCGGCAACATCCTCGACAACGCGCTGGAGGCCTCGCCGGAATGGGTCGGGCTGGAGGTCACGCGCTTCGGCCAGGACGGCGAATGCCTGCGCCTGAAGGTCAGCGACGCCGGCCCGGGATTCACCTCCGAGACACTTGCCGGCTTCGGCAAACCCTACAATTCCAGCAAGGGACGCCCGGGCGGTGGCCTGGGCCTGTTCCTTTCGCTCAACGTCGCCCGCAGCCTCGGCGGCCGCCTGAGCGCGGCCAACCGCATGCCGCGCGGCGCCGAGGTCGTGCTGGAGTTGCCGTTGTCCGCGCTCGCCCTGCCCGCCGCCGCGCCGGACCATGACCTTGATGATGCCGATGACGAATGACACCGCCCCGCGCCGACTGCTGATCGTCGAAGACGACGAGGCGTTCGCCCGCACCCTGATCCGCTCGTTCGAGCGGCGCGGCTACGAAGTACGGCATGCCGCAGGCCAGGTGGAGCTGGATGCGCTGCTGGACGGCTTCGCGCCCGGCTACGCGGTGGTCGACCTCAAGCTCGCCAACGGCGGCTCCGGCCTGGCCTGCGTGCAGGCGCTGCACGCGCGCGATCCGGGCATGCTGATCGTGGTGCTCACCGGCTACGCCAGCATCGCCACCGCGGTGGAGGCGATCAAGCTCGGCGCCTGCCACTACCTGGCCAAGCCCTCGAACACCGACGACATCGAGGCCGCCTTCGGCCGCGCCGAGGGCAATGTCCAGGTCGGCCTCGGCGAACGCCCGACCTCGATCAAGACCCTGGAATGGGAACGCATCCACGAAGTGCTGGCCGAAACCGGGTTCAACGTCTCCGAGACCGCGCGCCGGCTGGGCATGCACCGGCGCACGCTGGCGCGCAAGCTCGGCAAGCAGCAGGTCAAGTAATAAAAAGGCCCGGTTTCCCGGGCCTTTTTTATTACTCGTCGCGTGGCGATCAGGAGCGCCGTTCCATCATCAGCTTCTTGATCTCGGCGATGGCCAAGGCCGGGTTCAGGCCCTTCGGGCAGGTCCGCGCGCAGTTCATGATGGTGTGGCAGCGATACAGCTTGAACGGATCTTCCAGGTCGTCCAGGCGCGCACCGGTATCCTCGTCGCGCGAGTCGATGATCCAGCGGTAGGCCTGCAGCAGGATCGCCGGGCCGAGATAGCGCTCGCCGTTCCACCAGTAGCTCGGGCAGCTGGTCGAGCAGCACGCGCACAGGATGCACTCGTACAGGCCATCGAGCTTCTTGCGGTCTTCCGGCGACTGCAGCCGCTCGCGGTCCGGCGGCGCCGGGGTCTGGGTGCGGATCCACGGTTTGATCGAGGCGTACTGCGCGTAGAAGTGGGTCAGGTCCGGGACCAGGTCCTTGACCACGCTCATGTGCGGCAGCGGATAGATCGGCACCTCGGCCTTGCCGCAGTCGCTGATCGCCTTGGTGCAGGCCAGCGTGTTGGTGCCGTCGATGTTCATCGCGCACGAACCGCAGATGCCCTCGCGGCACGAGCGGCGGAAGGTCAGGGTCGGGTCGATCTCGTTCTTGATCTTGATCAGCGCGTCCAGGACCATCGGCCCGCACGCGGCCAGGTCGACCTCGTAGGTGTCGGTGCGCGGGTTGGCGCCGTCATCCGGGCTCCAGCGGTAGACCTTGAACGTGCGCGGGTTCTTCGCGCCCTTGGCCGGGAAGTGCTTGCCCTTCTTGACCTGGGAATTCTTCGGGAGGCTGAACTCTGCCATGGCTGATCTCGTTGGCTCAGGCGGCCCGCGGGGCGAGCGTGACGCGCGCGGGGCGCGCGTCGTGGAGGTGGAAGGCGGTCGGACGCTGCATCACGGCCTCAGTACACGCGCGGCTTCGGCGGCACCACGGCCACGTCGTCGGACAGCGTATACATGTGCACCGGACGGTAGTCGAAGCTGCACGCGCCCTTGTCGTCGACGCTGACCAGGGTGTGCTTCTGCCAGTTGACGTCGTCGCGCTCGGGGAAGTCCTCGTGCGCATGCGCGCCGCGGCTCTCGTGGCGCTGCTCGGCCGAGTTGATCGTGGCCACCGCGTTCAGCAGCAGGTTGTTCAGCTCGTAGGTCTCGATCAGATCCGAGTTCCAGACCAGCGAGCGGTCGGAAACCTTCACGTCCTCGAAGCTGGCGAAGATGTCGGCCATCTTCTCGCAGCCTTCCTTCAGCGACTTGCTGGTACGGAACACCGCCGCGTCCGACTGCATGGTCCGCTGCATGCGGTCGCGGATCACCGCCGTCGGGGTGTCGCCATCGGCATTGCGCAGCTTGTCCAGGGTCGACAGCGCCTTGTCGCAGGCATCGGAGGCCAGCGGCTTGTGCGGGGCGTTCTTCTTGATCGTCTCGGCGCAGCGGTTGGCCACGGCGCGGCCGAACACGACCAGGTCGAGCAGCGAGTTGGAGCCCAGGCGGTTGGCGCCGTGCACCGACACGCAGGCCGCCTCGCCGATCGCGTACAGGCCCGGCACCACCGCATCGGGGTTGTCGCCGACCTTGCGCACGACTTCGCCGTGGTAGTTGGTCGGGATGCCACCCATGTTGTAGTGGACGGTCGGGATCACCGGGATCGGCTGCTTGGTCACGTCCACGCCGGCGAAGATGTGCGCGCTCTCGGCAATACCCGGCAGCTTCTCGTTGATCACTTCCGGGCCCAGGTGGGTCAGGTCGAGCAGGATATGGTCCTTGTGCTCGCCGACGCCGCGGCCTTCGCGGATCTCGATGGTCATCGAGCGGCTGACCACGTCGCGCGAGGCCAGGTCCTTGTAGTGCGGGGCGTAGCGCTCCATGAAGCGCTCGCCATTGGAGTTGCGCAGGATGCCGCCTTCGCCGCGCACGCCCTCGGTGATCAGGCAGCCGGCGCCGTAGATGCCGGTCGGGTGGAACTGCACGAACTCCATGTCCTGCATCGGCAGGCCGGCGCGCATCACCAGGCCGCCGCCGTCGCCGGTGCAGGTGTGGGCGGAGGTGGCGCTGAAGTAGGCACGGCCGTAGCCGCCGGTGGCCAGGACCACGCCGTGGGCGCGGAACAGGTGCAGCGAGCCTTCGGCCATGTCCAGGGCGAGCACGCCGCGGCACACGCCCTCTTCGTCGAAGATCAGGTCGAGGGCGAAGTACTCGATCATGAAGCGCGCGTCGTGCGCCAGCGACTGCTGGTACAGCGTGTGCAGCATGGCGTGGCCGGTGCGGTCGGCCGCCGCGCAGGTGCGCTGGGCCGGCGGGCCTTCGCCGAACTTGGTGGTCATGCCGCCGAACGGGCGCTGGTAGATCTTGCCTTCCTCGGTGCGCGAGAACGGCACGCCGTAGTGCTCCAGCTCGATGATCGCCGGGATCGCCTCGCGGCACATGTACTCGATCGCGTCCTGGTCGCCCAGCCAGTCCGAACCCTTGATGGTGTCGAAGAAGTGGTAGCGCCAGTCGTCCTCGCCCATGTTGCCCAGTGCGGCGGAGATGCCGCCCTGCGCGGCGACCGTGTGCGAGCGGGTCGGGAAGACCTTGGTCAGGCACACCGTCTGCAGACCCTTCTGGGCCAGGCCGAAGGTGGCGCGCAGGCCGGCGCCGCCGGCGCCGACGACGACCATGTCGTACTTGTGTTCGGTGATCTTGTAGGCGGACATCGGTTCTCTATTCCTTTGCGCGCGGCTCAGCCGGCCAGCGCGATGCGGGCGACGGCGAAGATGCTGACGAGCGCGCCCAGCACCGCGATGAACTTCACGCCGGTCTGCAGGATCAGGGCCAGCAGCGAATGGTGGATGTAGTCCTCCAGCACGACCTGCAGGCCGAGCTGCGCGTGCCAGAACGTGGCGGCGAGGAAGCCGACGAGCAGCACCGCGTTCCACGGCTTGGACACCGCGTCGGTCGCGGTCAGGTAGTCGCTGCCGACCAGGCCGAGCACGAACCAGACGAACCACAGGCCGAGGATGACCAGCGCGGTGGCGGTCAGGCGCTGGTGGATGAAGTGCTCGGTGCCGGTCTTGGCCGAACCCCAGCCGCGCACGTTCTTCAGCGGGGTGCGGAACCGGTTGCCGTTGCTCGCGCTCATGCGCCACCTCCGTTCAGTGCGCAGGCCCAGATCAGCGCGGTGATGACCAGGCTGCCGACCACCGACAGCCAGCTGCTGCGGACGAAGGCCGGGATGCTGTAGCCGATGGCGAAGTCCTGGACCACGTGGCGGATGCCGTTGCACAGGTGGTAGGCGAAGCTCCAGCTCCAGCCGAACAGGAAGACCTTGCCGTACCAGGCGCCGGCATGGCCGGTGAAGCAGGCCCAGGATTCCGGGCCCAGCATCAGTGCCAGCAGGCCTGCGGCGATGACCAGCGCGCCCACGGCGAGGACGACGCCGGTGGCGCGGTGCAGGATCGAGGTCACCATCTGGATCTGCCAGCGATACACCTGCAGATGAGGTGACAGGGGGCGTTCGCGACTGCTCATTCGCTGACTCGTTGTCTCGGCTGTGCGGCGATGGGCCGCGTGGCTGTTGGCGCGGCGATCAGAAATCGACGCAGCGCCCGTTCTTTTCCCAGTCCCCGTAGCGGGTCGGCTCCGGACCCTCGCGCCCGCCGTACTCGCGCGGCATCACCTTGCCGGCGTGTGCGTCGGCGGGTGACTGCGTTCCATCGCCCTGCGCATCGGCAGGCTCGGGAACCGCGGGGCTTTGACCTATCATGGGACTCCTTGCAACGCACAAAATTTTAAGCCCCCGTTAACGTGCCTGACAACCAGCCTTTCGTATCCCCCTTGAATCCAACGGAATTTCCTGTGGATTTCTTCGCGCTGGACGGCCATTCGGTGCTCGCCCTCGACGGCCCGGACGCGGTCGCCTTCGCCCAGGCGCAGTTCGCCAGCGACGTGACAGCGCTGGCCACGGGACACTGGCACTGGAGCACGCTGCTGACGCCCAAAGGCCGCGTGATCGCCGTGTTCGCGCTGCTGCGCAGCGGCGAGACGTCGCTGCGGCTGGTGCTGCCGGACTTCGATGCGGCGGAACTGGGCGATGCGCTGCGCCGCTTCGTGTTCCGGCGCAAGCTGGTGATCGCGCCGCGCCCGGACCTGCATGTGGCGGGCGCGTTCCGCGCCGCACAGGCCCACGGCGGTCTGCTCGCGGGCGACGACGCGACCGGGCTGGAGCTGGACTACGGCGCGCCCGGCCTGCTGCGCACGCTGCGCCTGTCCCCTGCCCCGACCGCGGCCGATCCGGCCGCATCGCAGGCCTGGGCCGCCGCCGACCTGCGCCTGGGGCTGCCGCGCCTGCCGGCAGCGCAGCGCGAGCAGTGGACGCCGCAGCAGCTCGGGCTGGAACGGCTGGCCGCCTTCAGCGTGAAGAAGGGCTGCTACCCGGGCCAGGAGATCGTCGCCCGTACCCACTTCCTCGGCCGGGCCAAGCGCGAAACCCTGCTGCTGCAGGTCGCGGATGCGGTCGAGGCGGGCGCCGAGGTATTCCAGTCCGACGCCGCGATCGGCAGCCTGGCCAGTGCCGCCGGCACGGCACCGCGCCTGGCGCTGGCCGTGCTGCCGCTGGAACGCGACGCCACGCCGCTGCTCGTCGAGGGCGTGGCGGCGGGGGTCGAACCCTTCGTGGAAGGCCTGGCCCGCTGAACACCGGGCGGCCAGGCAGGTCAGGCCGCCAGTCGCAGCCCGTCGCGCGGGTCGAAGAAATGCAGGTGGGCCGGATCGGCCCGCAACCTGACCTGCGCGCCCGGCGCGGGCAGCGCCTGCGGCGGCAGCCGCGAGACCAGCGCCCGCCCGGCAAAATCCAGGTGCAGGAAGGCCTCGCTGCCGATCGGCTCGACCACCTCCACGCGTGCCTGCAGGCCGTCGCCGGCCGGCAGCAGGTGTTCGGGGCGCACTCCCATGGCCACGCGCCGGCCCAGCCAGGCCTTCGGCACGTCCACGCCCGGCAGCGGCACGTCGGTGCCCTGCCCGTCCAGGACCAGGCGCAGGCCATCGGCTGCCTGCAGCTCGCCCTCGATCACGTTCATCGCCGGGCTGCCGAGGAAGCCGGCCACGAACAGGTTGGCCGGCCGCTCGTACAGCGCCATCGGCGTGTCGATCTGCTGGATCCGCCCGGCGTCGAGCACCACGATTCGCTGGCCAAGGGTCATCGCCTCGACCTGGTCGTGGGTGACATAGACCATGGTCGCGCCCAGCCGCTGATGCAGGCGGCCGATCTCGGTGCGGGTGGACTGGCGCAGCTTGGCGTCGAGATTGGAGAGAGGCTCGTCGAGCAGGAACACCGCCGGCTCGCGGACCAGCGCCCGGCCCAGCGCGACGCGCTGGCGCTGGCCGCCGGACATCTCGCGCGGGCGCTTGCCGAGCATGCCCTCGAGCCCCAGCATCGCCGCCGCATCGGCCACCCGCCGCTCCACGTCCGCACGCGGCATGCCGCGCAGCTTCAGGCCGAAGGCCAGGTTCTCGGCCACGCTCATGTGCGGGTACAGCGCGTAGCTCTGGAAGACCATCGCGATGTCGCGGTCCTTGGGGGCAACATCGTTGACCACCCGGTCGCCGATCCGCAGGGTGCCGGAGGTGATCTCCTCCAGTCCGGCGATCATCCGCAGCAAGGTCGACTTGCCGCAGCCGGACGGGCCAACCAGCACGACCAGTTCGCCGTCGGCGACCTCGAAGGTGGCTCCGTGAACGGCCACCTGGCCGTTGTCGTAGACCTTGCGTACCGCCTCCAGCTGCAAACCCGCCATCCGCTCCTCCGGGAATACGTATGCGCCCACACCCGCGCGGGAATCGCAGGTCCGCTGCGCGCGTCCCGGATCATGGCATGCGCCCCCGGCCGTGGCGACGTCCAGCGGATGCGCAACGCCCTCGGACGCGGACGCATGACGCAGCTGCGACAAGGCTTTGCAGGTCGCCGTGCCGTCGCCGGAACGTGCGCGCCGGAACGCCGGCACCGGCCTTGCCGGAGGCCGCGACGCGCGATGATCGTTTCCACGGACACCGTCCTGACCACTGGACAAGAAGTGCGGTGGACGGCCATATTTCGACAGTTTGCATATCCCCGCGCGGGCAATCTCCACCTCCCGTGCGATGCCTTTGTCCTCCCGGACACGACACTCGAGAGAAGCCACGGACCCGATGTCACACCCCACGGAAGCCCACCGGATGCATGACACCCTGCTGCTGTTCGGCGCCACCGGCGACCTGGCGCAGCGCTACCTGTTCCCCTCGCTGCTGCGCCTGCAAGGCGATGGCCTGCTGCCGGAGAACTTCCGCGTGCGCGCGCTGGCGCTGTCGCCGCACGACACCGAGAAATTCCGCGGGATCCTGCGCGAGCGCTTCGCCAGCCTGGCCCACTACGCGCCCTCCGCCGAGCAGATCGAGCAGTTCCTGGCCCGGGTCGACTACCGCTCGGTGGACATGCGCACGCCCGAATCCGTGGCCGACGCGGTGCGCGACCTGGTCGACCGCCCCTGCGTCAGCTACCTGTCGATCCCGCCGGGTCTGTACATCAGCACCTGCCAGGGCCTGGCCCTGGGCGGCGCGTTCAAGGCGCCCAACCGGCTGATGCTGGAAAAGCCGATCGGTTCGGACCTGGCCTCGGCGCGCGAGATCAACGCCGCCATCGGCGGGCTGATCGACGAGGACCGGATCTTCCGCATCGATCATTACCTGGGCAAGGCCGCGGTGCAGAACCTGCTCGCGCTGCGCTTCGGCAACACGCTGCTGGAAGCGGTCTGGAACCGCACCTACATCGACTCGGTCAACATCCTGGTCTCCGAAACCGAGGGCGTGGACGGGCGCAATTCCTACTACGCCCGCTCCGGCGCGCTGCGCGACATGGTCCAGAGCCACATCCTGCAGCTGCTGTGCCTGGTGGCGATGGAACCGCCGGCCTCGCTCGCCGCCGACCGCATCCGCGACGAGAAGGTCAAGGTGCTGCGCGCGCTGCGTCCGTTCAGCGCCGCGGAGGCCAAGCGCCACAGCGTGCGCGGCCGCTACATCGCGGGCACGATCGATGGCAATCCGGTGCAGGCTTACACGCCGCCGGATGACAGCGATGTCGAAACGTTCGTCGGCGTCACCGCCCACATCGACAACTGGCGCTGGGCCGGGGTGCCGTTCCACCTGGTCACCGGCAAGCGCATGGCCGAACGCTCGACCGTGGTCACCGTGACCCTCAAGCCGGTCAGCCACTGGCTGTTCGAGCGCCCGGACGGCGCCCATGCCGCGCCCAACCGCCTGACCTTCCGCCTGCAGCCGCAGGAGGACATCGAGCTGGGCCTGATGAGCAGCCTGGCCGGTCCGGAATGGGGCACCCTGGAACTGCAACCGCTGGAACTGGAACTGTCCTCGGAAACCGGCCAGAACCGGCGCATCGCCTACGAACGCCTGTTCCTGGACGCGCTGCACGGCAACCATGCCCTGTTCGTGCGTAACGACGAGGTCGAGGCCGCATGGGCCTGGACCGACAGCGTGGTCGAGGGCTGGAAGCGCGGCGACGCGCCGCTGGAGTACTACCCGGCCGGCACCTGGGGCCCGCGCGAAGCCGCCGGCTACCTGCCGGCGCAGTTCGACGCGGTTGGCCGCCCCACGGGCCGCGGGGGCTGAGCATGACCGGCCTGCTGCTGATCGCAGACATCGGTGGTACCAACGCCCGTTTCGCCTTGGCCGACCCGCAGCTCGCGGTGCCGCTGCTGGACGACAGCGTGCGCGAGTTCGCCGTCGCCGACTTCCCGTCGCTGGCCGATACCGCGCGCCATTACCTCGACCAGGTCGGCGCGCAGGTCGAACGCGGCGTGTTCGCCGTGGCCGGGCGCGTGGACGGCGACGAGGCACGGATCACCAATCATCCGTGGGTCATCTCGCGCAGCCGCACCCGCGAGATGCTCGGCTTCGACCAGGTCCACCTGATCAACGACTTCGCCGCGCAGGCGATGGCGATCAGCCTGTACCGGCCGGAGGACGTGGTCCAGATCGGCGGCGCCAGCTGGACGCCGGCCCCGCTCGACCAGCCGCGCACCTATGCCGTGCTCGGCCCGGGCACCGGCCTGGGCGTGGGCGGACTGCTGATCCGCGACGGTCGCTGCTATCCGCTCGAGACCGAAGGCGGACACATCAGCTTCCCGCCCGGCACGCCGGAGGAGATCCGGATCCTGGAGATCCTCTCCGAACAGTACGGCCGGGTCTCCAACGAACGCCTGATCTGCGGGCCGGGCCTGGTCAACATCCACCGTGCCCTGTGCGAGATCGCCGGGGTGGATCCGGGCCTGCTCGAACCGAAGGACATCACCGCCCGCGCCGCCCAGGGCGATGCGCTGGGCATGCGCGCAGTGGACGTGTTCTGCGCGGTGTTCGGCGCCGTGTCCGGCGACCTGGTGCTGACCGTCGGCGCGTGGGACGGCGTGTTCCTCACCGGCGGGCTGGTGCCGAAGATGCTCGACTCGCTGCGCCATTCCGGTTTCCGCCAGCGCTTCGAGTACAAGGGCCGCTTCTCGCCGACCATGGCGCGGGTGCCCTCGCTGGCCGTGGTCCATCCGCGTGCCGGCCTGCTCGGCGCCGCCGCCTACGCCGTCGACCTGCTTCGCCGGGAGGGCCAGCTGCAATGAAGTCCAAGCCGGTCAAACCCGATTCGCGCATCGAATGGATCGAGCACCGCGATCCGGAATCATGGACCCTGGGCATCGCCCAGGATATGGAGCGGATGCTGGCGGTGGAGCTGGCCATCCGTGGCCGCGCGCGGATGCTGCTTTCCGGCGGCACCACGCCGGCGCCGGCCTACGCCCAGCTGGCGGTCGCGCCGCTGGACTGGTCGAAGATCACCGTCGGCCTGGTCGACGAACGCTGGCTGTCGCCGCAGGACAGCGCCAGCAACGCGCGACTGGTCCGCGAAAGCCTGCTCGAGCGTGCCGATGTCGGCCGGTTCGAGCCGCTGGTGCGCGAAGGCCTGACCCTGGCCGAGTCGGTGCATGCGGCCAATGTCGAGGCACGCCATGCCGACGACGCCTGCGTGGCGGTGCTGGGCATGGGCAACGACGGCCACACCGCGTCGCTGTTCCCCGGTTCGGTCGACCTGGAGCGGGTGCTGGCCAGCGACCAGCCCTACGCGGCGCTGGACGCCACCGGTTGCCCGGTCTCGGGCGACTGGCCGCTGCGCATCACCCTGACCCCGTTCGGCCTGGCGCACACCCGCCACCGCCTGCTGCTGTTGCGCGGCGAAACCAAGCGCGAAGTGTTCCTGCGTGCGCTCGACGGCGACGACATCCGCGAGCTGCCGATCCGTGCCGCGCTCGGCATCGGCATCGAACCGGTGCGCGTGCACTGGTGTGCGTGAGTGCGAGCTCCTCCCTGACGCGAATCCTTCGCAGCGCCGGCACATTCCTGTGCCGGCAATCAACGAAAACCCGGACGTGTCCTGACACCACCGGGTGTTTCCTTCCTCCCCTCATAGCCCCACGCCCATGAGCCTGCATCCGAAGATCGAAGCCATCACCGAGCGCATCGTCAAGCGCAGCGCGCCCTCGCGCGCCGCCTACCTGGCGGGCATCGAGGCGGCCGTGCGCAACGGCCCCAACCGCAAGCCGCTGAGCTGCGCCAACCTGGCCCACGTGTTCGCCGCCTGCGGCGATACCGACAAGGCGCGCCTGCGCGCCGACGTCACGCCGAACCTCGGCATCATCACCGCGTACAACGACATGCTCTCGGCGCACCAGCCGTACGAGCATTACCCCGAGCGCATCCGCGCCCTGGCCCGCAGCCTGGGCGCCACCGCGCAGGTCGCCGGCGGCGTGCCGGCGATGTGCGACGGCGTGACCCAGGGTCGCGGCGGCATGGAGCTGTCGCTGTTCTCGCGCGACGTGATCGCCCAGGCCACCGCGGTCGGCCTCAGCCACGACGCGTTCGACGCGGCGCTGTTCCTGGGCATCTGCGACAAGATCGTGCCGGGCCTGCTGATCGGCGCCCTCGCCTTTGGCCACCTGCCGGCGCTGTTCGTGCCGGCCGGGCCGATGCCGGCGGGCATCCCGAACAAGAAGAAGGCCGAGGTGCGCGAGCGCTACGCCGCCGGCGAGGCCACCCGCGAGGAGCTGCTGGAAGTGGAGGCGCAGTCGTACCACGCGCCGGGTACCTGCACCTTCTACGGCACCGCCAATTCCAACCAGGTGCTGCTCGAGGCGATGGGCGTGCAGCTGCCGGGCAGCTCGTTCATCAATCCGGGCACGCCGCTGCGCGCCGCGCTGGACGACGAGGCCGTGCGCCGCGTCCTGCAGATGAGCGCGCTGGGCGACGACTACCGTCCGCTGGGCCACCTGGTCGACGAACGCGCGATCATCAACGCGGTGGTCGCGCTGATGGCCACCGGCGGCTCGACCAACCACACCATCCACTGGATCGCCGTCGCCCGTGCCGCCGGTGTGGTCCTGACCTGGGACGACATGGACCAGATCTCGCAGGTGGTGCCGCTGCTGGCGCGTGTGTACCCGAACGGCGAGGCCGACGTGAACCGCTTCCAGGCCTCGGGCGGCGTGCCGTTCGTGTTCCGCGAGCTGCTCGACGCCGGCCTGATGCACGACCTGAAGACCGTGGTGCCGGACGGCATGCGCGCGTTCACCCGCGAGCCGCGGCTCGACAACGGCACGCTGTCCTCGGCACCGGCCGCAGCGGTTTCGGCCGACGAATCGGTGGTGCGCACCGCCGCCGCGCCGTTCGAGGCCCAGGGCGGCCTGCGCCTGCTCCGCGGCAACATCGGCCGCGGCCTGATCAAGCTGTCGGCGGTCAAGCCCGAACACCGCTACGTCGAGGCGCAGGCGGTGGTGGTCGACGCGCCGCAGAAGCTCAACAAGCTGCACGCTGCCGGCGTGCTGCCGAAGGACTTCGTCGCGGTCGTCACCTACCAGGGCCCGCGCGCCAACGGCATGCCGGAGCTGCACTCGCTGGCGCCGCTGCTGGGCATGCTGCAGAACCAGGGCCGCAAGGTCGCGCTGGTCACCGACGGACGTCTGTCCGGCGCTTCCGGCAAGATCCCGGCGGCGATCCACGTCACCCCGGAAGCCGCCCGTGGCGGTGCGATCGGCAAGGTCCGCGACGGCGACCTGGTCCGCTTGGACAGCGAATCCGGCGTGCTGGAAGTGCTGGTCGACGCGGCCGAATTCGCCGCCCGCGAAGTCGCCGCCAACACCAGCCCTGCCCTGCACGACCTGGGCCGCAACCTGTTCGCCAACAGCCGCGCGCTGGTGGGCCCGGCCGACCAGGGCGCGCTGTCGATTTCCTGCGGTCCGCCGGCGCACGACGGCGGCGCCTGGGACTACGACGCCGAGTACGAGCTCGGCTGCGATGCGGACGCCGCACTGGCGCCGCACGAGGCCAAGGACGCCTGAGTCCCGAGATGATGCCGTCGCGCGGATGCGCGACGGCATCCTTGCAGGCACGCGCCCGCCGATGCTGCATCGAAGGCGCGCTGCCGCCGGCTGCGGCCATCACGCCACGCTGCCGCGCGATCGATGCAACGGCAACCGACGCATCCGCCATCGGCGCAGGCGTTAGAATTGCCGCGAATCCCGCATCCGGAGCCGTCGTCCCCCATGAGCATCGCCGAAACCCAGGCCCAGGCCGAACAGCTGCTGCGCAAGTCCGGCATCCTGCCGGTGGTCACCGCCGACAGCGTCGACGAGGCACGCAAGCTCTCGGCCGCACTGCTCAAGGGCGGACTGACCGCGATCGAACTGACCCTGCGCACGCCGGCCGCGCTCGACGCGCTGGTCGCGCTGAAGAAGGAACTGCCCGGCATTGCCGTCGGCATGGGCACGGTGCTGACCATCGAGCAGATGCAGAAGTGCATCGAGCTGGGCGCCGACTTCCTGGTCACCCCGGGCACCCCGCCGGAGCTGGCCGACGCGCTGGCCAAGGCGCCGATCCCGGTGGTGCCGGGCGGCGCGTCGCCGACCGAATTCCTGTCGCTGATGGCGCGCGGCTTCCGCGTGTGCAAGCTGTTCCCGGCCACCGCCGTCGGCGGCCTGTCGATGCTCAAGGGCCTGGCCGGACCGATGGCCGAGTTGAAGATCTGCCCGACCGGCGGCATCACCGAGGAGACCGCGTCCGAGTACCTGTCGCAGCCGAATGTAGTCTGCATCGGTGGGTCGTGGATGGTGCCGAAGAACTGGCTCAAGGCCGGCGAGTGGGACAAGGTCGAGGCCAGCGCGGCCAAGGCCGCGGCGATCGTCGCCGGGGTCCGTGCCCGCTGAGGCCCGGCTCCGCCATGGCCTGAAGGTGGAAGGGCGGCCCGCGGGCCGCCCTTCGCACATCGGGATTTCCGAAACGTTCGACTGACCGCGCCGCCCCGCTTCCTGCATCCGTTCCGGCCCCGCGACGCGCGATCCGCAAGCTCCGTCAGGGCACGACGATGCGCACCTTCGCGCCCGGCCGGGTGATGTGGAGCTCGCCCTGCTGCCACCGCGTGGGCTTGCCGTCGACCGTGGCGTAGCCAGGCTCGCCCGCGTACGGCCACGGCAGCACCAGCCCGCCCGGTGGCAGGCCCGCGTCGGCAGCCACGTCCAGCCGCAGTTCGCCGTCGACGCGACGCAAGGCGTAGCCGAGGCGGCCGTGCGGCGTGTACAGGCCCTCGATCGCGATGCCCTCGCCGTCCAGCCAGTCGACCGGAACCCCGGCGGCCAGCACCAGGGTGTCGTCGCGCTCGCGGGCGTACGCGAACATGTCCAGCGCCGAACGCAGGAAGTCCGAGGCCACCCACGCGTGCGGCAGGTCGCCGACGAAAAACGGCGTGCGCGGCGTGCGCGAGACCACTTCGGCCCACTGGTTCCACTCCTGCGGCCGGCGATCCCGGAAGAAGTATTCGGTCGCCTGCCAGGCACGCTCGCGCCAGCCCAGCCGCACGAACGCGGCGACATTGCGCCACTCGTAAGGCGTGTAGTCCTTCCACTCGCGCTGGCCGTCACGGCGCTGCTCGAATTCGCGCCAGTACCGCTCGAAGGTGTTTTCCAGCAGCTCGCGCGGCAGCCAGTCCTGCTCGCCCCCCGGGGCCAGCGCGATCGTGGTCGAAGTCGGGTCGAAGTCGCCGAGTTCGGCGGCACCGGGCAGGTAATCGATGCCATGGCGCCGGGTAGCGGCGCGCAACGAAGCGGCGAGGTCGGCGCGGAACTCGTCGCGCGCCGCGGCCATCCGCCTGGCGTCCGCGTCCCTGCCCAGCGCGCGTGCGATCTCCACCGCATCCTTGTAGCCGCGCAACGCCCAGAAGTTGTCCCAGTACGAGTGCATCGGCTTGGCCGAGTAGCCCTCGTGGCTGATCGACGCCGGCATCATCCCGTAGAAGGCCGGATCGAGCGCGCGATTGGCCGGCGTGCGTTCGCTGGCACGCAGCTGTTCCATGTAGCCGAACGCGCCGGACACATGCGGCCACATCTTCTCGAGGAAGGCGCGGTCGCCGGTGTAGCGCCAGTACTCGGCGATGTTGAAGATCAGCTCGCCGTGGCTGTCGTTCTCCGGCACCGGATCGCTGCCGCGGTCGTCGACGCAGCATGGCACCTTGCCGTTGTCGAACTGGTACGGCGCGTACCATTCCAGGTAGTCGCGCACCACCTCCGGCCGCCCCAACCGCAGCAGGCCTTCGGAGATCATCGCCCCGTCGCGGATCCAGCTGCGCGAATACGAGCGCGTGCCCGGCTGCAGCCGCGCGCCGATCCGCGAGACCAGCATGTGCGCCAGCGCGGTGTGCACGGTATCGGAGAACGCCTGCGCCTGCGTCGGCAGGCGCAGCCGCACCTGGCCGAGCAGGTCCTGCCAGCGCGCCTCCGCCTGCTGCACCGAAGCGTGCAGGTCGAAACCCTGCGGATCGAAACCGTTCGTCGCAAGGGCCGGCGCGCCCAGCGGCGCCACCAGCGCGACCTCGCGCGTTTCGCCGGGCGCCAGCGTCCAGTGGTACAGCAGCATGCCCGACGCCAGCCCGGTCGGATCCTCGACGCGGGTCGTGGCGGGGATGTCGTTCCCCGCCAGCCGCATCACTTCGAGGCCGGCATCGAACGCGGTGGCGAACGCCGCATCCGGCCGCACGGTGGCGAACACGCGCGGCCTGCCGTCCACCTCGACGACATCGCCCTCGATCGCCAGCTGCCCGATCCGGCTCACCCCGCCGACCGTGTTGAGGAACTGGCTGGGCGGATTGACCTGCAGTGGCCGCACCGCCAGCGCGAGCGTGTATTCGCGCGGCGCGTCGTGGGGATTGCCCAGCCGGTAGCGCATCACCAGCTGCGAGTCCTGCGGCGTTCCCTGGGCGAAGGCGAGCACGTCCAGCAGTGGTCGCGCACCATCCCCGCCATCCGCGGCGGTCCAGGTCACGTTCGGCATCGGGATGCCGCCGGGGCGCAGGCCCTGCGCGGTACGCACGTCGGCCCAGCTCAACAGCCGGCCCTGCTCGAGCAGGAACGGCTCGATGCTGAAACCGCCACGCGCGACTTCCACCGCGCCGTCCTCGCCGATCAGTCCCTGTTCGTGGCCGCCGTCGACGCCGACGATGGTCCAGTACGGTTGCTCACCGCTGAAGCCGCGTGGCAGCCAGCCACGCGGCAGGCCGGCGGCGACCGCCTTCACGAAGTCGTTGGGATGCGCCGAGAACGACAGTGGCTGCACCTGCGCCTCGGCCAGCGCGTAGTCCGTCCCTTCGAAGTCCAGCGCGATGCGGCGCGACTCGGCTTCCGGCAGGGCGATCCAGTCGGTATCGCCGCGCCCCTGTTCGACGCGCCGCACCTCGCGCCAGCCGCCGCCCGGCTCCTGCAGTGAAACCGCATAGCGCGACGGCCGCCTGCCTGCAGCGGACCAGTGCAGGCGCAGTCCGCCGAACTCGCGCAACTGGCCCAGGTCGAGGACCAGCCGCTGTCTACCGCGCGCCTGCCAGGCGGTGGCCAGGTCACCGTCGATCGCACGCGCGGCGGTTGCCGGCGATGCGCTCGCCTGTGCCGACGTCGCCCGCGGCGGCGCCACCGGGTCGGATGGCAACGGCTCGAAGGTCAGTTCGTCGAAGCACACCGAACCTGCACCGCCGGCGTTGTTGTAGATCGTGAATTCGAGCTTCGCGCTGCGCCGCAGGACCTTGTCCGGATCCGGGCCCCAGGCCCTGGAGATGTGCCGCTGCCGGTAGCGAACCTCGGTCCAGTCCGACGGGAACGCGAACTTCGGCCGGTTCACCCACCACACGTTGTCGCCGCTGGCATCGAGCAGCTTGAACTGCAGGTCGTTGGCCGGCGAATCGCCGCGCAGCTGGAAAGCGAAGCGGTAGTTCTCCGGGAACTCCAGCGGCAGGTCGCGCTGGATGCCCACGTAGCCGGACACGCCGTTGAAGTCGTAGTCCAGGCACAGCGCCTTGCCCTCGAATCCGTCGACCTGGCGCAGGCGGCCGCTGACCTGGTTGGAGGTGACCACGCGCCAGGGCGAAGCGTCTTCGAAACCATCGAGCAGGCGTGACTGGGCCGCGGCCGGCCGGGCGATCGCGAGCATGGCGAGAACGAACACGACAACAGAACCACGCACCCTCATCGCCACCTACCCCTTCACGCTGCCCAGCAGCAGGCCCTGGATGTAGTAGCGCTGCAGCGTCAGGAACAGCAGCAGCACCGGGACCACCGTGACCACCGCGCCGGCCATCATCATTTCCACGTCCTGGATGTGTTCGCGCGACAGCGAGGCCAGCGCCACCGGCAGCGTGTAGTGCTCCTGGTCGGTGAGCACGATCAGCGGCCACATGAAGTCGTTCCACGCGGCCATGAAGGTGAAGATCGCCAGCGTCACCAGCACCGGCTTGAGCATCGGCAGCACGATCGAGAAAAAGATCCGCCACTCGCCCGCCCCGTCGATCCGCGCCGCCTCAAGCAGCTCGTCCGGAATCGAACGCGCGTACTGCCGCACCAGGAAGATGCCGAACACCCCCGCCAGCGCCGGCACGACCACGCCGCCATAGCTGTTGACCAGGCCCAGCTGCTTCATCATCAGGAACAGCGGCAGCATCGCCACCTGCGCGGGAATCACCAGCGCGGCCAGCAGCAGCTGGAACACCCGCTCGCGCCCAGGGAAACGCAGCTTGGCGAAGGCGTAACCGGCCAGGGTGTTGAACAGCAGCGAGCCCAGGGTGATGGCGACCGAGACCAGCACGCTGTTGGCGAAATTGCGGGCCATGCCGGTGCGGCTGAACATTTCGTGGTAGTTGGCCAGCGTCGCCGACGAGGGCAGCAGCGGTGGCGGGAAGCGGCTGGCCTCGCCCACTGGCATGAACGACACCGACACCATCCATAGCAGCGGCGCCACGCTGATCACCGCCAGCCCCAGCAGCGCGGCATTGACCAGCAGCGCGTGCCAGCGCGACTGTCCGATTTCGGCGCTCATACCAGTTCCTTGCGCCGGCCGAGGCGCAGCATCAGCGTGGTCACGCCGAGAATGATCAGGAACAGCAGGAACGCCACCGCCGAGGCGCGGCCCAGGTTCCACCACTTGAAGCCTTCCTCGAACATGAAATACAGCACGCTGACCGTGCTCTGCAGCGGATCGCCGCGGGTCATGACATAGGGCTCGGCGAACAGCTGGAAATAGCCGGACACGGTGATCACCCCGACCACCAGCAGCACCGGCCCGAGCTGCGGCAGGGTGATGTGCAGGAACTGCTTCCAGCGCGAGGCGCCGTCGATGCGCGCGGCTTCGTACAGGTCCTGCGGGATGCCCTGCAGGCCCGCCAGCAGGATCACCATGTTGTAGCCGAAGTTCTTCCACACCGCGAACAGGATGATGGTCGGCATCGCCCAGCGCGGGTCGCCCAGCCAGTCCACCGGCGCGATGCCGACGTGGCCCAGCGCCCAGTTCACCAGGCCATAGCTGGTGTGGAACAGGTAGCGCCAGATCACCGCCACCGCGACCAGCGTGGTCACCACCGGTGCGAACAGCGCGGTGCGGAACAGCGCCCTGAAGCGCGCGGCCGGCGCGTTGAGCAGCAGCGCCGCCCCCAGCGATACGGCGATCGACAGCGGCACGCCGACCGCCACGAAGTACGTCGTGTTGCCCAGCGCCTTCCAGAACATCGGCGTCTGCAGCAGCTCCAGGTAGTTGTGCAGGCCGACGAAGCGCAGGTTGGAGCGGTCGGCGAGCGCATACAGGTCGAAGTCGGTCAGGCTCAGCGCCAATGCCGACAGCACCGGCAGGCCGAAGAACACGCCGATCACCACCAGCGCGGGCCCGGCGAACATCCAGCCGGCGAGCGAACGGTTCATCGCGTCGCCTCCCGGGCGGCGGGTGGATCGGCCGCGCCGTTGTCGCGTGCATGCATCCAGCGACGCTTCTCCAGGATCGCATCGACGCGTTGGTCGAGCTCGCGCAGGGCCTGGTCCTGTGGCTGGCCGCCGCGGACCACGCGCTCGCTGGTGATGCGGATCTCCTGGGCGATGCGCTCCCACTCCAGCACCTGCGGCGCCGGCCGCACGCGCTCGAGCTGGTCCCGGAACGCCCGGGCGAGTTCGTCCTGCACCAGCGACGGATGCTCCCAGGTGCTGCGCCGCGGCGGCAGGTCGCCGATCATGGCGTGGAAGCGCTGCTGGATGTCGGGCCGCGACAGGAACTCGATCAGCTTCCACGCCTCGCGCTGGCGCGGCGAGCCACGGAACATCACCAGGCTGGTGCCGCCAGCCAGGCCCGCGCCCGGACCGTCGATGCCCGGCAGAGGCGCGGTTCCCCACTGCCCGGCCAGCGCCGGCGGCTGGCGCTTGCGGAAGTCGCGGATGTTCCAGGGACCGGAGACGTAGAACACGTAGAAGCCGTTGAAAAACTCGTCCCAGACGTTGGAGATCTGGGTCTCGGACATCTTCGGCGCCCAGTGCTGCTCGAACATGTTGGCGTAGAACGCCAGCGCGCGGCGGAAACCGGGGCTCTGGAAGTTGCCGCGGGTGTCGTGGTCGCGCAGCAGCGGATCGTCCTGCTGCAGGGCCAGCGACACCAGCTGCTCGAATTCGTTGACCGGCATCAGCACCGCGTAGCGGTCCGGGCCGACGTGCGCCTTCACCGCCGCCATCGCCTGCTCCCATTCGGCCCAGGTCCGTGGCGGCCGGGCGATGCCGGCCTCGCGCAGCAGGTCCCTGCGGTAGAACAGCAGGCGCGTGTCCACGTACCACGGGATGCCGACCAGCTGGCCGTCGATCACGCTGGTCTGCCACACGCCGGGAAAATAGTCGGGAGGATCGACCACGGCCGACGCATCGACGAACGGCTGCAACGGCTCCAGCACACCCAGCGCGGCGAACTCCGGCAGCCAGGTATTGCCCAGCTGGCACACGTCCGGCAGGGCATCGGCGGCGAAGGCGGTCAGCAGCTTCTCGTGCGCGGCCGTCCAGGGAATCTGCTGGATGTCCACCTCGATGCCGGTTTCGCGCTCGAACTCCGGGACGAGTTCGGCGACGACCTCGGCCTCCCGGCCCATCGCCCAGAAGTGCACCGGTTCGGCCGCCCGTTCGCGGCAACCCGCCGCCAGTCCGGCCAGCACCAGGGCGACGAGGCGGACGGCGAGCCGGCGGCGCCTGCTGCGGAACATCGACCTCATTGCGGCGGCGGTTGCGCGCGGTTGTTGGCGGGCTGGTCGCGCTTCTCCTGCGCTTCGGCCGCCGCCGCGCGCGACTCGGCCATGCCCAGCGCGCGCGCGGCCGCCGCGGCCGCGTCGACCCGGGGCAACTCGGCGGCTTCGTCTTCCGGCGCGAGCCAGCCACCGCGGAACCCGGCTTGCTCCAGGCCCTTGCGGATGTACGGGCTCTTCTTCATCACCGTCCACACGAACTCGTTGCGGTAGTTGGCGATCATCGCCAGGATCGGGCCCTGGTCGATGCTGATGTAGTCGCTGGCCACCCAGCCGCGCCCCGGCACCAGGCGGCCGGTCTTGAGCGGGATGTCGAAGTCGAAGCTCGGGTTGAACGAATCCAGGAAGCCGTAGCTGGAATACAGGTAGTCGCCGTAGCGGCGGTGCATCTCCTCGGTGGCCGGGATCACCACCTCCGGTGCGAACACGATCGAGGAGATCGCCGCGGTCGGCGCGAGCGTGCCGTCGTCGAAGTTCTCGCGCAGGCCGGCGCCACGCGAGGAGTAGTGGCGGAATTCGCGCTCCTCCTCGCGGTAGATCTGGCGGGTGTTCTGCGGACCGTCGCTGGCGGTCAGGCCCCACACGTTCTCGCCGTAGTCCTTCCACTTCATCGGGTTGGCGATGGCGTACTCGCGGTGGGCCAGCACGGCGCGGCGGCTGTTGAGGAAATAGTCGATCCCGCGCTCGCGCATGTACTGGTCCTGGATGTCGCGGAAATCGATCCAGACATGGCTGTACTGGTGGCCGAACAGCGGGCCGAAGCTCAGGTACTCCTGGCCGTAGTACACGCCCCAGTCGTTGTTGTAGGTGCGCGTCCACACCGTCCACGCATCCTCGCTGACCGAGTGGGTCGGCGAGCCCAGCGCCAGCACGTACAGCAGCATCGCCTCGTTGTAGCCCATCCAGTCGTGGACGATGAACCCGCTCTCGGGGAACCAGCCCATCGAGATCAGCGGCTTGCGCTGCTGCAGCCAGGTCCAGTCGACCCTGCGGTACAGCTGGTCGGCGATGCGGCGGATCTCCGCCTCGCGCGGGTCGTCGCTGTCGTAATAGGCCTGCGCGAACAGCACGCCCATCATCAGCAGCGCGGTGTCCACGCTCGACAGCTCCACCCAGCTGTCGTAGCGCTGGCCCTGCTGCATGTCCAGGAAGTGGTAGTAGAAGCCCTTGTAGCCGCCCTTTCCGGTGCGCTGCGGCCCCTGCGGGATGCCGCGCAGGAAGCGCAGCGTGACCAGGGTGCGGTCCACGGCCTGGGTGCGGCTCACCCAGCCGTTCTCGATCCCGATCGGATAGGCGGTCAGCGCATAGCCGATCGAGGCGACGCTGGAGAACGGCCGCGACGGGTAACGGTCGGGGGTCAGCCCGTTCTGCTCGTTGGTCGTGTCCCAGAAGAACTGGAAGGTGCGCTTCTCGATGTCGCGGAACAGCGGCGGCAGCTCGGGCCGCGGCGGACGCTCCGGCAGCACGGGTTCGATCATGATCACGTCAGGCTTCGGCGGTGCCGGTTGCGCCGGCGGTGGCGGCTGCCGACCGCACGCGGCCACCAGCCAGACCGCCACGGCCACCATCGCCGCGATTCTCAATTGCCGCCAACTCACCGGAAGTCCCCTGCGCATTCTTGCCATTGCCTATTATCGGCCACCCCGCCCCGCCCGGCGCCTCGCGGCGCACGGGCGGGGGAAACGCGGCGGCCACCCCGGGGGGAGAGGTGCCCGGGACGGCCGCCGGGACCTCACCAGTCGAAACCGAGCGACAGCTTGAAGGTCCGCGTCGGGTACTGGTCCCAGGCATTGATGTGCCCGGTATTCCAGTCCTTGCCGTAGGACGCCCAGTTCTCCCAATTGAAGACGTTGAGCACGTCGGCACGTACGCGGAAGCTCCAGTTGGTGCCGGTGTTCCACACCCGGGTCAGCTGCAGGTCGAACTGCTTGAAACCGATCGTGCCGTCGGGCTCGAAGCTCATGATGTCGATGGCCTGGCCTGACGCTGGCGGCCACACGTCGCTCCAGCGCCGGATCTGCGAGGCCAGGGCCAGCTTGCCGGCCAGGGTGAAATCCCCCGGCAGGTCGGTGAAACCGCTCAGCACCAGCCGGTGCCGCGGCGTCCACGCCCCGCCGTACCACTCACCCAGCGGGTAGTACCAGCCGTACTCGGGATCCTTCTCGTGGATGTTCTGCTCGGCGCTGGTATAGGTATAGGCGATGTTGAAGTTCCACGGGCTGGACGAGGTGTAGGGCTTGTCCACGCTCAGCAACAGCTGGGTCGAGCGCGACTCCTTGCCGTTGATGCCCAGGATCAGCCCGCCCATGCCAGGCACGCCGCCCCCGGTCCAGGGACTGCCGATGTCGTCGAAATAGCTGCCGTCGCCACGGCGGTTGCCGCGGATCAGCAGCAGGCCGTCGTTGTAGCGGATGTGCTGCACGGTCGCCGACGTGTTCCAGTCATGGCCCCACAGCGCGACCGCATTGCGCATGCCGATGCTGAACTGGTCGGCGTACGGCACCTTGAGGTCGTTGTCGAACATCCACACCTCGCGCCCGGCCTGGGTGGAGCTGACCAGCGCCATCAGCTCATCGCGGTTGTAGAGGGCCGGGTCCCAGGCCACGCAGTTGCCATCGCCCGGCGTGCACGGATGGGCGGGGGTGTCCACGCGCAGCTCGCGGGTCGGGAAGGTCGCCTTGGTCTGCTCCAGCTGCAGGTAGTCGAACAGGTTGCGGTCGTAGGCGCGGCCCGCGCCGCCGAAGACCACGTGCCGGTCGTCATTGAACAGGTCGTAGGAGAAGCCCACGCGCGGCTGCCAGGCGCCCTTGAACGAACTGCGGTTGCCACCGTTGCTGACGAACTCGTTGATGTCGATGCCGCCCATCGCCAGCGTCTGTGCATAGGTCTGCCCCGGCGCTGCGCCCGCCTGCGGGTCCTGCGAATTCAAGGCGGTGATGACCGCCGGATCGGTCACGAAGTCCAGGTAGGCGGGGGTCTCCTCGTAGTCCCAGCGCAGGCCGAGGTTCACGGTCAGCTTCTCGGTCGCCTCCCAGTCGTCCTGGATGTAGATGCCGAACTGGCTGTTGCCGGACGACACCTCACCACCGGTGGTGCCCATCGCCGGGCTGCCGAAGCGGATGAAGTACGGCAGCTGCCCGCCTTCGTTGACGTCGTAGAAGAACTGCGGGTTGTACGGCTGCTGCTCGATGGTGTTGAGGTCGACCTTCTTGTACTTCACGCCCATCTTCAGCGTGTGCGCCTCCCAGCCGAAGAAGGTCAGGTCGTCCTGGAGCGACCAGCCATCCTGGCCCTTGTCCTGCAGGCCGCCGTTGCCGGCGCCGAAGCGCACGATCTGCGCGCCGTCGTTGGCCGTACCGGTGGTCAGCACGTAGCCGTTGCCGTAGTTGACCGGCTCCATCGTCCAGTACGCGTCCTCGTAGGTCAGGTGCGCGTCGTTGAGCCAGGTTTCGTCGCTGTACTGCCAGCGCAGGTCCCAGCGGTCCTCGGATACGTGGGTGTCGGTGCCGTACGTGGATGCGCTCTGGCCGCCGACGTTGCTGATGCCCTTCTCGTCGCGCTTCTTGAAGGTCAGTTCGACCAGGTTGCGCTCGCCGATGGACCAGTCCAGCTTGCCGAAGTACAGGTCTTCCTTGAACGGCACGCTGGTGTTGCCGAACAGCGGCTGCAGCTCCGGCGGGAGGCTGGAAATCAGCAGACCCTCGCCGGGGGTGACGTCCTGCGGCGCGTTGTATTCCTTGGCCTCGTAGGCGACGAAGAAGTGGGCCACGTCGCGGATGATCGGGCCGCCGAAGGAGACGCCGTACTGTTCGTCCGAGGAGCGGGTCTTGCTCGCCGGCGGCATCTCGCTGACCCGGGGTTCGCGCCAGTCCTGGTTGCTGTAGTCCCAGAAGAAGGTGCCGCCGAACTGGTTGGTGCCCGAGCGGGTGACCGCGGTCACCGCGGCGCTGCTGATCTGGTCGTACTCGGCCTTGTAGTTGGAGGTGATGACCTTGTACTCGCCGATCGCCATCTGCGGGAACGGATTGCCGCGGCTGGAATCCTGGCCGGTGATGCCGCCCTTGATGACGTAGTTCTTCTGGCCCACGCCGTCGATGTAGACGTTGATGTTGTTGGCGCTCTGCACGCCGCCGCGCAGGCGGGTCGAGCCGTCCGCCGGGTTCTGCTCGAAGGCCATGCCCGGCACGGTGTCGGCGAAGGCGAGGAAGTTGCGCGTGTTCTGCGGCAGCAGCTCGATCTGCTTGCCGGTCACGTAGGTGACCACCTCCGGCGTGCGCCGCTCCACCGCCGTGCCGACCACCTGCACGGCTTCCATGGTCGTCGCGGCACCGGGGGCCGCGGTTTCGGCCACGCCGCCCACGCTGAAGTTGAGCGTCGCGTTCTGCCCGACCTGGACGGTGAGTTCGCGCACCGAGGACTGGCCACCGGCCTGCACCTCGATGCGATAGGTGCCCGGCGGCAGGCCGGCGACTGAGTACTTGCCGTCCGCACCCGCCTGCACGCTGCGCCGCAGGCCAGTCGCCGTGTTGATGATGACGACCTGTGCATTGGCCGCCGGGGTGGAGTCGGCCATGACCTGGCCATGGATGGTGGCACCGGTGCCCTGCGCCATTGCCGGCGCGCCCGCCAGCGCCAGGCAACCGGTCAGTGCAGCCACCAGGAGCTTGCGTGCAGGTCTCGCGTTGCGCTTGCCGATCATCGATCTTCCCTCCCAGGATGTACGACGTGATGGTCAGTCTCAGGTTCTTTTTCGTTTGCCGGGGCCGGGCTGCGCCGACCCGGCGGGCCCGCCGCTGGAGTGGCGCACGACCAGTTCGGGAACGAGCACGTGGTGCTCCGCGGCCGCCGGCTCGCTGGCATCGATCTGCGCGAGCAACCGCTTGAGCGCATTGCCACCGAGCTCCGCGATACTCACCCGCATCGTGGTCAACGACGGGTGAACGAAGCGCGCCAGCGGAATGTCGTCGAACCCAGCCAGCGCGATGTCGTGCGGCACTTCCACGCCGGCCTGCGCGAACGCATACAGGCAGCCGAGTGCCATCATGTCGTTGGCGGCGAACACCGCATCGGGCCGTTCGTCCGCGGCCAGGATCTCGCAACCGGCTCGATGGCCCGAGGCCTCGTCGAATTCGCCGGCGAATTCGCTGCCGCGCGCGCCGTCCTGTGCGGCGATCGCGTCGCGGAATCCGCGCAGGCGTTCGCGCGCGTCATGGTTGAGCGCCGGCCCGCCGACGAAGGCGATGTGGCGATGCCCGAGCGAGAGCAGGTGCCGGGTCATCGCGACCGCACCGGCATGGTTGTCGATCTCGAACACCGGCCAGGCCGGTTCGTCCTGGCGGGTGCTGATCAGCACCACCGGCAGCGGTGGCAGGTTGTCGGCGAGGAAGCCCGGCCGCTCGGCGTACGGCGACATGACCAGCAAGCCGTCCACGCGGCCACGCATGGCGCGCAGCGCGGAGGCCTGCTCTTCCGGATCGCCGTGGTAGCTGGACAGCAGCAGGTGCCGGGACGAGGTCCGCGCGATCGAATCGATCCCGCGGATCAGTTCGGAGAAGAACTCGCCGTGCAGGTCGGGCAGGACCACGCCGATGGTCTGGGTGCTTCGGCTGCTGAGGCTGCGCGCCGCGGCGTGCGGGCTGTAGCGCAGCCGCTTGGCCACTTCCAGGACCTGCCGGCGCACCGGCTCGGCGACGTTGCTGTGTCCGTTCAGGGCGCGGGACACGGTGGCCACCGAGACATTCGCCTCGCGCGCGACATCGCGGATCGTGACTGCCTGGCGCCCCATCGTCCCCCCGGCCTCCTGTTCCAGTATCGGACGGCAGCCGCAATGTAAACGTTTTCAGATCGTTCCGCCAGCCGCGCGGCGGCACTCAATACCTTTCAGAATCAAGGCCATGAATCATCATTGCGATGCCGCACCGCAACAACAGGCGCCATGCCTCAGGGCAGGACCTTGACGAACGGCCGCACCTCGACCTTTTCGCAGACACCCCCGGTCACGTACGGGTCCTCGCCCGCCCAGGCCTGCGCCTGCGCCAGCGAATCGAAGGCAGCGATCACGACGCTGCCACTGAAGCCGGCTGCGCCCGGGTCTTCGGCATCCACCGCCGGGCATGGGCCGGCGACCAGCAGCCGCCCCTCGTCGCGCAGCGCATGCAGGCGGGCCAGGTGGGCAGGCCGCGCCGCGGCACGGCGCTCGATCACGTCGCTGCCGAACACCCCTTCGATCACATACCACATGCCGCGTCGCCCCCAGCCGGTGAACGCACATTGTAGGCGCTCGCCCGGCCGTCGTGCCCTCCGCTGGACAGCCTGCCGGCCAGCGCTTACCCTTGTCACATATGCGGCCGTGACCAGCGGCCCGTCGGCTGCCAAGCCACAGGGGACCAGCGCCCGTACCAGCGCTCGACACCCGGCCCCGACGACCGATCCGCTGCCCAGCGAAACGCCGCACGCAGACGACCTCCCCGGCTGTCGGCCACCGCCCTCACGGTGCCGGGCCTGTATTGATGTGCATGTAGCGGCGCCCGTCCCGGCTTCCCGGCGACGTCCGCCATCGCAGGCGCGGCACGCCCGTACCCGGGCGGCGCGGCGCGCCCCGTACCGGGCATGGCTTTCGAGCAGATGAGTTCCGAACCCGCGCAAGACGCGACCCCGACAACGCAGCCGCACCTGGCCCCGCAGCAGCAGGAAATGCCGCTGGCGGTGGTCCATGGGCAGCCGCTGCTGCAGATCCCGCAGGACCTGTACATCCCGCCGGACGCGCTGGAGGTCATCCTCGACGCATTCGAAGGTCCGCTCGACCTGCTGCTGTACCTGATCCGCCGGCAGAACCTGGACATCCTCGACATCCCGGTCGCCGAGATCACCCGCCAGTACGTCGACTACATCAACGTGATGCGCGACCTGCGCTTCGAACTGGCGGCCGAATACCTGCTGATGGCCGCGATCCTGGCCGAGATCAAGTCGCGGATGCTGCTGCCGCGCCCGGTCAGCGAGGACGGCGACGAGGCCGACCCGCGCGCCGAGCTGGTCCGCCGACTGCAGGAATACGAGCGCTTCAAGCAGGCCGCCGAGGACATCGACGCCCTGCCCCGCCAGGACCGCGACACCACCCCGGTACAGGCCTTCGTGCCCGACCGGGCGGTGGTGAAGCTGCCGCCGCCGGTGGACCTGCGCGAGATGCTGCTGGCCCTGCACGACGTGCTCAAGCGCGCCGAGCTGTTCGGCGGACACCACATCCGCCGCGAGGCACTGAGCGTGCGCCAGCGCATGGGCGAAGTGCTGCAGCGACTGGATGACGGCAAGTTCCACCGCTTCGAGTCGCTGTTCGCGGCCGAGGAAGGCCGGCTCGGCGTGCTGGTCACCTTCCTCTCGCTGCTCGAGCTGGCCAAGGAGCAGCTGCTGGACATCGTCCAGGACGCCCCGCTGGCGCCGATCTACGTCAAGTCGCTGGCGATCGGCAACACCAACGAACCGCTGCAGTTCCACAGCGAGTTCGACGACGGCGATGCCGCCAACGAACCGGCCGCCGGCTGACGCCGGCGCCACCCTGCCACCAGACCCTGCGAGATCCATGGACCAGGCGCTGATCAACCGTATCGTCGAGGCCGCGCTGCTGGCCGCCAACCAGCCGCTGGCGCTGGCCCAGCTGCACGCGCTGTTCCCCGAGGACGCACCGGCCCCGCCGGGCAGCGTCGAAGCCGCGCTGGAGCAGCTGGCTGCCGCCTGCGAGGAGCGCGGCGTGGAACTGGTCGAGGTCGCTTCCGGCTTCCGCTACCAGGTCAAGGCCGACGTCCACGCCTGGGTCGCCCGGCTGTGGACCGAGCGCAAGACCAAGTACACCCGCGCCACCCTGGAAACGCTGGCGCTGATCGCCTACCGCCAGCCGATCACGCGCGGCGAGATCGAACAGGTCCGCGGCGTGGCGGTCAGCAGCAACATCATCCAGGCGCTGGAAGAGCGCGAGTGGATCCGCGTGGTCGGCCACCGCGACGTGCCGGGCAAGCCGGCGCTGTACGGCACGACCCGCGGCTTCCTCGACTACTTCGGCCTCAAGCGCCTGGACGAACTGCCGCCGCTGTCGGAACTGAAGGACATCGGCGAACTGGAACCGCAGCTGCCGCTGGATCCGGACGCCGCGCCCGCCCAGGCCGGCATCGCCGCCGATGCCGGCGCCGATGCGGGCACGGATGCGGACGCCGACAACGGCTTCGCCGCCAACGATGCGGACGCGACGGCCGACGACGATGCCGACGACACCGGCAGCGACGCAGACGGCGACGAAACACCCGCCGACGCCAGCGACACCGGCGCCGGCACTGGCACAGATACCGACGACACCTCCACCGCGCCCGAGGCCGATGACGCCGACGACGCTCCCGAAACCGAAACCCAGGCCGAAGACGACAACGACGGCCGGAGCAGGACCCATGACTGATACACCCCGCAAGACCCTCGGCAAGCTGTCGCTCAAGCGCGGCGAGGAAACCGCCGCCGCGCCCGCCGCGAAGATCGAGGAGCGCCTGCACAAGGTCCTGGCCCAGGCCGGACTCGGCTCGCGCCGCGCGCTGGAGCAGCGCATCGCCGATGGCCTGGTCAAGGTCAATGGCGAGACCGCCCAGATCGGCCAGAGCATCCGCAGCGGCGACCGCGTCGAACTCGACGGCAAGGCCTTCGTCGCCTCGGCCCTGACCGAGCCGGCGCGCGTGCTGGTCTACAACAAGCCCGAAGGCGAAGTGACCACTCGCGAGGATCCCGAAGGCCGCCCGACCATCTTTGAATCCCTGCCCCGCCTGAAGGGCGCGCGCTGGATCGCGATCGGCCGCCTCGACATCAACACCACCGGCCTGCTGCTGCTGACCACCGACGGCGAGATCGCCAACGCGATGATGCATCCGTCGCATGAGGTCGAGCGCGAATACGTGGTCCGCGTGCGCGCGCCGGAAGGCCAGGAAACCGTGCCGGACAACCTGGTCGACCGCCTCGCCCGTGGCGTGGCGCTGGAGGATGGCCCGGCCAAGTTCGACCAGATCGAACGCATCGGCGGCACCGACTCGCACGACTGGTTCAAGGTCGTGGTCAAGGAGGGCCGCAACCGCGAAGTGCGCCGCCTGTGGGAATCGCAGGGCTGCCAGGTCAGCCGGCTCAAGCGCACCCGCTACGGCAACGTCAGCCTGCCGCGCGAACTGCTGCGCGGCCAGTCGCAGGAACTGCCGGTCGAACAGGTCGAGGCGCTGCGCAAGTCGCTGGCGCTGGAAGACGCCAGCGCGTCGACCCTGACCCTGCAGCCGGTGATCGGCCAGCGTCGCGCAGCCAAGGCCACGGTCCACGTCGGCCGCGAGCGCGGCCCCGGCCAGGCCTACGTCAACGGCCACAACACCGCCGATGAAGGCCGCGAGCTGCGCCGCTTCGACCACGTCCGCGAGGATCGTCGTGGCGGCCGCGGCGGCAAGGGCGGATTTGGCAAGGGCGGCCACGGCGGGCTCACGGTCAGCGGCGAGATGGCGGCCAAGCAGTCGCAGAAGCCGTTCAAGCAGCGCAAGGAAAAGGGACCCAAGCCGCTGCCGGACGGCAATCCGGCCGCGTTCCGCACCTGGTACGTGCCCGAGGGCGTGGACACCGGTCCGAGCGGCCACCGCAACGCCGGCCCCGGCGGCAAGCCGCGCTACGGCAAGCCGGGCGGCAGGCCCGGTGGTGGTGGCGGTGGCGGTCATTCCGGCGGCGGCTTCGGTGGCGGCCAGGGCCAGGGCCAGGGTGCCGGCGCAGGCCAGCAGCGCAAGCCGCGTCCCTACGGTCATCCGGGCAATGCCCCGCACTTCCCGTCCGACCACGCCACTCCGGGTTCGCATCCGGGCCCGCGCGGTCCGCGTCCAGGCGGTGGTCGCCCCGGCGGTGCACGGCCCGGCGGCGGTGGCCCGCGTCCCGGCGGCAGTGCACGCCCGGGTGGCGGTGGCCGTCCCGGCGGCCGTCCTGGCGGCGCCCCGCGCGGCGGCAACCGCGGTCCGCGTGGCCAGGGCTGATCGGGCCCCGGCCACGTCCGCGACGCGGCACATCGTTGGATAAAAAAGCGCCGCCCCCAGGGCGGCGCTTTTTTTCACGCCATCGCGGCGATCAGCGCGCTTCGATCACGAAATTGCCGAACGCCACGCCCAGGTCCCAGCCCTTGCCGGTGCCGGCCAGGGCCAGCGAGACCTCGCCTTTGGTCATCACCTGGGCACCGCTCGACTTGACCGCACCGGCGTGGGCCTCGGCTGCCGCATAGGTACCGAGCGTCTCGCGGATGCTGTGCACACCGGAGAACTCGCCGGTGCCGTTCTCGATCGTCGATTTGCCGACGGTAAGGCCGCCACCCTTGGCGCTGATCTTCACCGGCAGGGAGCTGCCGTCGTCACAGGTGATCGTGCCGTTGCCCTTGGCGGTCTTGTAGATCGCCGACCAGCCGGACAGGTTGAAGTGCAGCTTGCAGTCGACTTCGCCGGCCGCGTGCGCGGCCGGCGTGGCGGCCAGGGCAAGCAGCACGGCGAGCATGAGGGACGGGACGTGCTTCATGTGACGTTCTCCGTTCGAAGGGACAGGCGGTGTGGAGCCGGGCCGAGCATATAGCAGGCGGCCGTTATCAGGCCGTACACGGTCAGGCGTCCGTTCCGGCCCCCCGGGGCCCGTGCAGATGCGCGCCCCGGGCATCGCTGACCGCGACCGTGACCGGCACGCCCTGGCGCACGCTCTCGGTGACGATGCAGAAGTCCTCGAACTGGGCCAGCAGCCGCTCCAGCTGCGTGTGGTCGGCGCCGACTTCGGCCAGGCGCAAGTCGGCCTGGATGTGGGCCACCCGCCAGCGTCCGCCGGCATTGCGGGCCAGCGTGGCGGTGGCGTGCGTGGACAACGGCCCCGGGCTGTTGTGGAACTTGCGCAGCGCGAACAGCAGGCTGGCGCTGAGGCAGTTGGCCACCGCCGCCACCAGCAGGCGCGACGGGTCCGGACCGCCGCCCAGCCCCAGCGGCGGCGACTCGTCGGTGGCCAGTTGCGGGATCGCGGTGTCGTCGAAGGCGACGCGGAACGCATAGCCGGACGCGTCCGCCGCTTCCTGGTGCAGGGTCACTTTGACCTGGCGGGTTTCTTCCATCGTGGTCTGCTCCGGTATCAGGCGGCGGGCGGCAGGTGCTGGCGGGTCCATTGCACGATCGACTGCAGCGGCATCGCCCCGGCCTGCCGCGCGAGTTCGCGACCGTGCAGGAACAGGGCCAGGGTCGGGATGCTGCGGATGCCGAAGCGCGTGGCCAGCGCCGGCTCGGCTTCGGTGTCGACCTTGGCCAGGCGCAACTGCGGCTCCAGCAGCGCGGCGGCCTGTTCGTAGGCCGGCGCCATGGTCCGGCACGGCCCGCACCACGGCGCCCAGAAGTCGACCAGCAACGGCAGGTCCGAGCGCTGCGCGTGCGCGTCGAAGTTCGCCACGGTCAGCGCGAATGGATGACCCGGGAACAGGCGGCCGTGGCAGCGGCCGCAGGTCGGGTCGTCGCCGGTCCGCGCGGCCGGGACGCGGTTCAGCGCCGCGCAGTGCGGGCAGGCCAGTTGCAGCGGGTCGGGCTTGAAACCAGGCGTGGCCATCGGGCGTCCTCCACGGTCGTCGTGGACGCCATCGTAGGCCCGCGCCCGCGACGGGCGCATCACGCGGATGGGGCATCGCTGCGACCGGCGCGGCGTGCGCCGGCCGCACCATGCGCGGCCACGGATGGAGCCCCGCGATTACCCGCGCAGGTCGAACGCGTCGGCGTCGAGCATCGCCGGGAAGCGTTCGCGGTGCGCGGCCAGTGCCGCCGCCGACAGGGTCGTGGTCAGCACCTGCTCGCGGCCGTGCGCCTCGACCTGCGGCAGGCCGAGGAAATCGATCACCGCGCTGTCGCCGTCGTAGGACAGCTCGTTGCCGTCCACGCCGACCCGGTTCACCGCCGCCACGTAGCACAGGTTCTCGATCGCCCGCGCGCGCAGCAGCGTCTTCCACGCGTACGCGCGCGGCGCCGGCCAGTTGGCGACGAAGATCTGCAGGTCGAAGTCCATCGCGCCCGCCCGTTCCACGTCGTAACGGTTGCGGCAGAACACCGGGAAGCGCAGGTCGTAGCAGACCTGCGGATTGATCCGCCAGCCCTTCCATTCCACGGTCAGGCGTTCGCGGCCGGCGGCGTAGCGCTTGTGCTCGCCCGCATAACGGAACAGGTGGCGCTTGTCGTAATGCACCAGCGCACCGTCGGGCGTGGCCCACAGCAGCCGGTTGAACACACCTTCATCGGTGCGCAGCTGCACGCTGCCGGTGACCGCCGCGCCGAGCGCGCGCGCCTGCTCGCCGATCCAGGCCACGGTCGGCCCGTCCATGCCTTCGGCCTTGTCGATGGCGTCGTTGGAGAAGCCGCTGGTGAAGGTCTCCGGCAGCACCACCAGGTCGGTGGTGCCAGCCAGCGGCGCCACGAGCGCGCCGTAGTAGTCGCGGTTGGCCGCCGGATCGTGCCAGCGGGTGTCGCCCTGGACGAGGGAAATGCGCAGGTCCTGCATGGGGTTCTCCACTACAGCCTCTTCAGGCGCTCGATCGCCGCGTCCAGCGTCGCCTCGTTCTTGGCGAAGCACAGCCGGGCCAGGCGCTGGCCTGCGGGCGGGGTCTCGTAGAACGGCGACAGCGGGATCGCGGCCACGCCCTTCTCCACCGTCAGCCATTTCACGAACTCATGGTCCGGCAGGTCGCTGACCGCCGAATAGTCGACCAGCTGGAAATAGCCGCCCGGCACCGGCAGCGGCTTCAGCCGCGTGCCCAGCAGCTGCTCGCGGAAATGGTCGCGCTTGGCCTGGTAGAACGCGCCGAGCTGTTCGTCATGTTCCGGCTCGTCGCGGATCATCGCGGCGAACGCGTGCTGCGCGGGGGCGAAGGTACAGAACACGTTGTACTGGTGGACCTTGCGGAACTCGACGCTCAACGCCGGCGGCGCGATCGCGTAGCCGATCTTCCAGCCGGTGCAGTGGTAGGTCTTGCCGAAGCTGGACACCACGAACGCGCGCTCGCGCAGCTCCGGCCAGCGCAGCACCGATTCGTGGCGGCGGCCGTCGAACACGATGTGCTCGTAGACCTCGTCGGAGACCAGCAGGATATCGGTGCCGCGCAGCAGCTCGGCCAGCGCGCGCATGTCCTCGGCCGAGAACATCGCCCCGGACGGGTTGTGCGGGCTGTTGATCATCAGCAGGCGGGTCTTCGGCGTGATCGCGGCGCGCACGCGGTCCCAGTCGACCGCGAAGGTCGCCGGATCCAGCGGCACGTGCACCGCGCGCGCGCCGGCCAGGTCGATCGCCGGCTCGTAGCAGTCGTAGGCCGGGTCGAGCACGACCACTTCCTCGCCCGGACGCACCACCGCGTGGATCGCGTTGAAGATCGCCTCGGTCGCGCCGCTGGTCACGGTGACCTCGGAATCGGGATCGACCTGCGCGCCATAGCAGCGCAGCGCCTTGCCGGCGATGGCCTGGCGCAGCACCGGCACGCCGCCGCCAGTGGCGCCAGCGCGGCCGAAGCGACC
>JAGHZW010000180.1:12568-46666 GCA_017745195.1 Pseudoxanthomonas sp. | reverse complement strand
CAGCTGCGACATCACGGTGAAGATGGTGGTGCCCACCCGGGGCAGCTTGGTCGACGGGATCTGCAACGGCATCGGGGTTCCGGCGTGGGGTTGCTGGGACCGCGGAGTGTACGCAATGGCGGCGACTGGCGATGATGGGCCATGGCGCAAAACAGCATTCCCTACGCGGCACCGGCGACCGTCGCACCGGACACGATGACGCTGCTGGCCGCCTACCTCGGCGCGCACTACCGGGCGTGGCTGGATGACGGTGCGTGGGTGGTGCTGGAGATCGGCCAGCCGGCGCCGGCAGAGCTGGAACGGGCGCTGCCGGCGAGCCGGTTCACGCTGGTCACTGCCTGGAATCCGCAGTCGGTCTTGCGGACGCAGGAAGCCAACGATGCAGCCGACGCGGCCCTGCGTGCGGAACTGGACAGGCTCGGCGTGCCGAGGCTGCGCGCGTTGGCCGGCAGCGGCGAAGGATCCGGGCAGGTTTCGCGGGGCCATGTCCGGCCCGAACCGGGCGGAGTGGAGGACTGGTCCGAGCCGGGTTGGCTGGTGGGCGGGCTCGACGACGCCGCGGCCGACGCCCTCGCCCGCCGCTACCACCAGGCCGGAATCCTGCACTGGCGGCAGGGTGAGGCGGTCCGGCTGAGGATCCATCGTCCGCGACCGGCCGGTACCGCCCATCGCTGGGTCGACTGGATCTATTGACCGCGCGTCGCTGGCTGGCGCCCAGGCGGGCGATCCGAATGCATCCCGAACCCGGAGCCCGGAGCGCAGGGCCCAGAGCTCGAAGGCCCGAGCCTGGAACTCGGCAGTCCGGGTCCGGAACTCGACGAACCGAGCCGGAAACCCGGTGGTCCGGGTCCAGAAACCCGACAGCCGAGTCCGAAGCTCGGACAGTCCGAGCCCGGAGCTCGACGGCCGGGGCCCGGAACTCGGCAACACGAGTCCTGGACTCGACGGCCCGAGTCAGGAACCCGGCGATCCGGGTCCGGGACCCGGCCTTCCGCACCCGGACCCCGCCGGAGCGGTGCCAGCACCGGCGTCGCGTCCGGAAAGCCGGGCAGGCGTGGTTCCACGGACGCACGAGGCGCCTCTCCCGCCCGGCCCGTACAATGCGCGCCGATGACCGATGCCGCCCATTCCCCGCTGCTGGCCGCCCATGGCCTGGCGTTCGCCCGCAACGAGGAGCCGGTGTTCGGTCCGCTCGATTTCGCGGTCGATGCCGGCGAGGCGCTGCTGGTCCAGGGCGGCAACGGCAGCGGCAAGACCACCCTGCTCCGCGTCCTGGCCGGGCTGTTGCGCGCCGATGCCGGCCGGATCGAGATCCAGGGCCGCCCGGCCGCACCGGCGCTGCGTGCGCATGCGATCGCCTATCTCGGTCACCTGCCGGCACTGAAGGGTGAGCTGTCGGTGCTGGAAAACCTCGAATTCCTGTGCGGCCTGCACGGGCGCCGGCCGAACCAGTCGCCGGCCGGCGCACTGGCGATCACCGGCATGGCCGGCTACGAGGACGCGCCGGCGCGGCAGCTCTCGGCCGGACAGAAGAAGCGGGTGAGCCTGGCCCGGATGTGGCTGGCACCGGCGCCGCTGTGGCTGCTCGACGAGCCCTACGCCAACCTCGACCTGGACGGCATCAACCTGGTCAACCGGATGATCTCGGCGCACCTGCGCGACGGCGGGGCCACCCTCGTCACCACGCACGGCGCCTACGCCGCGCCGCCGGTGCGTACGCGCATGCTGGAGATGCGCAACCCGGGGGCCATCGCTTGAGTACCGCTGCATGAGCGCCACGCCCAGCCTGCTGCAGGCCGGCCGCGCCCTGCTCCTGCGCGACCTGCGCCTGGTCTGGCGCCGCCGCGGCGATGCGCTGCAGCCGGCCCTGTTCGCCCTGCTGGTGGTGGTGATGTTCGCCCTCGCCCTCGGCGGCGGGAAGCAGGTGCTGCGCGATTTCGTCGCCCCGTATGCGATCTGGGTGGCGGTGCTGCTGGCTGGCCTGCTCTCGCTGGACAGCCTGTTCCGCGGCGACGCCGAGGACGGCTCGCTGGAGCAGTGGGTGCTGGCGCCGGTGCCGCTGGCCTGGCTGGTGGCGGTGCGCACCTTCGGCCACTGGCTGACCACCGCGGTACCGCTGCTGCTGGTGGTGCCGGTGCTGGGCGAATTCCTGTACCTGCCGCATGCGCGGCTGCCGATGCTGATGCTGACCCTGCTGCTCGGCACGCCGGTGCTGAGCCTGCTCGGTGCGGTGATCGCCGCGCTGACCGTGGGCCTGAAGCGCTCCGGCATCCTGGTCGCACTGCTGGCGCTGCCGCTGTACGTGCCGGTGCTGGTGTTCGGCGCCGGCAGCGTGACCGCCAGCGCGCAGGGCCTGGATGCGAGCGGCTCGCTGCTGCTGATGGCGGCCATGCTGGTCGCTTCGGCCGCGCTGGCGCCACTGGCGGCGGCGGCGGCGATCCGGATTGCGCAGGGCTGAACAGGTTGCGCGCGATCAAGGCAGCGCCCGCCACGCCACGCGATCATCGTCGCCCGGGCCGGCAACGGCGCACCGGTGCGGCGCTGAACGGGTTGGACATTTTGACCAGGCCCTTGGCTGGCCCCAGCGGGCCGAGTCTGGAAAAATGCAGGAATCCGAGCCAGTCCGGCCCGCTCGCCCCACCGGGGGCCGGCGCCACCCAGCGAGCGATGCGACCTTCCCCATGAACCCGGTGATCCGCTGGTTCCACCAACTCGGCTCACCGCCGTACTTCGACCGCTTCGCCACGCGCTGGGCGCCGTGGTGTTGGCTGGCCGCGTTGCTGCTGATGGGCGTCGGCGCCTGGCAGGCGCTGTTCGTGGTCCCCGCCGACTACCAGCAGGGCGACAGCGCGCGGATCCTCTACATCCACGTGCCGGCGGCCTGGATGAGCATGTTCGTGTTCGGGCTGATGGCGCTGTACGCGGCCATCGCCCTGGTCTGGCGGATCAAGCTGTGCGAGATCCTGGCCATGGCCTGCGCGCCGATCGGCGCGGCCTTCACCGCGGTCACCCTGCTCACCGGCTCGATCTGGGGCAAGCCGATGTGGGGCACCTGGTGGGACTGGGACCCGCGCCTGACCACCGAGCTGATCCTGCTGTTCCTGTACCTGGGCGTGATCGGCCTGTACCACGCCGGCGACGACCGCCGCGCCTCGGCCCGTGCCGCCGGCCTGCTGGCGATCGTCGGCGTCGCCCTGCTGCCGGTGATCCGCTACTCGGTCGAGTGGTGGGATTCGCTGCACCAGGGCCAGACCATCCGCGTGTTCGGCCAGTCGAGCCTGGACCCGAGCATGCGCATGCCGTTGTGGTGGATGGTGATCGGCACCAAGGCCTGGTTCGCCGGTTCGCTGCTGGACCGTGCCCGCGCCGACAACCTGCGTCGCGAATCCGGCAAGGACTGGGTGCGCAAGCTGGCCGAGGAGAAGGCGTGAGCTACCTGCCGTACGTGATCGGGGCCTACGCGGTGTTCGTGGCCGCGTTCCTGTGGGATTTCCTGGCGCCGCGCCTGCAGGTGCGGCGCGAACTGCGTGCCGTGCGCCTGCGTGCGCGGCGCGAACGCAAGCCGGCCGGTTCCGACCGGGCCGCGGAGTTGAGTCGATGAATCCTGTGCGTCGCCGCCGCCTGCTGTTCGTGGCGCTGCTGGTGCTGGCCTCCGGCGTGGTCGTCTCGCTGGTGGCCATGGCCCTGCAGCGCAACGTCGCCTATCTCTACACGCCGGCCGAAGTGCTGCGCGGCGAGGCCGGCGAGCATGCCCGCTTCCGCCTCGGCGGCATGGTCGAAAAGGGTTCGTTCAAGCGCGCCGACGGCTCGCTGGATGCGCACTTCCGGGTCACCGACGGCGACGCGCAGCTGGCGGTGGCCTACACCGGCATCCTCCCGGACCTGTTCCGCGAGGGCCAGGCGGTGGTCGCCACCGGGCGCATGGAGAACGGCGTGTTCGTCGCCGAGAACGTGCTGGCCAAGCACGACGAGACCTACATGCCCAAGGAAGTGGCCGACAAGATGGGCATGGCCCACAAGAAGCACGACGTGAAGGACGCCGCGGAGCCGACGCCTTGATGGCGCGCGCCGACGCCGGCGGCCGCCGGCACGGATACGGGGTCGGCAAGGACGCGCACGTGTCCTGTCGTACCGCTGCACGCAGCGCGGCCGCCCGTCATGCACCTGGAGGCAGCGATGCTTCCTGAACTCGGCCAGGTCCTGCTTGCCCTCGCACTGCTGGTCGCACTGCTGCAGGGCACGCTGCCATTGGCCGGCGCGCAGCGCGGCAACGCGGCGTGGATGGCGGTGGCACGACCGGCCGCGTATGCCCAGCTGCTGCTGGTCGGCGGCGCCTTCGCGATCCTGACCTGGGCCTTCGTCAGCCAGGACTTCTCGGTCCGCTACGTGGCGATCAATTCCAACTCGCTGCTGCCGCTGGTCTACCGCTACACCGCGGTGTGGGGCTCGCACGAAGGCTCGCTGCTGCTGTGGACGCTGGTGCTGGCCTGCTGGAACGCCGCCGTGGCGCTGTGCTCGCGGCAACTGCCGACGCCGGTGGTGGCGCGCGTGCTGGGGGTGATGGGGATCGTGGCGATCGGCTTCCTCGCCTTCCTGATCTTCACCTCCAATCCGTTCATCCGCCTGCTGCCGGCCGCCGCCGAGGGGCGCGACCTCAACCCGCTGCTGCAGGACCCGGGCATGGTCATCCACCCGCCGATGCAGTACGTCGGCTGGGCCGGCTTCTCGGTGCCGTTCGCTTTCGCCATCGCCGCCCTGCTCGACGGCCGCATCGACGCGCGCTGGCTGCGCTGGACGCGGCCGTGGACCAATGTCGCCTGGGCGTTCCTGACCGTCGGCATCGCCTTGGGCAGCTGGTGGGCCTATTCGGAATTGGGCTGGGGCGGCTGGTGGTTCTGGGATCCGGTGGAGAACTCGGCGTTCATGCCGTGGCTGGCCGGCGCGGCACTGATCCACTCGCAGGCGGTGACCGAGAAGCGCGGCAGCTTCGCCGGCTGGACCCTGCTGCTGGCCATCGCCACCTTCTCGCTGTCGCTGATGGGCACCTTCCTGGTCCGCTCCGGCGTGCTGACCAGCGTGCACGCGTTCGCCGCCGATCCGGCGCGCGGCCTGTTCATCCTGGTCTTCCTCAGCCTCATCATCGGCGGCTCGCTGCTGCTGTACGCGCTGCGCGCCGGCCGCCTGGCGCCGGGTGCCGGTTTCCAGCCGGCCTCGCGCGAGACCCTGTTGCTGCTCAACAACCTGCTGCTGGCCAGCGCCTGCGCGATGATCCTGCTTGGCACGCTGTACCCGCTGCTGGCCGACGCGCTGGGCCTGGGCAAGATCTCGGTCGGCCCGCCCTACTTCGGCCTGCTGTTCTTCGTGCTGATGGCGCCGCTGGTGGCGCTGGTGCCGTTCGGCCCGCTGACCCGCTGGCAGCGCGACCAGCCCTCGCGCGTGGTGGCCATGCTGCTGCCGTGGCTGGGCGTGGCCGCCGGCATCGGCGTGGCCGCGTACTTCACCGCGCCGCAGGGTCCGTGGAAGACGGCCTTCGGCGTGGCCGGCGCAGCCTGGATCGCGTTGGGCACGCTGCGCTTCGTCTGGAGCCGGCTGCGCAACAGCGGGCGCATGACCGCCGAGATGTGGGGCATGACCCTGGCCCACCTGGGCATCGGCGTGTTCCTCGCCGGCGCGTTGCTGGTGGAAGCGCAGAACGTGCAGCGCGAGGTCGCGCTCAAGCCGGGCCAGTCGCTGCAGGTCGGCCGCCATACCTTCGTGTTCAAGGGCGTGGACCAGCAGCAGGGCCCGAACTACCTGTCCGACCGCGGCCACGTGCAGGTGCTGCGTGACGGCCGCGAACTGGTGCTGCTGCATCCGGAAAAACGCGCCTACGCCAGCGGCGGCCAGGTGATGACCGAGGCGGCGATCCGCCCCGGCGTGACCGGCGACGTCTACGTCGCCCTGGGCGAATCGCTGGGCGATGGCGCCTGGGCGGTGCGCGTGCACATCAAGCCCTTCGTCCGCTGGATCTGGGCCGGTGCGGCGCTGATGGCGCTCGGCGGCCTGGTCACCGCCACCGACCGCCGTTTCCGTCGTCTGCCCGAGGACAAATCCACATGAGAGCGTGCACATGAGCACACCCGAGACTGGCGCCCCCATTCCCCCGAAGCAGGGCCTGCCCGTGGTCGCCGTGGTGATCGGCGCGCTGTTCTTCATCGGCCTGCTCGGGCTGATGCTGTACGGGGTGGTCCGCTCGGGAGATGCCGACCGCGACGTGCTGCCTTCGGCGCTGATCGGCAAGCCGGCCCCCGATTTCACCCTGCCGGTGCTGCACGACCCGTCGATCACGGTGACCGCGGCCAAGCTGCGCGGCGCGCCGTACCTGCTCAATGTCTGGGGCAGCTGGTGCGCGGCGTGCCGCGAGGAGCACCCGGTGCTGACCAAATTCGCCGAGACCCGCCGCGTGCGCGTGATCGGCTACAACTGGAAGGACGAGCCCGCCGACGCGCTGCGCTGGCTGGAGCAGTTCGGCAATCCGTTCTTCGTCGTGCTCGCCGACAGGGAAGGCCGCTACGCGCTGGACTGGGGCGTGGCCGGCGCACCTGAGACCTTCCTGGTCGACGGCAGCGGCATCGTCCGCTGGAAGTACACCGGCCCGCTCACCGACGAGGTGGTGGAGACTCAACTGCTGCCGGTGCTTGAGCAGGTGGAGCGCGCGCAGTGACCCAGCGCCTGCACGGACTGCTGCTGGGATCGCTGCTGGCCATGCTGGCGGCCGTCTCCGCGCACGCCGAACCGGTCGGCGACCCGACGCCGCCGCAGTTCACCAGCACCACCGAGGAAGCGCGCTTCCATGCGCTGACCGGCGAGCTTCGCTGCGTGATGTGCCAGAACCAGTCGCTGGCCGATTCCAACGCGCAGATCGCCCAGGACATGCGCCGCGAGGTCCTTGAACTGATGCGCCAGGGCAAGTCGGATGCGGAGATCAAGCAGTTCCTGGTCGACCGCTACGGCGAGTTCGTGCTGTACCGGCCGAAGATGGGTTCGCGCACCTGGCTGCTGTGGTTCGGCCCGGGCCTGGTCCTGCTCGGCGGTGCCGCGCTGGTGTGGCACATCGTGCGCCGCCGAGCCACGGTGCCGGCGCGCGACGGCGCGAACGCCGGCAAGGACGATACGGACGACCAGGGAGAACAGGAATGGTGATCCCGGCCACCGCGCTGTTCGCCGCGCTCGCCACCGCCATCACCCTGGGCGTGCTGGCGTGGGTGCTATGGCCGTTGCGCAACCGCCACCCGTGGCCATGGGCCCTGTCCGTGCTCCTGCTGGGCGTGGGCGTGCTCGCCCTGTACCGCTTGATCGGCACTCCGGCCGGCCTGCAGGAAACGGCCGCCGCCGCACCGCAGAGCCTGGACGAGGCGATCGTGCAGCTGAAGGCCGAGCTCGGACGCAACCCGGCCCAGCCCGAAGGCTGGGCGCTGCTCGCCCGCTCGCAGGCCACGCTGGGCGACCATGCCGCCGCGCGCGATTCGTATGCGCAGGCGGTGAAGCTGAGTCCGGACGAAGCGGCGCTGCTGGTCGACGCCGCCGAAGCGCGCGCCCTGGCCGATCCGCAAAGGCGTTTCGATGACCAGGCCGTGGCCTGGCTGCGGCATGCGATCGAAGTGGAACCGGCCAACGCCCGGGCGACCTGGTTCCTCGGCGTGTCGCAGCGCCAGGCCGGGCAGAACGCCGAAGCGGCGAAGACCTGGGAGCCGCTGCTGGGCATGGTCGATGCGGCCACCGCGCGCAGCCTGCGCGAGCAGATCAACGAAGCCCGCGCCGAAGCCGGCCTGGCGCCGCTGGCCGCTGCAACGGGCGAGGCCGCCGACACCGCTGCCGCGGCGACGAATGCCACCACGCTGGCGGTGAAGGTCTCGCTGGATCCGGACTTCGCCTCGCGCGTGCGCCTGCGCGGCGACGCGACCGTGTTCGTGATCGCGCGCGTGCCCGGCGGTCCGCCGATGCCGGTCGCGGTCGAGCGCCACGCCCTGCAGGACCTGCCGCTGGAGGTGGTGCTGGACGACGCCGACAGCCCGATGCCGACCCAGAAGCTGTCCGCGCTGCGCGAGGTCGAAGTGTTCGCGCGCCTGTCCGCCAGCGGCACGGCGACCCGCGGCGAAGGCGACCTGGAATCGGCGCCGGTGCGGGTCACCCTGCCCGCATCGCAGCCGGTCGAACTGGTGATCGGCGCACCCGCGCCATAAGCCGGCGTCTGCCATCGACGCACCATGGAGCGGCCTCCGCCGCTCCGTGGAATGCAGGCCGCCATCGGCGGGAATCAGTTTCCCGCGGTACGCCCGCCAACAGCGGCGGCCGATGCCGGTAAACTCCGGCCCCTATGTCCCCGGCCCCGACCCACGAATTCATCCCGCCCGGCAGCCGCTTCCACGCGCTGTCGTCGCCGTTCCCGATGAAGCGCGGCGGCGCGCTGCACGGTGCGCGCATCGCCTACGAAACCTGGGGCACGCCCGACGCGCAGCTCGGCAACGCGGTGCTGATCGTCACCGGCCTTTCGCCCGACGCGCACGCCGCCTCCAACGCCGAAGATCCGGCGCCAGGCTGGTGGGAAGGCATGCTCGGCCCGGGCAAGGCGATCGATACCGACCGCTGGTTCGTGGTCTGCGTCAATTCGCTGGGCAGCTGCAAGGGTTCCACCGGCCCGGCCTCGATCGATCCGGCCACCGGCGCGCCGTACCGGCTGGCGTTCCCGGAGCTGTCGATCGAAGACATCGCCGACGCCGCGGCCGAGGTCGTGCGTGGGCTCGGCATCGGCCAGCTGGCCTGCGTGATCGGCAACTCGATGGGCGGGATGACCGCGCTGGCGCTGCTGGCCCGCCACCCCGGCATCGCCCGCTCGCACATCAACATCTCCGGCAGCGCGCGCGCCCTGCCGTTCTCCATCGCCGTGCGCTCGCTGCAGCGCGAGGCGATCCGGCTCGATCCGAACTGGAACGGCGGCGAGTACGACGACGACAGCTATCCCGAGTCGGGCATGCGCATCGCGCGCAAGCTCGGCGTGATCACCTACCGCTCGGCGCTGGAATGGGACGGCCGCTTCGGCCGCGTCCGCCTCGACGAGCAGATGGTGCCGGCGGCCGACGACCCGTTCGGGCTGGAATTCCAGGTCGAAAGCTACCTGGAAGGCCACGCCCGCCGCTTCGTCCGCCGCTACGACCCGAACTGCTACCTGTACCTGAGCCGCTCGATGGACTGGTTCGACCTGGCCGAAGCCGGCGGCGGCGACGTGATGGCTGGGCTGGCGCGGATCAGGGTCGAGCGCGCGCTGGCCATCGGCGCCAACACCGACATCCTGTTCCCGGTGCAGCAGCAGCAGGAAGTGGCCGAGGGCCTGGCCCGCGGCGGTGCCCGCGCCGGCTTCATCGGCATGGATTCGCCACAGGGCCATGACGCCTTCCTGGTCGACCTGGAGCACTTCGGGCCGGCCGTGCGCGACTTCCTCGACGCGCTCTGACACGGTTACACGGGAAACATTCTGCTAACAGGCCGTGCACTAGGCTGCACGCCGGCCCAAGCGGAACCCCTCGACCGTGCATTTCCCCGGCAAGGAACGACTGGTCGCCGCGCTCGATGCGGCGGTCCAGCTGGATGACGAAGCCGCCGTCACCGCCGCGTTGCGGCAGGCGCTGGTGACCCTGTTCGCCGACCGCGAGGTCGGCCTGCCGCGCGCGGTGCTGCAGCCGATCGGAGACCACTACGCGCGCCGCGAACTGCACGTCAGCCCGGAGCTGGGCTACAGCGTGGTCGCGATGACCTGGGGACCCGGCCAGGGCACCCACATCCACGACCACGACGGCGCCTGGTGCGTCGAGGGCGTCTGGCACGGGCGCCTGGCGATCACCCAGTACGAACCCTGCGAGCGCGACGGCGAGCACGCGCGCTGGCGCTTCACCCGGATGGGCGACATCGAGGCCGGCCCCGGCAGCGCCGGCAGCCTGATCCCGCCGCACGAGTACCACGCCATCCGCAACCCGAGCAGCGACGACATCGCCGTCTCCCTGCACGTCTACCAGCGCCAGCTGCTGCGCTGCCACGTATTCGTGCCCGAAACGACCGAGCCCCCCGGCGCCGAAGGCTGGCTGCGCCGCGAGGAGCGCCTGCTGGGCACCGACGCCTGCCGATAGCCGCCCGCCTGCCGCGGCCGCTATACTGCCGGCCCGCGCCGAAGTGGCGGAATGGTAGACGCAGCGGACTCAAAATCCGCCGGCCTTAAAACCGTGTGGGTTCGAGTCCCACCTTCGGCACCACATGCTTGATAGAAGGGCCAGGCCTCCCAGCCTGGCCCTTCTTTTTTGTGGCCCGCGCGGTCAGGCCATGATGTTCAAGCCGCCGTCGACGTACAGGGTTTCTCCGGACAACCGGCGCGCATACGGCGTGGCCAGGTAGGCGCAGGTGAAGCCGACGTCCAGGATGTCGACCAGTTCACCGAGCGGTGCCCGCTGTGCGGCGGCGTTGAGCAGCAGGTCGAAGTCCTTCAGTCCGGAGGCGGCGCGCGTCTTCAGCGGGCCGGGCGAGATCGCGTGCACGCGGATGCCCTGCGGCCCCAGTTCGTAGGCGAGGTAGCGGCAGCAGGCTTCCAGCGCGGCCTTCACCGGCCCCATCAGGTTGTAGCTGGGCACGACCTTGTTGGCGCCGTGGTAGCTCATCGCGAACATCGTGCCGCCGTCCTTCATCAGCGGCGCGGCCAGCCGCGCCATGCGCACGAAGGAATGGCAGGACACGTCCATCGCCTGCGCGAACCCCGCTGCCGAGGACTCGAGCAGGCCGCCCTGCAGGTCTTCCTTCGGCGCCCAGGCGATCGAGTGCACGAGGATGTCGAGCTTGCCCCACTGCCGCTCGACCACCTCGAACACCGCCTCCAGTTCGCCCGGGCGGGCCACGTCCAGCGGCAGGTAGATCTGCGCGCCGAGTTCGCGGGCCAGCGGTTCGGTGAAACCGCGGGTCTTGTCGTTGAGGTAGGTAATCGCCAGGTCGGCGCCCGTTTCCGCGAACGCCTTCGCGCAGCCGTAGGCGATCGAGCTGTCGTTGGCGATGCCGACGACGAGCGCCTTGGCGCCATCGAGTACCCGGCCTGAACCGTCCGTTGCCATGCTCTACTCCGTCGTGGCCGGCGCGGCGACAAGCCGCCGCGTGTGCTGGGCGATCATCAGTTCTTCGTCGGTGGGAATGACCCAGGTGGAGACCCGGCTGGCCGCCGTGCTGATCCTCGGCCGGCCCTGCCCGTTCGCATGCGCGTCCAGTGCGCGCGGCCCGACCAGGATCGGCTGGATGAGCCCGGGCCCGGCCGCCTCGGCGACGCCGCGCAGGGAACCGGCGTCGCAGGGGTGCGAGATGGCGGTCGGCGTCGGCGGCAGCGTGCGGCAGAAATCGATCAGGCGCTGGTACTTCTCGTGGTGTCCGTCCATCCCCTACTCCTGTTCGCATCCAACGAAGTGTCAGGCCTTCCTGCGTGCGGCAGCCCGCCGCGCGGGCTTGCGGCGGAGCGCCCCGCGGATCCGCTCCAGGGTGGCGGCCTGTTCGGCCGAGTGCCCCAGCTGGCGGACGCGCTCGTCGGCAAGCAGGCGCCGGAGCAGCAGCAGGAAGCGTTCGCGGTCCTCGGCGTCCGCCAGCAACCCGGGCAGGGTCCCGATCGCCTGCTCGCGCGCGTAGCGGACGATGATTTCCTGTTCGCCGCGGATCCGGCGCCACTCCTCGACCGACAGCGCCGGCAGCAGGTCCGCGTAGTCGCGCGCGATGTCCTGGCGCAGCACCAGCCGCGAAATCGACAGGTCGCCGTGCGGCGCGAGCAGCGCGCAGGCGCGCACGAAGGCCTCCGCGTATCCGCCTTCGGCTACCGCGGCGATCGCCTCCTGGACGAAGGGAAGGCCGCGGGCGTCATCCAGCGCGTCGGGTCCGGCATCGTCCGGGGCCGCGCCGAGATAGGCCGGGAACAGCCCGCCATAGATCGCGAAGAACGCCGCTTCGCTGCTTGCGTCGCGTATGCCCCGGTAATAGTCGAGCGAGGCACTGACCATTTCCGCGTAGAGCGCCTCGCTCCGGCGCATCGGCGCATCGGGCGGCACGACCCTGCGTTGCTGCTTGACCACCTCCGCGGCGTAGCCGAGCCAGCCCAGCCACGGATTCCGGTCCGAGAAGATCCACCGCTGCGCGCGCAACGGATGGAACTCGCGGGCCAGATGCGCGGTGTGCTCGCTGGCGAGCGACTGCACCAGCGGCCGTGCGAACAGTTCGTAGGCGCGCTGGTTGAATTCGGACACCTGCGCCACGGTCTCGAACGGCCGCTCGTCGGCGCGCTCGAAGCGGTTGAAGCGATGCACCAGGTCCTCGAGCCGACGCTCATGGAACATCACTTCGTAGGCAGGCTTGCCGTCCCCGCCGGTGGTCTCGACGATCTCCATGGCGTAGAGGCCGGGCGGCAGCAGCTCCACCGACCCGAGCACCGACACGATCTGCGCATGCTCCTTCTTCGCCACGCGGCCGGAGACGAAGATGCCGAGATGGCCGATGTCCTGGTGCAGCAGGCCGACGATGACCTGGCCGCGCGCCTTGATCTCCTCGGTGCTGCCGTAGATGTCGGCGACCCAGTTGAAGGCCTGCTGCGGCGGGGTGATGTTGTCGCCCATCGAGGCGAACAGGATGATCGGCACCTTGATGTCGCGCAGGTCGAAGGACCGGCCATTCGCGCCGCGCGTCTCGCCCGACCACAGCTTGTTGCCGATGAACAGGTTCCGCGTGATCCACTCGATCTCCTCGCGGTTCATCAGGTAGAAACCGCCCCACCAGCGCTCGAACTCGAGGAAGCGCGGCGGTTCGGTGTCGGCGTTGGCGAACACGTGGTAGTACTTGTCCCAGAACGTGTTTGCCGGGTTGAGGTTCTCGAAGTTCTGCACCAGCCAGGCGCCGTCGAAGATCCCGTTGCCGAGGTCGGCGGTGAGCGATGCCAGCCAGCTGCCGCCCAGCAATCCGCCCGAATAGCGCATCGGGTTGTCGCCCTCGCCGTCCTGCCAGGCACCACCCCAGTAGGACATCGGCGCGCCGTTGATCACCAGCGGGCCGGTGTCGTCGGGATCGGAGGCCGCGAGCATCATCGCCGCCCAGCCGCCCTGGCAGTTGCCGACGATCGCCGGCTTCGGGCTGTCCGGATGCAGTTCGCGCACCTTGCGCACGAAGCGCTGTTCGGCCGCGCATACGTCCAGCAGGGTCTGGCCGGGTTCCGGCTCGCGGAAAAACACCAGGAAGTACACCGGATGCCCGGCCCGCAGCGCGACACCGACCTGCGAGTCATCCTTGAAGCCACCGATGCCCGGCCCGTGCCCGGCGCGCGGATCGATGATCAGGTACGGACGCCGCGTCGCATCGACGGTGACGCCGGCCGGCGGGATGATGCGTACCAGCGCGTAGTTGACCGGCTTTTCGAAGTGGCGGCCGTCGAGCACGGTCTCGTGGTCGAAGTGCAGCACCGGCGGCTGGCCGCGCTGCACATGCTCGAGATAGTTGTTGCCACGCTGGCGGAGCGTGTCCCAGAACAGCACCGAGCGCTGGCCGAAGTCGACCGCATAGGCCGACCATTCCGACCATACCTGCCAGGGCGCCAGCGGATTGGCCATGGCCTCTTCCGTGTGCGCCTTCCACGCGCGCTGCAGCCGCTCCTGCAACTGCCTGTCGGCGTTCGCCACGCGCTTCTCGAACAAGCGGGCGACCTTGCCGGCGACATCCTGGCTGCGCGCAAGCGATTCGATATCCATACCGGTACCCCTTCGCAGGTTGCAGATGGGGAAATCTTGCATGCGACCGCCTACGGAAGATCCGGAAGCCCTCCGGTTGCAGGTGCCATCCCAACGATTCCGTGGCGCCGTCCTGCAGCCGCAGGCGGCCGCAGCCAGAGTGTAAAAGAACTGTGACACGCCGATTGGGCCTGGGCGGTCCCGGCTGATGAATTCCGCGGCCCAGCAAGCGGACACGGAGAATGAGGTCTCTTCGCCCCGCGGCACCGACGCGGATCATCGACACCGAAGCTTGCCGGTCCGTCACGGACCGCTCGCGGCCGGCGACGCATTCTTGTCCGGAATCCGAGCGCGGAGTAGCGACATGAACGAGCTGCCCGAACGCCTGCTGGCCGGTGACGAAGGCGTCGCACGGCTCAATGCCCTGATCCACGCGCTGGACGACGAGGAACAGGTCCGCATCACCCTGGACGATGGCCGCGTCCTGGCCGGCGTGGTTGCAACGCGGCCGTCCCTGCAGCTGTTCCGTCCGGATGACGGTGACCAGGGTTACAACGCGCTTCTGCGCCTGGAGCCGCTCGAAGGTGATGCGGCGCCGCACTACCTCTGGCTGGACCGGGTCATCGACGTGACCCGGCTCGGCAGCGCCTGAGCGGATCGCGGCGAACGCATCGGCGCCGCGATCACCCCGCAGTACGTGGCTGCCGCGGTGTGCCTCAGGCCGCGGCAGCGGCGGCGTCGTAGTGCCGCGCCACCAGGCCGGCGATGATGTCTTCGCACAGGCTTTCCAGGGCCATGATCCGCACGGTGCCGTAGCGGGCCAGGCGGACCATGTGCTCGACGTAGATCTCGCGTCCGTATTCCACGGTTTCCCGCATCGACTTGGTGAATCCGTGCGGGACGAAACCGCGGGTGCCATCCTTGCTGCCACCCACGTAAAGGACGATGCTCATTCGGCCGTTACCTCTTCTTCTGTGTTGCGTCCGGTCGACGTACGCAGTCTGCGCAGCGGGACGTTAGGATTCCGTACAACAGAAGTTAGAGGGCGGATGTTTCGGTGCGCTGACGCACACATTGCGATTCATGCACGGATCGTGCACTGGATCACGCGCGATTCAGTGCGATGAAGGCCGATGCCGTGACCGCGAAGGCCACCAGCCATGGCCATGCATCGCGTAGCGGTCGGCGGCGCGTTCGAATGGATTGCGCACCGAAATACCGCCGCAGAGGAAATACACCGGCACGAACAGCGGCCCGAGCAGCATGTACTGGTACACGTGCGCGCGCTCGTGGTCGCCCAGCCGCACCGCCGGATGCGAACAGCGGCCGGCACGGTGTTCGTAGGTGGCGCAGCGCAGGTCGAGGTCGTCGCCGGTGGCGAGGATGACATTGCCCAGGGTCATCGCCCCTCCCGGGCCCCACGGCCACCGATGGAACACGATCGCGCATTCGCGGCGACTGAAGCGCGGCGCGGCGCCGGCAGGCATGCCGGCCACGCCGGCGAGCATGCCGACCAGGGTCCATGGCGATGCCCATGCCGCGCCGAGCACCAGGCCCAGGCAGCGCACCCAACCGAGCGCGCGGGACGTGCGCGGGTTGCCGCCGTTCACGATGCCCGGTTCTTCAATCGGCTTCGTTCGGGATCAGCAGCCACAGCACCAGGTAGACGAGGATGCCGGGGAACGCGGCCGAGGCCAGCGAAACCACCACGTAGATGATCCGCAGCCAGGTGGAGCTCCAGCCGTAGCGATGGGCGATGCCGCCCATCACGCCGGCGATCATGCGGTCGTTCAGCGAGCGGGACAGTCCGGGACTCACATTGCTGGCGTTCATGCGCTGGCTCCGTCGGGCTGTTGCGGGCAGTCTAGCGCGCCGGCGCGGCCGCGCGCAGCGCTGCAAGCCGCTTGCGGAACCAGTCACCGGCGTCCACTTCCGCCTGGCCGGGACAGGCGACCCGGTAGGCGCGGCCGCTGAAGCTGCTGCGGCTGGCGGCGCGCTCGATGAACGCCTCCGCGTCGCCTTCCATGCCGCGCCGCTGCGCCCAGTCGTACTTGCGCTGCAGGTGCGCCTGCGCGGCGACGGCGTCGTACCAGCGGCCGTTGCGCTGGAAGCGGCACGACGACTGGCCGAGCTGCGCGATCAGCGCGCGGATCTCGGCGTCGGCGACGGTGGCCGGCACCTGCGCATGCGTTGTCATGGTGAACGCGCCGACCAGCAGCCAGGCCAGGCAGCGTGGCCATCGCCCTGCGCGTGGCCCTGCCAGCGCCGGCCCGCCCCGCGCCATGCTCAGGTGCCGCGGCGCGCCGCCAGCCAGCGGTGGATCGCGGCCGGCACTTCGCGCTGGGCGCGGCTGGACACGTAGATGCCGATGTGCCCGCCCTTGAAGCCCAGCTCGGTGTAGTCGTCGCTGCCGACCAGGCCGGCCAGCGCGCGCGAGGCATCGGGCGGCACCAGGTGGTCCTGCTCGGCGTAGATGTTCAGCACCGGCATGTCGACGAAGCCGAGGTCGACCTTCTGCCCACCGATGGTGGCGGTGCCGTTGACGAAGGCGTTGCCCTGGTAGAACTGCTTGATGAAGTCACGGAAGGCTTCACCGGCCTGGTCGGGCGAGTCGAAGATCCACTTCTCCATGCGCAGGAAGTCCTCGACCGCCTTCGGGTTGTCGAGCGTGTCGACCAGGCCGACGTACTTCTGCAGGTTCAGCCGGAACGGCTTGAGCATCAGGTAGCTGGCGTTCATCAGGTCGGCCGGGACATTGCCCAGCGCGTCGACGAACAGGTCCACGTCGAGCTCGCGCACCCAGCTGGACAGCATGTTGTCCGGGGTCTGGAAGTCGACCGGGGTGACCATGGTCACCAGGTTGCGCACCTTCTCCGGATGCAGCGAGGAATAGCACAGCGAGAACGAACCACCCTGGCACACGCCGAGCAGGTTCACCGGCCCGCCGCTGGCCTCGACCAGGTGGTCCACCGCGCCGTCGATGTAGCGGTTGATGTAGTCGTCCAGGGTCAGGTAGCGGTCGGAGCGGTCCGGGTAGCCCCAGTCGATCACGTACACGTCCAGGCCCAGCGCCAGCAGGCCCTTCACCAGCGAGCGGTCGTGCTGCAGGTCGACCATGTACGGGCGGTTGACCAGCGCGTAGACGATCAGCAGCGGCGGGCCCTTGGCCGTGGCCGGTGCGTCGCCGACAAAGCGGTACAGCACGGTCTTGCCATCGCGCCAGACTTCCTCGCGCGCGGTGGCGCCGTAGTCGACCTCCGGCACCTCGCCGAGCACGCGCATGCCGTCGGCCAGGCGCTTCTGGAATTCCCAGGCTTCCTGGGCCAAGTCCAGCGGATTGAAATGCAGCGGGCCGGTCGATCCGCCGTGTGCCTGGCTCATCGGTCACGTCCTCCACGGCGGCCACCGGACTTGCCCTTGCCGGCCGGCTCCTTCTCGCCCAGGTTGCGGCTGACCCAGTCCTTCATCGACACGACCTTGGCCGTCGCCGGCGCACGCGTCGACGCCGTCCTGGCCGCCCGCGTGCCGTTGCGGACACCGGCTTTGCGCTCGACCGGCGCCACTGCCGCAGGCTTGCGGGAAGCGGTCGCTGTCGTGGACTGCACGCCTGCGGCCGCAGGCTTCGCAGCCGCCACGCGGGCCGCGGCCTTCGCGGCCTTCTTCTCCGGCGTGGCCATGCTCACCCGAGGCGTCGCATCGGCCGTGGTGGCCTGGGCCTGTTTCGCACCGGCCGAAGCGCGCTTCGCCTCGACGGCCTTGACCGCCGTGGTGGCCGCGACCGAACGCACCGCCGCCGGACGCGACGTGGCCCGATCAGCCTTCCGATCAGCCTTCTTCGTGTTCGCCGGCATCGGCTTGCGCAGGGACGGACGCTTCGCCACGGCCTTCTTCCGGGCGGGGCTGCGTGCAGGCTTGCGCGTGCTCTTCGATGGCGCCACGGCGGCGGCCGCTTTTTCGACGACCGGATCGGCGACCGGCTCCACGGCCGCCGCGGCACGCCGCGCACGCGGCGGCGGCGCCGTACGCGCGGCCTGGACCGGCTTGCCGCGTCGTGCGGCGTGCAGCGAGCGCTCCAGGTCGGCGACCTTGCGGTGCAGGGCATCCAGCTCGCTGCGCCCGGGCAGGCCCAGCAGCGTGCCGAACTGCTCCACCTCGCGCTGCAGGCCCAGCCGCAGCCGCATCAGCGCGTTGGTCATCTCCGCATAGACGTGCCGGTACTCGTCCGACAGCGCGATTTCGGCCCAGGCCTCCTCGGCCGCGTCGATCCACAGGTCGAACAGCGCGCGCGCCGATTCCAGGCGCTTGCCGGGTGCATCGTGCTGGCCGAGCAACTTCTCGAAGCGCGCATGTGCACTTTCGACGGCCTGGGCCAGCACCGCGTTGAAGGCTTCGTTGCGCTGCTCCCATTCCTGCCAGGCCAGGGCCAGCGCCTGCAGGCGCTCCTGGTGTTCGCGCGCCGGACCGAAGGCCGGACGCTGCAGCCATTCGGCGCTCTGCTCGCGCAGCGGGCGCAGCAGCATGTCCAGCAGCGGCCGGATCTGCTCCAGCCAGGCGCCGCCGGCCAGTCCGCCGTGCATCGAGCGCAGCAGTCCACCGAACGCGTCGGTGCCCTGCACGTCCAGCATCTCGCGCCAGGCGCGGGCGATGTCGGGCGCGCGGCCACCGCCGCTGAAGTCGGCGGCCAGCCGCTGCATGCGCTGGTACCAGTCGTAGGTGCCCGGGTCCATCCCGCCCAGCCCGGGCGGCATGCCGCCGGCCAGGCCCCAGGCGTCGAACGAACTGCCGCGACCGAGCAGCTCGTTCCAGGTATTCCAGTACTGCCGGGCGAGCGATTCGAAATCGCCGGGAAATTGTCCGAACGGTGCGTTGGCCATGGATCCTCCGGTACGCCCCGATTCTAGCAGCGCCGCGTGGCGCCCCGGTTTCAGGGCTTGGGGATGCGCAGGGTCTTGCTGATCATCAGCGAGCCGGACACCGCGAACAGCAGGACCAGCGGGTGCAGCCGCCACGGCCCGAGCTGCCAGTAGCCGCCCCACAGGTCGGCGCCGATCCGGCCCAGCGCGGTGGCCACCGCCAGCACGATGACCAGGACCAGGCTGGTCGGGATCGGCGTGCCTTCGAAGTACTTCACCTTGTCCTCGCCCTCGGACAGCTGCTCGGCGGTGACGTTGTAACGGGCCAGGCGGCTGACCCCGCAGCAGACGAACCAGGACAGCACCAGCCAGTCCCAGCCGCCCTGCATGCCGCAGGCATAGGCCAGCGCCGCCGGGGCGACGCCGAAGGAGATGATGTCGGCCAGCGAGTCCAGCTCCCGGCCCAGGGTCGAGGACGACTTGCGCCAGCGGGCGATGCGGCCGTCGAGCGCGTCGAAGACGAAGGCCAGCGGGATCAGCGCCATGCCCAGCAGCAGGTCGCCGGTGCGCCCCTCGTGCAGGAAGCGCATCGCCGCGAAGATCGCGCCGGTGCCGCAGAACGCGTTGGCCAGGGTGAACCAGTCGGCCAGCTGGAAATCGCGCAGCATCGAGAAGTGGCGGGTCATGCGGTCGGCCATGGCGGGAACACGGCCAGCATAACCGCGGCGGACGTGGGCCGCGGATGACGGCCCACGCGCGGCGGCGGGCTCCGGTGTTACGGCAACGGCAACTGGGCCTGGTCCACCGCGCCGGTGCCACGCCCGCGCGCCTCGATCACCGCGTCGCCCGGCATCGCCGCCTGCCCGTCCAGGTGCGCGGCGACGCGATCGAGCGCGGCATACACGTAGGGCAGCATCGGCGCGTAGCGCGCACCGTAGGCCGGCAGGGCGAGGAACGCATCGAAGTGCTCGCCGTTGCGCACCCGCCAGTAGCGCACCTGGTCGCGACCTTCGGCGCGCGCGGTAGCCACGTAGGGCGCGCTGGTGAACGCCGGCGGCACCAGTCCGTCGTCGGTGCCGTGCACCACCAGCACCGGCAGGCCGGCACGCGGCATCGCCGCGCGGGTGGCCGCGATCCCGGCGCGCACGCGGTCGGCGGCCTCGCCCTTCTCCGCGTACAGGTCGCGCAGGCAGCGCAGGCCAGCCAGCGTGAAGTCCGGCGGTGCCAGTTTCGGATCGACGATGCCGACGCCATTGCCGGGCGGAATGCCGGCCGCATCGGACCACCACACGCCGCGCTCGGCATCGGTCGCCGCTCGCGGGCTGAAGTCGGGGTTCTGCGCCGAGAACGCGAAGCCGCACGGGTGCGCACCGATGCCGGAGCGACCATAGGCCGAGGCGTAGGTCACCGCCACCGAGCGCCACAGGTCGAAGCCCACGCTCAGCGCGCCGGCCTGCAGTGCCTCGTCGGTCCAGCCGGTGGCGCGCATCCGTTCGTAGGCCGAGCGCGCCTGCGTGGCGGTGTCCGCGCCGGTGATCATGCCGGCGGCCTGCAGCGTGGCGCAGCGCGCCGCCCACACCGGTTCGACCTGGGCACGCAGCGGCGGTTGCGGCAGGCGTTCGGCCGGCAGGTGCAGCAGCGCGCACGGCATCAGCAACGCCGCCTCGGTGCCGAAATCGTACAGCGGACGGCCGCCATGGCCGTCGACGAACACGTTCGGCTCGCCGGCCACGACCGCATCCAGCCAGTCGCCGTCGAGTTCGGCCGCGCGCAGCACCGCGCCGCCGCCGTTGGAGATGCCGACCGCGATGACCCGGGTGTTGTCGAAGGTGAAAGGCGCGGCCTGCGGAAAGGCGCGGCCGAGCGCGGACAGCGCGAACTCCGCCGCCTGCTTCACGTGCCGGCCCCAGTCGGCTTCCGGGTTGTCCTGCGAATGGGCGTGCTTGACCGCCACGCCGGTTGCTCCGGCCGGGACCTCCGGCGCGAACGCCAGGTCGGTAGCTTCGCCGATCCGGCCCGGCGTGCCGTCCAGGCGTACGCCGATGCCGGCGTCGAGATCCACGTAATCGCTGCCCGCCCCCTTGTCGGTATAGGCCACCGCGCACCCCTTCGGCAGCGCCCACGGGCCGGCCACGGCGATCGCGCCGTAGACACCGCGCGAGCCGGAGGCCGGCGCGACCACCACGCAGCGCTTGTCCAGGTCGAAGGCGTCGGGCACCTGCACCAGCACGCGATGCGGCTGCTTCGCGCCCGGCAGCGTCGCCAGCGCCGAATACTCGCGTCCCGGCACCGCGACGACGCTGCCGTACACGGAGCCGTAGCCACCGCCCGGCGACAGGTCGGCGATGCCGCGCCAGTTGCTCCAGATCGCACGCCGGCGCAGTTCGGCCGCGGTCGGATGCGCGGCGTCGGCGAAGGCCGGCGGCGCCATCGCGCGCAGCCCGTCCAGGCCGAGGCCGGCGCTGAGCAGGTCGTCGCTGCCGCGGTGTTCGGTGACGCGCTGCGGTTCGATCATGGCGGTGGCTCCGGATCCGTTGGCCTCGCGTCGGGGGGTGCTGCCGCAGGCGGCCAGCAGGCCGGCACCGAGGACGAGCAGTGGAAGCATCAGGCGTGGCGCGGCGGGATGGCGCATGGCATGGGCCGGCATGAGGGATGCTGCACGCTACCGGTGCGGGCCGCGCCCGTCATCGTACTTTGGTACCAAGCCGCTCCCGGCAACGCTTGCTAAGCTGGCCGCAGCGAACGCCACATCCCCGCCAACCCTCCGGACGTCCCCCATGCGCAGCATCCTCATCACCGGCGCGGCCAGCGGCATCGGCGCCGGCATCGCCCACGCGCTGGCCGGCGCCGGCCACCACGTCATCGCCAGCGACCTGGCCCTGGACGGTGCCGCCGCGGTGGCCGCCGAGATCCGCGCGGCCGGTGGTTCGGCCGAGGCGGTCGCGCTGGACGTGACCTCCGACGACAGCGTGGCCGCGGCGCTGGCCGCGATCTCGCGGCCGGTCGAGGTACTGGTCAACAACGCCGGCCTGCAGCATGTCTCACCGCTGGAAGATTTCCCGGTGGCCAAGTGGGATTTCCTGGTCCAGGTGATGCTGGTCGGCGTGGCCCGCCTCACCCGTGCGGTGCTGCCCGGCATGCGCGAGCGCGGCTTCGGCCGCATCGTCAACATCGGCAGCATCCACGCGCTGGTCGCCAGCCCGTACAAGAGCGCCTACGTGGCGGCCAAGCACGGCCTGGTCGGCTTCTCCAAGGTGATCGCGCTGGAGACCGCCGACACCGACATCACCATCAACACCATCTGCCCCAGCTACGTCAAAACCCCGCTGGTCGACAAACAGATCGCCGACCAGGCACGCACCCGCGGCATCTCCGAAGCCGACGTGGTCAGCCAGGTGATGCTCAAGCCGATGCCCAAGGGCGTGTTCATCGAGATGGACGAACTGGCCGGAACGACCGCGTTCCTGATGTCGCCGGCCGCGCGCAACATGACCGGTCAGACGCTGGTGCTGGACGGCGGCTGGACGGTGCAGTAACCGCCCTGCCCCGTCGCCCGATGCCGACCCTGCTGATCGCCGACGACCACCCGCTGTTCCGCGCCGCCCTGCGCGGCGCGGCCGCCGATGCGGTGGCCCAGCTGCAGGTGCTGGAGGCCGAATCGCTGGACGGCGTGCTCGCCGCGCTCGAATCGCGCGCCGACATCGACCTGGTCCTGCTCGACCTGCACATGCCGGGCAACCATGGCCTGGCCGGGCTGGCCGCGATCCGCGCGCAGTTCCCGGCGGTGGCGGTGGTGGTGGTCTCGGCCAATGACGACCCGCGCGTGGTGCGCCGCGCGCTCGACCACGGCGCGGCCGGCTACCTGCCCAAGAGCTCCGGCCTGGACGAGTTGCGCGAGGCGATCCGCAGCGTGCTGGCCTGCGAGCAGTGGCTGCCGGCCTCGCTGCGCGCGTCGGTGTCGCGGGCGCAGTCCTCGCACCAGGACACCGAGCTGGCCGCACGCCTGGCCAGCCTGTCGCCGCAGCAGTTCCGCGTGCTCAGCCTGGTCGCGCAGGGCCTGCTCAACAAGCAGATCGCCGACCGCCTGGACGTGCAGGAGCGCACGGTCAAGGCGCACCTGTCGGCGATCTTCGAACGACTCGGCGTGCGCAACCGGACCCAGGCCGGCGTGGTCCTGCGCGAACTGGAACTGAGCGACCCCAGCCGCCAGCTCGAAGCCTGAGCGCACCGCGGCGCCATCGCCGCGTGGAACCTCGGCGGCGCAGCGCGAACGCTGCAACCGCCTGGTCATTTTTCCGCCAACCCTCTTGACGACCACGTCACACAAGGCGTGACGACGGTTATCCACATGATTGTCCGCAGTTCATCCACACGGGGTGTGGAAAACCCGGACGCACACCTGCCGCGGCCTGGTCAAATTTTCGCCACACATCTTGACAGCCTTGCCGCGCAAGCCGCCTGCGCGGTTATCCACATTCTTTTCCATCCGCTTTCCACACCCGGTGTGGACAAACGCGCATGCCGTGGAACATGCGCGCTTTTCTGGCGGGATCAGATCCGCGAAAAGCTCCAGGACTCCATCTTCCCGTCGCGGTACGGCATCACCCCATGGAAGGCGCGCGGATCGGCGTCGAACACCAGCGGCAGGAACCGGCGGTCGCCGTCCCACAGGTTCAACTCGTGGATGCGGTCGACCTCGACCCATTCCAGCGCCCCTTCCGGGTTGGACTCCAGCGGCGTGCCGCTCCAGCCGTCGATGATGAAGACGAAGCCCAGCCAGTCCTCGCCGTTCCTGCCGAAGCCGGGCCAGCTGATCGTGCCGCGCAACTGCATCGACTCGCACTCGATCCCGGCCTCCTCGCGGATCTCGCGGCGCATGCACGCCACCACGTCCTCGTCGCGCTCGATCTTTCCGCCCAGGCCGTTGTACTTGCCCAGCTGGTGGTCGTCCGGCCGCGCGTTGCGGTGGACCATCAGCACCCGCTTGCGGTCGGGCGAGAACACATAGCCGAGCGTGGCGACGATGGGGGTATAGGGCATGGGGCTGATCCGCGTGGAAACGGCGGATTCTACCGGGCCGTCCAGCCGGCATCGGCCAGCCCGCCCATTCCGGCGCGCGCCGCGGACGAATGTCCCGCCTCCCGCGAGCGGCCGTCGCACCCGACACAGGCCTACGCCGGGTCGACGGACCATGCGGCGACCCATCACATCCGGCTTGCAGCCAGCATCCGGTCCAGCACCGACTTCAGCGCCAGTGGCCGCACCGGCTTGGCCAGCAGGCCCAGCTCGGCATCCTGCACCGCCGCGCGGGTGGCGTCGCTGGCGTCGGCCGACAGGACCAGGCACGGCGCGGCGCCGTAGCGGCCGGCCAGCCGCGATGCCAGCAGCACGCCGGTGTCGCCACGATCGAGGTGGTAGTCGAACAGCCACAGGTCCGCAGGCTGTTGCGCCACTGCGGCCGCCGCGCCCTCGCCGTCGGCGGCGGTGGCGACCTCGCAGCCCCAGCCGGCCAGCAGCCGGGCCAGCGCGGCCAGTGCATCGGCATCGTTGTCGACCAGCAGCACGCGGCGGCCGGCCAGTCCCTGCGCCGCGCCGTGCGCGCGCACCTGGGCGACAACCGCCGGCGGCGACGCCCGTTCGACCTCCACCGCGAACACCGACCCGCGCCCGGGCCGGCTGCGCAGGGTCAGTGGCGCCTGCAGCAACCGGGCGATGCGGTCGGCAATCGACAGGCCAAGGCCCAGCCCCTGCCCTGGCGCATCGTCGCCACGCCGGAACTCCTCGAAGATCGCCTCGCGCGCCTCATCGGGCACGCCTGGACCGGTGTCGTGCACCTCGACGCGCACGCGGCCATCGACGCGGCGCACGCCCAGCACGACGCGGCCACGCACGGTATAGCGCACCGCATTGGCGAGGAAGTTCTGCAGCACGCGGCGCAGCAGTTGCGGATCGCTGTGCACCCAGGCCGTGGTCGGCCGGTAGCCGAAGCGCAGCCCGCGCTCGCCGGCCATGGCGCGGAACTGCTCGGCCAGCGGCGCCAGCACCTCGTCCAGCGGGAACGCGCGCGGTGCCGGCACCAGTCCGCCGGCTTCCAGCCGCGACATGTCGAGCAGGCCGGTGAGCAGGTCGGTGGTCGAGTCCAGCGCGCCGCCGAGCTGGCGCAGCGTCTCGCGCGGCGGTGGCGCGTGCGCGACGGATGCGTCCGTGCCCGCGGACGCCGTCGACAGCTGCTGCGACAGCGAATCGACGAACAGCTGTGCCGCATGCAGCGGCTGCAGCAGGTCGTGGCCGATCGCGGCGAGGAAGCGGCTCTTGGCGTCGTTGGCGTGCTCGGCTTCCTGCTTGGCGGTTTCCAGCAGCGCGGTGCGCTCGACCACGCGCAGCTCCAGGGTCTCGTTGGCCTGGATCAGCGCGCGCTCGGTGTCGCGGAACTCGGTGACGTCGGTGAAGGTGGCGACGAAGCCGCCGCCGGGCATCGGGTTGCCGCGGATCTCGACGATGCTGCCATCCGGGAACACGCGCTCGGTCAGGTGCGGACTGCCGTGGCGCATGAACGCCAGGCGCCGCTCCACCGCGCGCGCGACCTGGCGTTCGTCGACATCGGCCGGCGCCTGCCGGCGCAGCGACCAGGCGGTCAGTTCGGCGATCGGCCGGCCGACCTGCAACAGCTCGTCCGGGTAATCGAACAGCTCGGCGTAGCGCCGGTTCCAGGCCACCAGCCGCTGCTCGCGGTCGATCACGCTGATGCCCTGGCTCATGTTCTGCAATGCGGCCTGCAGCACCTGCTGGTTGAAGCGCAGGTCCTGCGAGGCCTCGCCGACGATCGCCGCCACCGTGTCCAGATCGCCGCTCTCGCGCCGCGCCGCGTCCAGCAGCAGGCGCGCGGAGGCCGAGCCCAGCACCGCCGACAGTTCGCGCTCGACCTGTGCCTCGACCAGCGCCGGTACCGGGCCGCTGCGTGGCGCGCGCGCCAGCAGTTCGGCCACCTTCTCGCCGGACAGGAACCGGCGGCCGGCGTCGCGCAGCGCATCGGCATCGAGGTTGCGGCTGGCGCGATGCGGTGCCTCGCGTCGCCAGGCCATCGCCAGCACCGTGGCCACCGTGCCCATGAACAGGCTGGCACCGACCGCGCGGCCTAGCGGACTCCATCCGGTCAGGCCGAACAGGCCGTTGGGCGCGAGCCAGCGCTGTCCAAACGGGCCCTGCTCCAGCCAGCCCGCGTCCGGCCATTGCGCATCGAGTCCACTGGCCGCGGCCAGGGTCGGCGCCAGCAGCACCCAGGCCCAGGTCGCGAACGCGACGACCACGCCGATGACGGCCGCGCGCGGCGGCGTCTGCGGCCGCCACACCGCGAAGCCCAGCACCGGCGCCAGCGTGGCCAGCGCCGAGAACGACAACGCGCCGACGTCGGCCAGCGCTTCGTTGCCGGCGACCAGCCGGCTGTAGGCCCAGGCCAGCAGCATGATCGCGGCGATGCCGGCGCGGCGCAGGCGGATCAGGTCGCCGCGGCGGTCGCCGCCGCCATCGCGCGCCCACGCACCACGTAGCAGGCCCGGCGCGAACCAGTGGTTGCCGATCATCAGGCTCAGGGTCAGCGTGCTGACCACGACCATGCCGGTGGCCGCACTGAGCCCGCCGAGGAAGGCGAACAGGGCCACGCCCTCGTGCCCCTGCGAGAACGGCAGCGCCAGCGCATACATGTCCGATGGCACCGCATCGCCGAGCAGGGCGCGGCCTGCGTACGCCAGCGGCAGGGTCGGCGCGGCGATCAGCAGCAGGTACAGCGGGAACAGCCAGCGCGCGGTGCGCACGTCGCGCTCGTCGCGACACTCGACCACGCCGACGTGGAACTGGTGCGGCAGGATGAACATCGCCAGGCCGCCGAGCAGGACCAGCGGCAGGAAGCCGCCCGCGGGCGCGGCCGGCGGCGGCGGCACGTCGGCCGGCAGCGGATCCAGGCCGAACCAGACGAACGCGCCCAGCGCCAGCATCGCCGCCAGCTTGAACAGCGACTCCACCGCCATCGCCAGGACCAGGCCGCGGTTGTGCTCGGCCGCGCTGGCCCGGCGCGTGCCGAACAGCATCGCGAACAGGGCCATCGCCAGGGCGACGTACAGCGCGCCGTCGCGCCAGAACGGGCCGCCGTCGGCGGCGCTGCGGGTCAGCGTGGCGAAACTCATCGTCACCGCCTTCAGCTGCAGGGCGATGTACGGGATCAGGCCCAGCGCGGCGACCGCGGTGACCGTGGCCGCCAGCCACGCGTCCTTGCCGAGCCGGGTGGCGATCAGGTCGGCCAGCGAGGTGGCGTTGGTCTCGCGCGCCAGCCGCACCAGCCGGACCATGAAGGCGACCGCCAGCGCATAGAACAGGATCGCGCCGACGAAGGTCGGCGGCAGCGGCCAGCCGTAGCGCGCGGCCTGGGTGACGGTGCCGTAGAACGTCCAGCTGGTGCAGTGCACCGCCAGTGACAGCGCATAGACATGGCGCCACTGGCCGGCGAACAGGGTCGGACGACGCTCGCCGTACAGGGCGGTGCCGAACATCAGCGCCAGCCACAGCAGGCCGGCCAAGGCGACCAGCCACAAGCTCAGCATGGCGCCTCAGCGTTCGAACGCACCGCTTCCCCCGTCGAAGTTTCCGTCCCCAGCATAACGCGACGACGGCGGGCCGAAGCCCGCCGCCGTGCCTTCCCGCGGGGAGAGGGGACGCCGCGGTCAGAAGTCGTAGCGCGCCATCAGGCTGTACTGGCGCGGCGGACCATAGAAGCCGGTCAGCACGCCGTAGGCGGCGATGTTGTAGCCGGTGGTCCGGTACTCCTCGTCGGTCAGGTTGGAGCCCTGCAGCGACAGCGTCCAGGCATCGTTGACGTTCCAGATCACGCCGGCGTTGACCAGGCCGTAGCCGGGCTGCTTGATCGCCGGGCTCAGGTCGGTGGTCGGCCACACTTCGCTCTGGTACGCGTAGGTCACCCGTGCGGCCAGGTTGCCGCCGTTGTCGAGCGCGGTCCGCCATTCGGCGTTGAGCGCGCCGGAGAATTCGGGCGCGTTGGTGAAGTACTGGCTGTCGGCGATGTCGACCCCGCCGCTCATGAACTCGTCGTACTTCGCGTCCAGCCAGGCCAGGTTGCCGCTGATCAGCCAGTGCTCGGTCGGCAGGAACTGGTACTCCGCTTCCACGCCCTGCACGGTGCCCTTGCCGGCGTTGGTGAAGTCGCCGAAGAAGCTCTGGCTGCCGTTGGGCAGCGTGTACGAGGTGAACACCGACAGCTGGATGTCCTCGTACTGGTTGTAGAAGTAGGCCAGGTTGAGGAACATCCGCTGGTCGAGGAACGACATCTTGCTGCCGATCTCGTAGCTGTCGACCTGCTCGTCCTGGAACGGCTCGCCCGAGCGCGGCACCGCGGTGGTGTTGGCGCGGATGTTGTAGCCGCCCGACTTGAAGCCGCGGCTGAAGGACAGGTAGCCCATGATGTCCTGGGTGAACTGGTAGTCCAGCGAGGCCTTGGGCGAGAAGTTCTTGAAGTTGACCGTCTTGTCGAAGTTGGCCGCGGTGCCCCACGCGGTGGTGTACTGCGGCGTGGTGTAGAACTGGTTGAGGGCGACGGCGTGCTTGTCCTCGTCGGTGTAGCGCGCGCCGAGGTCCAGCTTCAGCGCTTCGCTGAGATCGAAGGTCCAGTCGGCGTAGGCGGCGATGCTGCTGGTGTTGACGTAGCCCTGGGTGTCGCCGAACAGCGGGTTGGTCAGCGCGGTCGGCAGGGCCGGGTTCCAGAAGTAGTTCAGCACCTGGCCGCCGGCGTCGCCGTTGAACCAGTACAGGCCCATCACCCCGCGCGAACGCCCGCCGGCGTCGAAGTTGGCCTGCAGCTCGTTGCTGACCTGCTCGTCGTTGTAGAACGCCTCCACGTCCACCAGCTTCAGCGGGGTGGTGTCGAAGTCGATCATGGTGTGGGTATCGGACTCGCGCTTGGCGATCACGTACTTCAGCGCCCAGTCCGCGTTGAGACGCCAGTTCACGGTCGCCGAGGCGCCCTTCATGGTGGTGTCGTTGACGTTGCCCATGCCGCTGCGGATGTCGTAGCGGTCGTCCAGCGGCGGGTACGCCGGCGCCAGCGGGTTGGGCGCCAGCATCTGCGCGCCGCGCACGCCGGACTGGTCGTCCATCCAGTCCAGCGAGAACTGCACGTCGAAATCCTCGCTGGCGAACGCGCCGAACTGGGCGCGCACCGCGTTGATCTCCTTGTCGCTGACCGGCTGGCCGTTGGCCAGGTTCTCGCCGAAGCCGTCGCGGTTCATGCTGGCCACGGCCACCCGGCCGCGCAGCACGCCATCGCCGATCGAGCCGCCGATGCCGGCCTTGGCGTCGAGCTGGCTGTAGTTGCCGACGGTCAACGAGGCGAAGCCCTCGGTCTCCTCGCGCAGGCCGCGTGAGACGTACTTGATCGCGCCGCCGATGGTGTTCTTGCCGTACAGCGTGCCCTGCGGGCCGCGCAGCACCTCGATCCGCTCGACGTCGAACACGTCCAGCAGCGCGCCCTGCGGGCGGGCGATGTAGACGTCGTCCAGGTAGATGCCCACGCCCGGATCCACGCCCCACAGCGGATCGGCCTGGCCGATGCCGCGGATGTAGGCGGTGACCGTGCTGGTCGAACCGCGCGCGGCGTAGATGGTCAGGTTCGGCACCTGCGCGTCCAGGTCGCCGAGGTCCTTGATGTTGAGCGTGTCCAGCGCCTCCGGCGTGAACGCAGTCACCGCCACCGGCACGTCCTGCAGGGTTTCCTCGCGCTTGCGCGCGGTCACGGTCACGGTGTCCAGCTGGGTGGCCTTGACCTCCTTCTGCTGTCCGGCCGCCGTTTCATCCTGCGACCACGCCGGCAACGCGGGCGCCACCAGCACGCAGCCGATCGCCAGGCTCAGATACTTGCGCTTCATCAGTCCCCTCCTCCCAGGTACAGACATTCCGGCAGGCACATGCCTCCGATGCTGCGCATCCTGGGCCAGGCGACGACGCCACGGCATCGGCCATTGGTACAGTGGGCCGCACCCGGAGCGCTGCGGATACTGCGCCGCATCCGCCATGGAGGCGGCCGGGGTGGGCGATGTCGTTGTTGATCGTGCTGGCGGCGCTGGCGTTCCTGATGGTGGTCGCCTACCGCGGCTACAGCGTGATCCTGTTCGCCCCGATCGCGGCGATGGGCGCGGTGCTGCTGATCGATCCGTCGCTGGTCGCGCCGATGTTCACCGGCCTGTTCATGGAGAAGATGGTCGGCTTCCTGAAGCTGTACTTCCCCGTGTTCCTGCTCGGCGCGGTGTTCGGCAAGCTGATCGAACTGTCGGGTTTTTCCAAGTCGATAGTGGCGGCGACCATCCGCCTGGTCGGCGCGCGACGGGCGATGCTGTCGATCGTGCTGGTCTGCGCGCTGCTCACCTACGGCGGCGTGTCGCTGTTCGTGGTGGTCTTCGCGGTGTACCCGTTCGCCGCGGAATTATTTCGCCAGAACGACATCCCCAAGCGGCTGATCCCCGGCACGATCGCGCTGGGTGCGTTCACCTTCACCATGGATGCGCTGCCGGGCACCCCGCAGATCCAGAACATCATCCCCACCGCGTTCTTCGGTACCACCGCCTGGGCGGCACCGGTGCTGGGCACGCTGGGCGGCGTGTTCATCCTGGCCCTGGGCATGACCTACCTGGAATGGCGCCGCCGGGTCGCGGTGCGCAACGGCGACGGCTACGCCAGCGGCATCGAGCTGCGCAACGAACCCGAACCGTTCCGCGGCGACCGCCTCGCCCATCCCTTCATCGCGATCCTGCCGCTGCTGCTGGTGGGTGTCGCCAACTTCCTGCTCACCCGTTGGATCCCGCAGTGGTACGGGACCCACCACGAGTTCATTCCCTCGACCATCGGCAACCCCGTGCCGGTGGTACAGGAAGTCGCCAAGGTCGCGGCGATCTGGGCGGTCCAGGGCGCGTTGCTGGTCGGCATCCTGAGCGTGCTCGCCTTCGCCTGGAAACCGGTGACCGCCAGCTTCGCCGATGGCACGAAGAGCGCGGTCGGCGGCGCGATGCTGGCCTCGATGAACACCGCCTCCGAATACGGCTTCGGCGCGGTGATCGCCGCCCTGCCCGGCTTCCTGGTGGTCGCCGACGCGCTGGGCGCGATTCCCAACCCGCTGGTCAACCAGGCCGTGTCGGTGACGGTGCTGGCCGGCATCACCGGCTCGGCATCAGGCGGCCTGAGTATCGCGCTGGCGGCGATGGGCGACACCTTCATCGCCAACGCGCACGCCTACGGCATCCCGATGGACGTGCTGCACCGCGTGGCCTCGATGGCGTCCGGCGGCATGGACACGCTGCCGCACAACGGCGCGGTCATCACCCTGCTGGCGGTGACCGGCCTGACCCACCGCCAGTCCTACAAGGACATCTTCGCGATCACCGCGATCAAGACCCTGGCGGTGTTCTTCGTGATCGCGCTGTATTACGCCACCGGCTGGGTGTGACGCCACCGACGGCGCGGCCGTGCGTCCGGACACCCTGCCGCATCACCGGTCCGCGGCAGGGCCGGCGCGCAGTTCGATGCGGATGTGCCGTGCCGGCCCGTGCCGGCGCCGGATCGTTCAGCGCAGCCTTGCGGTCGCCGCCGTCCGATTTGCGGCGATGACCGGCGCCGCGGCACCAGCCCCGGCGCATTCGCCACTGAGCAGCTGCGAGCGCTGCAGCCAGTCGCGATCCGGGTAGTAGGCGAAGACGAAGGTGCCGCCGCGGATCGAATCGATCAGCTGCCGCGCCACCACCGGCCGTACCGCCGGGCAGCCGAGGCTGCGGCCGAGGCGGCCCTGCAGCTTCGCCGCCGACGGGTTCACGTACGGCGCGCCGTGGATGACGATCGCGCGGTCGCGGGCATGGTCGTTGAACCCGGGCTCCAGCCCGCGCAGGCGCAGCGAGTAGCCATTCCCGCCCATGTAGGTTTCCTGCGCGGTGAAGCCGCCCAGGCTGGTCATGTAGCTGCCGTCGCGGTTGGAGAAGCGCGTGGTCAGGTTCTCGCCGCTGTTGCGCCCGTGCGCGACCCACTCTTCGAACAGCAGCTTGTGCCGGGCCAGGTCGAACACCCACAGCCGGGGCTCGGTGGATGGCCGCGAATAGTCGATGACCCCCAGCCGCTGCGGATCGACCCCGAACTCCGGATGGCGCAGGGCGCAGGACATCGCCCGCGCCGCCAGCTGCAGGACCTGCGGACTGGCCGCCGGTGCGGTCTGGGCCAGCAGGCCGGCCAGGTCGCCGTCGCCTTGCCCGGGCCGTCCCTGATCACCCGCGCCAGCCGCGACCGGCACTGCTCCAGGCAATGCCGGCGGCGGCGAAAGGGACTTGCCCGCGGAGGGGACGGCAGCGGCGGGAACCAGCAGCGGGACCAGGGCCAGCCAGCGGCGGGCGGAAATCGGCAACTTCATGGGACACGTGACGGATACGGGGAGCCGGTCGACGCACGCCCCGACCCGCTTTCAGAGCTTGCCGTCCCCGGCGTCGGATTCCAAGACCGGCTGCGGCTCCTGTTCATTGTCCAGCGGGCGCATCGCTGGCAGGTCGGTGACCAGGACCGTGGTCCCGGGCACCAGCACGTCGTAGAGCCGGCCCGCAAACCCGTCCGGCAGCCGCACCGGCAGGCTGGGCCGTTGCAGCAGGTCGAGCGGAACCGGTTCGGTCGCCGCGCCCTCGGCGGCCGGGCGCGGGTCATCCAGGATCGGATAGGCGGTCCAGCTGCGCCCGGGCCGGGCCGGATCGAGCGGACTGGCATGGGCGCCGGGCCCCTCGCCCATCACGAACAGGGTGGTACCGCGGAACCCCGCCTCCCCGGGCAGCAGTTCGAACGGCGCCTCGCCGATCGGCACCCCCGCACGCAGGACGTAGATCCGCTTGTCGACCAGGCTGACCACCACGCCCACCTGCCCGGCCGGTGCGGCCGCGTCGTCCCAGCTGTAGCCGGGGCCGCCCGCCTCCGGCACCGCCAGCGGCAGGCCCTTGGCCGACACCGGCGCCAGCACGGCTGGATAGACCAGCGTGGTCGGCGCGGCACGGCCATCGGTGACCACCACGGTGTCGCCGTTGCGGGTGATGGCGAACAGCTTCTCGGCCAGCGGATGCGGCAGGCGCACGCAGCCGTGCGAGGCCGGATAACCCGGCAGCGCACCGCCGTGCAGGGCGATGCCGTCCCAGGTCAGCCGCTGCATGTACGGCATCGGCGCGTTGTTGTAGAGGTTGGAGCGGTGGTCCTTGTTCTTCTGCAGGATCGTGAACACGCCGGTCGGCGTGTCCTTGCCCGGCTTGCCCGAGCTGATCGTCGACACGCCGATGGCAATGCCGTTGCGATAGATGTAGGCGCGTTGCTGGTCCAGGCTGACCACCAGCACGACCGGTCCGGCCGGGGCGATCTCCGGATGCCACAGGAATTCGCCCGGCTTGAGGTCGAGCGGGCCGCGCGGCACGTCCTGGGCCAGCGCCGCGGCGGCGGCAAGCAGCAACAGCGGGACAAGCGCGCGCAGCGGGCGGCGCCAGCGGAAGGATTCGACCGTGCTGCCTGACGGTAGTGCCATACGCCCTCCGGAGGGTGCCCCCGCGCGGTCGGCACGACGCTCGTGCGCGGCGGACGCGATGGCTCGCGACGATCCTAGGGCAGCGGCCGCGGCCGGGCCATGGGACCATGGGACCGGCCTCCGCTGGAACCGACTCAACCCAGCAGGTGCGCCTGCAGCGCGGCGTATTCCGGCGGCACCGGCTCGGCACGGGCCGGGCGGGCCAGCAGCTCGGCCAGCGCCGGCGGAACCTCGACCGCATGCCCGACCAGCGGTTCGACCACCGACTCGAACTTGGCCGGATGCGCGGTGGAAGCCACCGCCCAGTCGCCGTCCACGCCATCCGCACGCAGCGTCTCCAGCACGTGGACCGCCGTGGCTGTGTGCGGGCAGAACACCTCGCCATGACGCTCCCAGCGCTCGCGGATGGTGGCGCGGATGGTCTCGTCGTCCACCGATACCGCGGTGAACGCCGCGCGCAGCGCCGCGTCGTCGCCGGCGTACAGCCAGCGCAGCCGCTCGAAGTTGCTCGGCGCCCCCACGTCCATCGCGTTGGCCAGGGTCGCCACGCTGGCGCGCGGCGCGTAGTCGTCGCCGGCGAAGTATTCCGGCAGCACCCGGTTGGCATTGGTCGCCAGCACGATGCGCCCGATCGGCACGCCCTGCGCGCGGGCCAGGATCGCGGCCATCGCGTTGCCGAGGTTGCCGGTCGGGATGACGAAATTGAGCTCGCGACCGGTCGCGGCGCGGTGTTCCAGCGCGGCATGCGCGTAATAGCTCATCTGCGGCAGCAGCCGGCCCAGGCTGATGCTGTTGGCCGAACTCAGCGGCACCTGTGCCTGCAGCTGCGCATCGTTGAGTGCGCGCTTGACCAGCGCCTGGCAGTCGTCGAACGAACCAGCAACGCGCCTACATCTAT
>JAGHZW010000180.1:0-12503 GCA_017745195.1 Pseudoxanthomonas sp. | reverse complement strand
ATCCTTCCGCTGGCGCCGCCCGCAGCGCGCTGACATTGCCGCCGAAGCAGCCCAGCTGGTGCGCCTGCCGCGGCGACACGCGACCGTCCGGATACAGCACCACCACCCGCAGGCCCGGCTGGCCGTGGAACGCGGCGGCCACCGCCGCGCCGGTGTCCCCGGAGGTGGCGACCAGGATGGTCAGCGGCTTGGCTTCGTCGCGACGGATGCGTGCCAGGCACGCCGCCAGGAAGCGCGCACCGACATCCTTGAACGCCGCGGTCGGGCCATGGAACAACTCGAGCACATGGTCGCCTGGCGTGGCCAGCGGCTTGAGCGGCACCGGGAAGTCGAACGCTTCGCGACAGATCGCACCCAGCTCCGGCGCCAGCGCATCGCCATCGAAGAACGGTGCAAGCAGGGTGGCCGTGGTTTCGGCCAGGTCGGCGCCCGCTTCGAGATTGCGGCCGGCCGGCAACTTCTGCGGCACATACAGGCCGCCATCCGGCGCCAGACCGGCGGCAATGGCGTCACTGAGGTTGCTGGCGGGAGCGTTGTTGCGGGTGGAGATGAAGTTCATGGCGTTCCGTCGGTTGGAAGGTTCGACAGGTCGCAAATCTTGCGCCGTCGATGCTGTGTCAGGTCCTGCATTTGCATTTGCCGCTGCCGTTGATGGTGCTCTCCCCTCCCCGTAAGGCACGGCAGGCGGGACAGGCTAAAACCCCGAAGGGGCGGCGCACAGGACGTGCGCCGTTTTTCGAAGGGACAGGGACGTCCCTTCGAAAAATTCCCGTCCCGCCTGCGGACCCGCGCGCAGCGCGGGCGTGCCGCCCGGGGTGTGCTTTCTTTTGGTTACTTTGATCAGCCTTCGGCTGCTGTAAAGCGCTTCTTTGCACAAGCAAAGAAAAGTGACTCGCGCGGACAGCGCGAAACATCGCTGTCACAGCAGCACCGCGCCCGGGCTGTCGATCGCCGACACCCACGCCTGGCTCTCGAAGCCGGCCGCGGCGAATGCCGCCTGCACCAGTGGTGCCGCCGCCTCGGCCCGCTCCCGCGATTCGAACCACGCGAACACGCTCGGCCCGGCCCCGGAAATGCTCGCGCCCATCGCCCCGGCATCGAGCGCGGCGGCCTTGGCCGCATCGAAGCCGACGATCAGCGGCGCACGGCGCGGCTCGACCAGCCCGTCGCGCAGGCCCGCACGGACCAGCTGTGCATCACCTGCGTGGCAGCCGGCCAGGACCAGGGCCAGGTTCGCGCTCTGGGCGACGAACTCCTTCAGTTCATAGCTTCCGGCGAGCGCCTCGCGCGCGCGGCGCGTCTCCAGTACCGCCTCCGGATGCACCAGCAGGCTGTGCCAGTCTTCCGGCACCGGGATCCGCACCAGCCGGTCGGCGGTCGCGAGGACCAGGCCGCCGAGCAGCATCGGCCCGAGGTTGTCGCCGTGGCGGCCGCCGCTGGCCACCGCTTCGCCGGCCAGCGCGAACGGATACAGCGCCTGCCGCGGTAGCGGCACGTCGAGCAGCGCGTTGGCCGCCACCAGCGCCGCCACGCACGAAGCCGCCGAACCGCCCATGCCCGACCCCAGCGCGATCCCTTTCCCGATCTCGATCTCGAAGCCGAACGGCAACGCCAGCGTCTCGCGCATCGCGATCAGCGCCGCACCGGCCGTGTTGCGCTCCGCCTCCAGCGGCAGCGGGAACGGTGCGCCGTGGATCGCGGCGATGCGCACTTCCGGTGCCTCGATCCGCCGCGCGGTAACCGTATCGCCCACGCCGGCCAGGGTGTGGCCGAGGATGTCGAAACCGACCGCGACATTGCCGACCGAGGCCGGCGAGAACGCGGTCGCCTGCCGTCTCGCACCTGGAGAAACCGCGCCTTCGCTGCCGCTCACAGGCGCGCCCCGCGTCCGGCGGCCACTCGCAGCACGTCGGCGAACACGCCGGCCGCGGTCACTTCCGGACCGGCACCGGGGCCCTGCACGATCAGCGGGTTCTCGCAGTAGCGGCGGGTGGTGAACTGGACGATGTTGTCGGTCAGGCGCAGGTTGGCGAAGGCATGCGACCGCTCCGAAGAGGGGCCGGGCAGCTCGACCAGGCCGACGCTGGCGCGGCCCTCGGCATCCAGCCGCGCCACGTAGCGCAGCACCTTGCCGGCGGCGTGCGCCGCCTGCAGCCGCGACGCGAACGCCGCATCGACTTCCTGCAGCCGCGCCATGAAATCCTCGACGCTGGCCTGGCGCAGCGATTCGGGCACCAGGCTCTCGACCTGCACGTCTTCCAGGCTCAACGCGCGGCCCGCCTCGCGGGCCAGGATCGCCAGCTTGCGCGCCACGTCGGTGCCGGACAGGTCGTCGCGCGGATCGGGCTCGGTGTAGCCCAGCGCACGCGCCTGCGCGACCAGCTGCGAGAACGGCACGCTGCCGTCGTAGCGGTTGAACAGCCAGGCCAGCGTGCCGGAGAGGATGCCCTCGATCGAAACGATCGCGTCGCCGGTATCGAGCAGGTCGCGCAGGGTCGAAATCACCGGCAGGCCGGCGCCGACCGTGGCCTCGTAGCGGAAGCGCGCGCCGCTGGCGGCGGCGGCTTCGCGGATCGCCGCGTAGCGCGCCAGCGGGCCAGCGCCGGCCTGTTTGTTCGGGGTGACCACGTGGATGCCGGCGGCCAGCCACTGCGGATAACGGTCGGCGACCTCCGGGCTGGCGCTGCAGTCGACGATGACCACGTGCGGCAGGTGCGAATCGAGCAGGTGCGCGGCGAAGCGGTCCAGGTCGGCCGGGCCGGCCTCGGCCTTGAAGCGCTCGCGCCAGTCGCCCTCGATCCCGCGCGGGTCGAGCAGCTGGCGGCCGCGCGAAGCGATCGCGCGCAGGCGCAGGTCGAGGTTGGCGCGCTCCAGCAGCCCGCCGCGCGCGGCCAGCAGCTGGTCCAGCAGCGCCGCGCCGACGTTGCCCGGGCCGATCACGCCCACCGCGAAGGTCTGCGGCGACAGGTAGAAGCCGGCATGCGCGGCCCGCAACGCGCGGGTCGCGTGGTCGCTGTCGATCGCCACCGAGATGTTGCGCTCGGACGAGCCCTGGGCGATCGCACGGATGTTGACCTGGGCACGGCCCAGCGACTCGAACAGGCGCGCGGCCACGCCCGGCTGCCCGGCCATGCCGTCGCCGACCGCGGCCAGCACGCTGATCCCCGGCACCTGCTGCACGCGCTGCACCTGGCCGACGGTCAGTTCGTGCGCGAACGCGTTGACCAGGGTGGCCTGCGCGCGGTCGGCATCCTCCTGCTTGACCACGCAGCAGATGGAATGCTCGGAGGAACCCTGCGAGATCATCACCACCGACACCTTGGCGTTGCGCAGCGCGGCGAACACGCGCTCGGCGGTGCCCGGCACGCCGATCAGGCCGGTGCCCTCGACATTGACCAGGGCCAGGCCCGGGCTCAGGGTCAGGCCCTTCACCGGGCCGCTGAAATCGCGCTCGGCGGTGATCCGCGTGCCCGGGTGGTCGGGCTGGAAGGTGTTGCGGATGATGATCGGCAGGCCGCGCTCGATCGCCGGCGACATGGTCTGCGGGTGCACGACCTTGGCGCCGAAATAGGCCAGTTCGCAGGCTTCGTCGTAGCTCAGCGACTCCAGCTGGACCGCTTCGGGCACGACCCGCGGGTCGGCCGAGAGCACGCCGTCGACGTCGGTCCAGATGTGCAGTTCGTCGGCATCGAACAGCGCCGCGAAGATCGCGCCGGAATAGTCGCTGCCGTTGCGGCCCAGGGTGGTGATCCGGTCCTGCGCATCGCGGGCGACGAAGCCGGTGACCACCACGCGCTGCTGCGGGTTGGCCTGGCGCCAGTCGCGCAGGCGCTGCTGGCTGCGTTCCCAGTCCACATCCACGCCCAGCTCGCCGTGGCTGACCACCAGCACGTCGCGCGCGTCGAGCACCGCGCAGTCCTCGCCCAGCGCACGCAGGTGCTCGCCGAGCAGCTTCGCCGAATAGACCTCGCCCAGTCCCTGCACCCGCTGCAGCACTTCCTCGGGCACGCCGCCGATCACGCTCAGCGCACCCAGCACCTGGGACAGCTCGTCGAAACGCTGGTCCAGCCATTCGACCGCGCCGCCCGCATGCTCGCCCAGCAGCGATACCGCCGCGCCGCGATGACGGGCACGCAGTTCGTGCCAGCGCTCGCGCCATTCCGGGGTGCGGCTGTCGGCGGAGGTGGCCGCGGCCAGGCGGGCCAGTTCGATCAGCGCATCGGTCACGCCCTTCATCGCCGAGACGACGGTGACCTGCACCGCCTCCTCGCGCGCCAGCAGCAGCTGGGCGACGTGGCGGTAGCGGTCGGCGTCGGCGACGGAGGTGCCGCCGAACTTGTGCGCGACGGTGCGCGCGGAGGGGGCTTTGACTGCGACTGCGGGCGACGACATCGGGAGCCTCGGTTGGGTGAGGCCCTGCGCGTGCATCCGGTGGCGGGCTTCCCCGCCACCTGATCCAGGTGCGGGGCCGTGGTTTCGCGGGTTACACGAAGACGACCGACCGCACCGGGCGAATAATGCCGGTGATGGTGGTAATCACGGTGGTGATGCCGGTGGCCGACGCGCACGCGCGCTTCCGCCGGGACGGCGGGAGGTGGCGGGTGTTGGCGCGGGGCTTGGACATGGGCATCAAGAGGACACGATGGCGCGGGGGCGTGTCAAGTGTTGCGGCGCGACATCCGTGGATTTTTTTACGTTGCGAAAGAAACAGTTAGCGCCGGGACGCCGGTTACGGCAGGCGCCGCCCGCGCTGCTCGCTGCCGTACTGGTGCCAGATCGCGGCGACCGCGTTGCCGTGCGCATCCACCTCGAAGCTCACCTGCGCGTCGACGTCCTTGAAGAAGAACTCGCGCTCCCCTTCCGGGAACAGTTCCAGCCGGGTACCGGGCGACGGCAGGTAGAACAGCCGCTCGCCCTCGCGCACGAACGTGGCGATATCGGTGTCGGAGAACCAGTAGCGGCCCGCATAGCGGTCCAGCACGGCCGGGTCGACCGGCACCTGCACATGCGGCCGCGGCACGTGCATGTCGATCGGGACATCCGCGCCGAGCAAGTGCAAGCCGATGTCGTCCACTCCGACATCCGACTGCACGTTGATCAGGCCGACCACGCCCACGCGCGTGGCCGGGTTGAAGCCGATGAAGCTGCGGAACCCCGCGCGGCTGCCGTTCTTCCAGAACACCTCCCGGTCGCCAGCGGCCAGCACGTTCCAGCCCAGCGCAACTTCTGTCGACCATGACGGCCCGCCCGGGCGGCGGGCGGCCGTCGTGGCCCGGATCGCCTGCGCAAGCACCGGTTCGCCCAGTCCAAGAAAAGCATCCAGCACCGTGGCCAGGTCGTTGGCGGTGGAATGCAGCGCGCCGGATGCATCGAGCGCGCCGCGTTCGCGATCGCGCACCGGCTGGCCTTCGACGGTATAGCCGGTAGCCGCACGGCGCACCATGTCCGGCGTCGAATCGAACGCGGTGCTGTGCAGGCCGAGCGGCGCGATGACCTGCTCGGCCAGGAGCCGCGGGTAGTCGATGCCGGCGCGTGACGCCAGCACCTGCCCGAGCAGCCCGTAGCCCACGTTCGAGTACTCGTACGCCTCGCCCGGCGCATGCGGCAGCGTGTATCCGGCCAGGAAGTCGAACAGCATGCGCGGCGTATAGCCGTCGTAGCGGTTGTCGGGATCGCCGGAGACCAGATTGCCAGGACGCAGCGGCAGCCCGGCGGTGTGGGTCGCCAGGTCCACGAGGGTGATCGGCCGTCCATGCCAGGCCGGGATCGATCCCGCGTCGGCGCCGAGGTGGCGGCTGACGGGGTCGTCGAGCTGGAGCTGGCCACGCTGGACCATGTCGGCCAGCAGCAGCGAAGTGAAGACCTTGGTGATCGAGGCGGCCGCGAACACGGTATCGCCATCGATCGGGCGATGGCTCTGCGAGGACACCGTGCCGTGGCTGATCGTCCGGTGGCCCTCGGGCGTCACCACCACGATGACCGCGCCGGTTCCACGCCTTTGCACGTCGACCCGGCGGACCAGCATGTCGCGGATCTCCGCGTCGTCCGGAACAGCCGCGGGCGTTGCTTGCGGGCGAACCGTCCGCGTCGCCGGCCGGGTGGCCGTCCGCGCGGACATGCCAGCGCAGGACGCGAGCCCGACCGCCGCGAGCGCCATCGCCAGAACCACCGAACGCCTTTGCATGAGCCGCAACCGCCTGGGTTATGCCGAGCCGCGAAGGCAGCCCCGCCGCGGCGCACTGTCGACGAGCCCGACCCGCTCAGTCAACACACATGCCACCGACCACGACGCCCTTCTCGATCTCGTGATAGCAGCCGAATACGTCGCGGTTGTCGCGCTGGCAGGTGCCGATGGCGAAGTCGCCGACGACCGCACCGGCCTCGGCCATGCACACGCCCTGGCATTCGGAAGCGTCCGAGCAGGCCTTGCCCGCGTCCGGATAAGGAATGACGCAAGCCGGCGTGGCGAACATGCCAACGCTGCGCACCGTCCCGCCCCTGGCCGCGCACTCCGCCCGATCGACCACCGGCGGCGTAGCGCAGCCGGCCAGCAGCAGGACGGCGAGTACGCACAACAGGGATCTCACGCTGGACCTCGATATCACATGGCGATTCGACCGCATGGCAGCCTAGCGCGAACGCGTGGTCATGCCCTGCCCTCGCGTCGCACGGCCAGGGCCGCGCGCAGAAGACCTCCGCCGAGCGCGAACAGCGAAAAGACCGCCGAACCGAACGCGCCAAGCACATAGAACAGATCCCCGTCCCCGCCGCGGCCGACGAACCCGATCGCGGTCAGCAGCGCCAGGCCGATCACGCAGGACACCAGTCCGCCGATCGCGCCGCGCAGGGAAAAGGCCACGCCCGCCACCACGCCGAGCACCGCGAACAATGCGACGAACCCGCCGACGCCGAGTTTGCCCAGCGGCGTCTGGCTGTGGGTCACGGCGTAGACGAGGCGATCGAGATACGGAAGCAGGCCAAGCACGGTCGAACCGGCGATGGCCGTCAGCCAGCCTGGCCGATGCCCTGGACGCCGGATGGAACTGCTGGACATCACCGAGCGGTCTCCATCTGACCGAAGCCGTTCCCGCCGCCAGGCCGCGGCATCAGTCGACGATGAACAGACGGGCACCGACGCTGGTATGCGAACGATGCGGTTCGGCGTTGTCGGCGACCTGGTAACTCATGCCCGGGCGGAGCGTGAAGGTGCGGCCATCCCCGAGTTCGGTGTGCAGCTCGCCGCCGACGCACAGCAGGATGTGGCCCTTGGCGCACCAGTGGTCCGACACGTATCCGGCCGAATATTCGACCATGCGCACGCGAACACCGCCGAACTGGCGCGTGCGCCAGAGCGCAAGACCGGCCTCGCCCTTGTGCTCGGTACTTTCGACCTCGGACCAGTCGGTGATGCCGAACGGAATCGAAGACATGTGCATGGTGCGGCGGTTCCCCGGCGGCCGGACGTGTGACCTGGGCCGATGGTAGACCGCCGGCCGGGCGGAAGTCAGGTCGCGGCGATCGCCGCGATCGACACCTTGAGCCCCGGGATGCGCGCGGGCAGCTTCGCCCCCTGGCGCGCAGGCGGATCGGTGGGAAACCACCTGACGTATTCCTCGTTCATCCCGGCGAAGTCGTCCTCGTCGGCGAGCACGACCGTGACGCTGACGATCCTGTCCATCGAGCTGCCGGCCTCTTCCAGGATCGCCGCGATGTTCGTCAGGCACTGCCGGGTCTGTTCCTGCACCGTCGTGCCCATGAGCCGCCCGGTCGCCGGGTCGGTCGGGGCGGTACCGGAAACGAACACCAGTCCCGCGGCCTTGACCGCCTGGCTGTAGGCGTCCGGCGGCGTGGCGGCCTTGGCAGTGAATACGATTTGGCGGGACATCCGGGTTCCTTGGCTTCCTCTGTAGCAGTACACGAACGGGGAAGCGCGCAAACCGAGGCCAACGCCGGATCAAGCCGGGCCGCGAAGCTCCGGCCTCAATGAAGGACCAGCCGGGGTGCCATGACGGAAACCCCGACCAGCCGCGCATGCCACGACAGCTGCCGGAGATAGCCACCCGCGAGACAGACGAAGGCGCACGAGGCAAGGCGGATGACCACGCCCCGCGCCCGCTCGAATCCGTATCGGGCAAGTGGCCACAGCAGGCCGCCGACCACCACGCCCAACTGCGCGGCGAACAGGTACATCAGGACATCCAGCCCGAACGCATCGATCACCGGGACGAAGGCAGCGAGCTCCGGATTGGAAGCGATGCACACGACCAGGATCGTGGTGATCAACAGGAACGCCCTGGGGCGCCATCCAGAACCTGTCCAGACCAACCACTTCATTTGAATTCCCGATGCCTGGAGTGAGTCAGGGCGCGGCGGAGACAGGCCCGACCTGTCGGGCGTACTTGCCGGCTGAGCCTCAACTCTATGGCCTCCCATCCCGATCACAAGTCCGCGAGGCTCGCGCGCGGGGCTCCGACCTCCAACCGCGAGGCAAAAAACCCCGGCCGTGGAGTTGTCCGCCTTGCGCGCAAGGATCGGAGCCTTGCGATTGCGGCACTTCGAGCCTTGCGCGCAGCATCCGGACGCCGATCGCAAGGTTCCGTGCCCCATGCGCAAGGCAGGAAGTGTTGCGTGCAGGCCTCGAGTTCTTGCGATCGATGCCTTTTTTGCCTTGCGCACAACGCCTGGACCGTGCGCGCGAGGCAAAAAGCCCCACGGGTGGAGTTGTTTGCCTTGCGTGCGAGGCCCGGAACATTGCGCGCAAGGCTTTCTGCTTCGCGCACGAGGCTGCGAGCCTTGCGAACGGAGCCCGGGAACGCCGGTCGCGAGGCTTTTCACCTCGTGCACGGGGCTTTCCTCCTCACGGGCGAGGCCATGGAGCCCCGAATGCGGAGCTTCTTGCCTTGCGCGCAAGGCTTTTTGCTTCGCGCACGAGGCTCCGAGCCTTGCGCGCAACGCCCGGAGGCTTGCGATCGGCGGCTGGAGGCAGCGCCTGGTCGTCAACATCGGCGTTCACGCAGGAAACGGCGGCGTTCGACGAGCTTCAGACGGGCAGAGGCCCGGGGAATGGTGCCGGGCCGCGCGCAGGACGGCGGCCCTCTCCAGGGGCAGCGGGCCCGACGGACCGCGGGTGCACGCGCGCCAGCCGGCGGGGCTGGCCCGACCGGCGTGCGGGTTCACGGAAGGAACGGAGTGCCCGGCGGACGTCCCGAGGTGATGCCATGGCGTGCCTGGCACGGACGCACGCGGCGAGTGGCGACCCCGGCCCGATTCGAACGGGCGACCTTTCCCTTAGGAGGGGAACGCTCTATCCAGCTGAGCTACGGGGCCTCAATGACTTACGCGCGCTTTCAGGCTTGCGTGCTAATCACCGTGCTAACGCGCCCGTCCATTGTAGCTGCTCGCCGCCATCGCGCCGCCACCCACCGCTCTACATGCCGCTTGCCGTGCTCGATCTAGCCGCAGCGCCCCTCCAGCGACAGCCTAGGTTTCCCCTTCATGCCCCGGTCGATCGTCACATTTCCGGGCATCACATAGGCCGCGCAACCATGCCCGTAGCGCAGGTACGACGCCTCGGGGCAATCCAGCCAGTAGAAGCCATCAGGGAGCACGCCCCGGCCTACGCCGCCAGATCGGGCGCCCAGTGTGAAGCCATGCCGCGCTAGCGCGCGGCCTCGGAACGCAGCCAATCGGCCGTCAGTGCGTGCCGCACCTTGGCCCGCCAGTCGCCGGGAATGGCCACCGGCAACGCAGCCAGCTGCTGTTCGATCGTCGCGGCCTTCCGCAGCGCCCATCGGACCTTTCAAGGACTCGTCGTCATCGGCCGGTGTGCGCCGGAGTGGTCGCAAGGAGCGAGACTGCCAGCCGCCCTCCCTGCTGCGTCATAATGGCGTCCCAAAAGCCGCCTACAAGGGATACATGGAACTGTTGCAACCCAGGGCCCGCATCAACGGGCTCGATGGAATCCGCGCGCTCGCCGTGCTGGCGGTGTTCTGCCATCACACCGGGCTAGTCCCGGTGCACGGAGGATTCCTCGGCGTTGACGTGTTCTTCGTCCTCAGCGGATTCCTGATCACCCGCCTGCTCATCACCGAGTACCGGGACACCCGGGCCATCGCCTACAAGAAGTTCTTCATCCGCCGCAGCTTGCGCCTGTTCCCGGCGCTGATCGTGATGCTGCTGGCGCTGACCGTGTACTGGTGGGTGATGTCCCCGCCGAATGTGGACATCCGGCGGGAGGTCGTCCCGGCCCTGCTCTACTTCATGAACTGGGTCCGGGCGTTCCAGGTGTACGACGCGCCGCTGACCGCGCACACCTGGTCCCTGTCCATCGAGGAGCAGTTCTACCTCGTATGGCCCTTCTTGCTGCTTTTTGTGCTGCGGTCGCGGGCCAAGCCGGTAGTCGTTGTTTCCGCCGTTATTGCGGCGGTCGTGCTGTGGCGCTGGTACCTGTTCACGCACGGGGTGCAGATGTCGCGCATCTATGCCGGATTCGACACCCACATGGATGGACTTATGGTTGGCGCGCTGCTGGCGCTGATCAGCCCGCAGGCATTGCGCAGGTTCGGCTCGGCGTGGAAGCTCGGCGCGATCTATCTGCTCATCTGCCTGTTCAACGAGGAGGCGTCCCGCCACGCATCGATGCATGGCGCCTACCTCATAAACGCCCTCGCGGCAGGCGCCATCATCGCCAAAGTCGCCAGCGATCAGGGATCTGCCCTGGTAGGCGTCCTCAGCGAGCCGGTGCTGGCGTGGTTCGGCACGGTGTCCTACGGCTTCTACCTATGGCACTACCCGGTCATCAAGGTGTTGCTCTACAGCGGCTACGACCAGTTCGGCGCGTTCTTCGGGAACCTCTCCTACCCGCGTCTTTCCATGTTCGCGGCGTGCTTCATAGGCTCACTGGTACCAACAGTCCTGTCATGGTGGCTGGTCGAGAAGCCGATCCTTAGTTGGCGCAAGCGCAGGCCACTGGTCTTTCAGCCCGTCTCGTAGGTGCCGTTGACCGTGATGATGCGGACAGGATCGGATTGTCGGCCACCCAGCACGTCTGCCGTCGTGGTCAATGTGTTGTAGTGGCGCATGCGGATGGTGGAAGCGCCCGCGCCGATGCGCGCGATGCCGATGAAGCTGCTGGCGCCGTTCACCACGCGGCCGTGCATTTCCCAGTAGGTGTTGCCGCTCGCGGTCGGGAACGGCAAGGCGATGTTGAGGACGCCAGTGCCGGCGCCTTCGGCGCCGCCGTCGCCACCCTTGCAGTTAAAGGGCTCAGACCATCGTGACGCCCTTAGAGGAGAACGCTTCTATCCAGCTGAGCCATGGGGCCAAGCGCCGCGGATTGTCGCGTGGCACCCCGCTGCTCCCAGAGCCGCGTCGCCGCCGCGGCCCATCCAGCCACCGCCGCGACGGGCACGTGCGCACCGCCTCCCGCCCTGTATCAGCCGGGCCGCGCCTGCTTGACCGCACCGGCCCGGCGACCGGGTCCATGCTGGGGGGCGCGCCCCGGCACCATAGACGGCCACGCAGCCTGCCCATGCCGCCGCCCTGATGCAGCGTTCCGGTTTCATCCGAAACCGGGACCGGCACCCCTTGCTAGAATCGCCCCACGCATCGAGATGCCGCCGCCCCACCCGCGGCGCGACTCCGGGCCCCGCGCCCGCACCTTCCAGGAGATTCCATGTCCGCATCCCTGCTCCAGGCCCTGGGCCTTGGCGCCACCAATTCCGGCACCTACCTCGGCGAGGGCCGCTGGTCCGACGCGACCGGCGCCGGCGTGCTGCGCCCGGCCAATCCGACCACCGGCGAGGTCATCGCCGAGGTCCAGGCCACCTCCGAGGCCGACTACGAGGCGGTGATCGCCACCGCGCAGGCCGCGTTCAAGGCCTGGCGCACGGTCCCGGCGCCGCGCCGCGGCGAGGCCATCCGCCTGTGCGGCGACGCGCTGCGCGCGAACAAGGACGCGCTCGGCTCGCTGGTCGCGCTGGAGATGGGCAAGAGCAAGGCCGAAGGCGACGGCGAAGTACAGGAGATGATCGACATCGCCGACTTCGCCGTGGGCCAGAGCCGCATGCTCTACGGCTACACCATGCATTCGGAGCGACCCGGCCACCGCATGTACGACCAGTACCACCCGCTGGGCCTGGTCGGCATCATCAGCGCGTTCAACTTCCCGGTCGCAGTGTGGGCGTGGAACTCGTTCCTGGCCGCGATCTGCGGCGACATCTGCATCTGGAAGCCGTCGAACAAGACCCCGCTGACCGCGATCGCCGCGCTGAAGATCTGCAACCAGGCGCTGCAGGACGGCGGCTTCCCGGACATCTTCTTCCTGGTCAACGACGCCGGCACCGCGCTGGCGGAAAAGTTCGTCGAAGACCGGCGCATCCCGCTGATCAGCTTCACCGGCTCGACCCAGGTCGGCCGCGAGGTCGGGGTCAAGGTCGCCCGGCGCATGGGCCGCTGCCGAACCAGCGGCGCATGTGCGCGTCGTCGCCGTAACGCTCGGACAC
>JAGHZW010000179.1:24974-43866 GCA_017745195.1 Pseudoxanthomonas sp. | reverse complement strand
ATCGCCAAAGAAGCGCATCCTGCCCTTGTCCAGCACGATCGCCTTGTTGCAGGTCTTCCTCAACAGACTCGTGCTGTGGCTCGCGATCACTGCGATACGGCTGCCGTCGAAGCGATCCGTCAGGCGCTTCTGCGCACGCTCCACGAAGGATGCATCACCCGTCGACAGCCACTCGTCCATCAGCAGGATGTCCGGCTGTACCGCCGTCGATATGGAAAAGCCCAGGCGCATGCGCTGCCCGCTGGAAAGCGAATAAAGAGGGTATTCCGCGCGGTCCGCCAGGCCGGCGAATTCAAGGATGTCCCGCGCTGCGATCTTGAGCTGCCTATATCGCAGCCCCATGGCGGTTCCGCGCAGGAAGATGTTCTCCGCGACCGATGCGTACTCCGAGAACCCGAGCATGGGATTCAGCAGCGACTGCCGCGTTCCCTCGGTCCGCACGACGCCGGCGGTGGGCGGGAATGCACCATTGAGGACCCGCAGGAGAGTGGTCTTTCCCGCCCCGTTCAGGCCCATCACGCCGACCCGGTCACCGTCGGCCACGGCGAAGTTTATCCCCGACAGGACGGTAGTTTGATAACGGACCGACCCGGAGAGTGACGCGCGCAAGTCGGCATAGCCTTTGCCCCCTGGCTTATGGACATCGGTGGGGAGTTCGAGCGAAACGTTGTAAACACGAATGAAGGCAGTCATCCGGACCTCAGAGCCAGATCGGAACACGGCGCGCAAAACGCCCGTACGCAAACCAGGCGGCAGCGATGCCCGCCACGCTCATGGCCACCAGGTATGCGTACGTGAGCGGCTCGACTGTTTCGCCGAGAACGGGGCTGCGGACAACGGCCAGCATGTGGTGGAACGGATTCGCCCGCATCAGCATGCCCTGCGTGGTATCGGCGGGCGCGGCCTCGGAGTACCAGACGATCGGAGTAATGAGGAACACAGCGAGCATCACGCTGCCGAAGAAGTCGTTGACGTCAGGAAAGCGCGCGCCAATTAACGCGAACAGCATGCCGTAGAAGAACAGATTGACGAGGACGAATGTCAATCCACCGACGGCCTGCAGCAGGCCAATCGCCGTGACGGCCGACTCACCCAGGAGCACCACCGCCAACAGCGGGACCGCGAACATGAAGTGTATGAAAGCCCGCGCGATCGTCCTGAGGAGGTAATCCGTGAAGCGCAGGTTGCCCTCCTGGATGTATGGCAGGTAGGAGGCGAAACTGCTCCCTGCCTCCATGAATATGGTGGACATCAGTCTGAAGATCATGAAGCCGAATCCCATATGAGCCAGGAACGGCCCCACCTGCTTGCCCTGAACCGCACCCAGGAAACCGCCGAGGCCCCAGATGTAGACGATCGGCGGGAAGAAGATCCAGAACAGTCCCAGCGCGTTCTTGCGATACTTCGTGATCACGTCAAGCCAGCTGGCGTACAACCAGTGGTCGGGCTTGCGGATACTCTCGGCAATATGCCGGAAGAGAAGACTCATCTTGCGTTTACTCTCTGACTTCAATGTCGCATGCGGGCACCCGCGACTCGAAGCCGGGGCGAACGCGGTGGAAAGGCCAGACCATAGTCACCGTGGTCCAACGTGAGATTGGGGTTGTAGGCGGGATCGTCCTGGAGGGCATCACCCCACCTCCACTTCATGGCGTGCACCTCGGCATTGAACCGCTCCCTTTTCTCCAGCGAATCGTCCGTTCCCCGGCTCGCCGATTCATGGTGATACAGCTCTGCATAGGGCGTCCACAGGTTGCGGTACCCCTGCTCCATCACGCGCAGACAGAAATCGATGTCGTTGAAGGCCACGGGAAATGCTTCGTCGAACCCTCCGACTTCGTCGAATACGTTCCGGCGAACGGCCAGACACGCCCCGGTGACCGCGCTCAGGTTCTGTGCGACCCAGGCACGCGCCATGTAACCGGGCGCACCACGCACCATGCGCGTATGGATGTGGCCGGCAACCCCTCCCAGGCCCAGCACCACGCCCGCGTGCTGGATCGTGTCGTCGGGGTAATAGAGCAAGGCACCAACGGCACCGGTGTCACGCTGCATGGCACGACTTGCCAGCTCATGCAGCCACGAGGCGTTGATCACTTCCGTGTCATTGTTCAACAGGCACAGGACCTCGCCTGTCGTGGCACGGACACCCTGGTTGACGATCGCGGAGAAATTGAATGGAACCGGATAGTCCAGCACGCTGACCTGCGGCGTGTCGCGCAGCTCGGCCAGCAGTCGCCTTGCAGCCGGCTCCGAGCTACCGTTGTCGACCACAAGAACATCGAAGTCCGGGTACTCGGTCTTCTCCAGGATGCTGCGAACGCAGACCGAGAGCAGGTCCGCGCGATCGCGGGTCGGGATCACGATGCTGACCTTCGGCACAGCGCCAGCCAAGGCCAACCTGGTGCGGTAGCAGCCGGGGGAGACTGTGTCCACCACGCCAGGACGGCCGATGCGCTGCAGGTGTTCTTCCACCGCGCGCCTTCCAGCCTCCGATGCGTAGGCCTTCTGCTCTCCGCCCAGCGCCGTCGAGCCTTCGATCGCGCGCCAGTGATACAGGATCTTGGGAATGTGGCAAATCTGTTCCGGTGCCAGCACCTCGGCGCACCTCAGGACCAGGTCGTGGTCCTGCGAGCCCTCGAAACCTGGACGGAGCACGCCGACCTGCGCCAGCAGGCTGGTCTCGACCACCATAAGGTGGCAGATGTAGTTCTGCGACCGGAGCAGTTCCGGATTCCAGCCCGGTTTGAAGTGAGGCTCGAAACGACGCCCGTTCTCGTCGATCTTGTCCTCGTCGCTGTACAGGAGCCTGGCTTGCGGGTGTTCGGCAAGCGCGAGCACCACCTGGTGCAGCGCATCGGGACTGAGTTCGTCGTCGTGGTCCAGGAACGCCACATGGCTTCCGGTAACCATCTCCAACGCACTGTTCGTTGCATGGCTGATATGGCCATTGCAGTCCCGTACGACGACTTTGATTCGGTCGTCGAGACGCGCATAGTCGAGCAGGCACTTCGCCACTCGGGGATCCGGCGAGGCGTCGTCGGCGATGCATAGTTGCCAGTTGAGATAGGTCTGCGTACGTACGCTGTCGATGCAACGGCGAAGCAATGCCAACGGCGTCCCGTACACCGGGAGCACCACCGAGATCAGCGGGCCGTTGGCATTCTGGCCGGCCTGGATGCGCGCGCGCTCCAGTCCCACGCCCTTCAGGGGATCGAAATGGTCAAGCCAGAGCGGATATCCGCCTGCAGCATGGCGCGAGGCGCCGTTGTAGCGATGGACCAGATCGTCCACGGCACAGCTGATTCCAAGCCGGCGCGCGTCCCGCATGAAATGGACCAGCCCCCCGACGACTCGCAGCCTCGATCGAGCCTCCGGGCCTGGCGCCGCATGCGTACCTTGCAGCAGCTCCCAAAGCGCGCGCGGCCTGCTGATGCGCCGGAATGCCATTGCTCCGACCTTGAACCGCGCGGGCCGGATAGTTGGATCGAATCGAAGTGCCCGCAACGGTCGGCTGATGAGCACGAGGCCGCAGATACGGCCCCGTGCGTCAGGTGAAGGCAGAGGAATGCGGGTGGCTTCGCTGCAACCGCCACCGTAATCGGGGTACAGACAGGGCCGCTGGATGTGCCCTTCGGAGGCGGCCAGCACGATACTCACCAGGTACCAACCCGGCGTCAACGCATGGATACCGGACTCCGGATCGACCCTGAATTGCGGATCGTCTCCTTCGGCTTCGTATTCAACGCCGCCCGCATTCGCGGGATGCGCAACAAGCTGAACCAATGGGGTGAGTCGCACGCCCAAGGTCGCCTGCCAGACAGGCCAGAAACGTAACGACATGATTCCCCGAAGAACGCCTTCTATACTCCCCTCGTTAAAGGGGCCCCCTTACGTTTCATTGTAACAGTGCGAACCCTCGTGCCAAGTCCCTGCGCTTGCCCCCTCGGTTCATGGCTGAATCCATGATTTCCCGGGCGATATTTCCGAATCACTGTCACGTTAACAAACATGAACAAAACTCCCGAGCGGATCGATAATCGCAATGACGCAGTTCGTGTCGTATGGACTGGCCGCTACCAGCGCATGGTGGTGCGCGGTACCTGGGAGTATTCCGAACGCACCCATGCCGGCGGACTGGCCGCGATCATCATCGCGGTCACCCCCGACGACAACGTGCTGTTCGTCGAACAGTTCCGCGTGCCACTGCAGGCACGCACGATCGAGATGCCGGCCGGCCTGGTCGGCGACGTCGATGCCGGTGAGTCGATCGAGCAGTCCTCGATCCGCGAGCTCGAGGAGGAAACCGGCTGGACCGCCGCGCACGCCGAAGTACTGATGGTCGGCCCGACCTCGTCCGGCGCCAGCAGCGAGAAGATCGCCTTCGTCCGCGCCACCGGCCTGCGCAAGGTCGGCGAAGGCGGCGGCGACGCCAGCGAGGACATCACCGTGCATGAGGTCCCGCGCGCGCAGGCCGCAGCCTGGCTGGCACGCAAGCTCGGCGAAGGCTACGAACTGGACGCCAAGCTCTGGGCCGGGCTGTGGATGATCGACCACAACCTCGATGGCAGCGCCCGTGCTTCGTGATGCCGGCACGACGCCGGTACTGCTGCAGCCCGGCGACCCGGCGCCGTTCGAACTGCTGAATCCCGCGGGCAGCTCGCCGTGGCTGTTCGTCGTCGACCATGCCGGCCAGGCGATCCCGCGCGCGCTCGGCGACCTCGGCCTGCCGCCGGGCGAGATCGACCGGCACATCGGCTGGGACATCGGCGTCGCCGGCGTGGCCCGCCACCTGGCCGCCGAGCTGGGTGCGTGGACCATCCTGCAGACCTATTCCCGGCTGGTGATCGACTGCAACCGGCCGCTGGACTCGCCGACGCTGGTGGTCGTCACCAGCGATGGCACCGCGGTGCCGGCCAATGCCCCGCTTGATCCGGCGCAGCGTGAAGCACGCGTGCGCGAGATCTTCGCGCCGTACCACGCGCGGGTCGCGCAGACCCTGGACGAACGCCGCGATGCCGCGCGGCCGACCCTGCTGGTCACCCTGCACAGCTTCACCCCCGCGATGGGCGGCATCGCCCGCCCGTGGCACTGCGGCGTGCTCTACCACCGTGACACCCGCCTCGCCCACGCCCTGCGCGACATGCTGCAGGCCGAAGGCGACCTGGTGGTCGGCGACAACCAGCCTTATGCGGTCAGTGATACCAGCGACTATGCGGTGCCGGTGCATGGCGAAGCGCGCGGGCTGCCGCACGTGGAACTGGAGATCCGCCAGGACCTGATCGCCGACGATGCCGGCCAGCAGCTGTGGGCACAGCGGCTCGCCCGGTTGCTGCGTTCGCTGGAGCCGCGCTTCGTCGCAGCCTGAGTCGCGAATGAATCCGTGACCGGCGCCACTGTAAGCGGTACCACCGCGGTGCGTTCAGCCCGCCCGTGATCCGGCATACTCGCCTCGTTCCCGATTCCGCGTGATCCGCACGATGCCCGCTCCGCGTCAGATCCTCCTGCCAATGCTGCTGGCCGCCTCGCTGGGCGGCTGCGCGATGGGTGGAGGCACCAAGCCCGCCCAGAGCGCCTACGAAGCATTCGATTCGTCCAACACCTATTCGCGCAGCCTCGACCATTCACCGGCGCAGGCCTGCGAAGCGGTGCGCCGCGCGCTGCTGAGCCAGGGCTTCGTGGTCGGCCGCGCCGATGCCGACGTGGTCGAGGCGCGCAAGTACTTCCAGCAGGAAGAGAGCCACGAGCAGGTCGAGTTCCGCGCGGTGTGCATGCCGCAGATCCGTGGCGACCAGCAGACCGTGGTGTTCGTCAACGCGGTGCAGGACCGTTACGCACTGCGCAAGAGCAACACCAGCGCCAGCGTCGGCGTGAGCGCGCTCGGTTCGCTGTCGCTGCCGATCGGTTCCAGCGACGACTCGCTGGTCAAGGTCGCCAGCGAGACGCTGCAGGACCCGAACTTCTACAAGCGTTTCTTCGCCGTGCTCGACCGCTTCCTGCCGGAGGAGATCGAGCGCCCGGCCAAGCCGGCGGCCTCGACCCAGGCCCAGCCGATCCTGTTCCCGGTGCAGCCGTATCCGCAGCCCGTCCCGGCCGAATTGCCGGCCGAGCAGTCGCCTGTGCCGGCCCAGCCCGCGCAGGTGCCGCCGCCAGCCCCGGCCGATGCGCAGGGCGTGCCCGTGGCGGCGCCCGCACCGGCGGCCAGCCTCACCGGCGGCTGAGCGACGCCGCCGGGCTCGGACGAATCCGTCAGGCGAATCCGTCGGTCGCGCGCACCAGTGCGTCGATGTTCTCCGGCTCAAACGCCGAGTGGCCCGAGGCCGCGCTGACCACCAGTTGCGAGGCCGGCCAGGCCTTGTGCAGCTCCCAGGCGTTCTGCATCGGGCAGACCACGTCGTAGCGGCCGTGCACGATCACGCCGGGGATGCCGGCGATGCGGTGCGCGTCGCGCAGCAGCTGGTCCTCGACCTCGAAGAAGCCGCCGTTGACGAAGTAGTGGTTTTCGATCCGGGCGAAGGCCAGGGCGAAGTGCGGATCCTGGTGGCTGCTGACGAAATCCTGGTCCACGTGCAGGAAGCTGGTCGCGCCCTCCCAGACGCTCCAGGCGCGCGCCGCCGCCAGTTGCACCGCCTCGTCATCGCTGGTCAGGCGGCGGTGGAAGGCCGAGATCAGGTCGTGGCGCTCGACCGGCGGGATCGCGGCGATGTAGTGCTCCCAGGCATCGGGGAACAGCCGGTTGGCGCCTTCCTGGTAGAACCATTCCAGCTCCCAGCGACGCAGCATGAAGATGCCGCGCAGGACCAGTTCGGTGACGCGCTGCGGATGGGTTTCGGCATAGGCGAGCGCGAGGGTCGAACCCCACGAGCCGCCGAATACCTGCCAGCGCGCGATGCCGAGCTTCTCGCGCAGCTTCTCGATGTCGGCGACCAGGTCCCAGGTAGTGTTGTCGACCAGATCCGCGTGCGGCGTCGAGCGGCCCGAGCCGCGCTGGTCGAACAGCACGATCCGGTACTTCGCCGGATCGTGGAAGCGACGCATCTTCGCGCTCGACCCGCCACCGGGGCCGCCGTGCAGCAGCACCACCGGCTTGCCATCCGGATTGCCACACTGCTCGTAGTAGAGCTCGTGGCGGCCATCGACCTTCAGCACACCGGTGTCGAACGGCTCGATATCGGGATAGAGGCTGCGCATGCGCGGATCCTTGCGGCGGAAAGCCGCATTGTATCGCCCGCCTCCGGGCGATCCGCGCGATGGCCGCCCTATGCCGGCATGCGCCCGAGGGTGACGCGGTCGCGGTGCTCCAGGTCGCGCGCGGTCTGCACGTCGACCATGCCGGCCTGCGCCAGCAGCGCGCGCACGGCCGCGCCCTGTTCCAGGCCGTGCTCGAGCAGCAGCCAGCCTCCCGGGACCAAGTGCCGCGGCGCCGCGCTGACGATCGTGCGGATCGCATCCAGCCCGTCGGCGCCGGACGACAGCGCGCGCGGCGGTTCGTGGCGCAGGTCGCCCTGTTCCAGGTGCGGGTCGCCCTCGGCGACATAGGGCGGATTGCTGGCGATCAGGTCGAAGCGGTCACCGCCCAGCGCCTGGTCCCAGTCGCCGCGCCGGAACCAGACGTTGTCCAGGCCCAGCGCCTGCGCATTGGCCACGGCCACCGCCAAGGTGGCTTTGGCTACGTCGGTCGCCACCACCGCCGCCAGCGGGCGTTCGCTGGCGATGGCCAGGGCGATCGCGCCGCTGCCCGTGCCCAGGTCGGCGACGCGAGCCGGCATGCCCGGCTCGATCCGGGCCAGCGCGAGCTCCACCAGCAGCTCGGTTTCCGGCCGCGGGATCAGGGTGTCGGGGGTGACCTTGAGGTCCAGGGTCCAGAAGCCGCGGTGCCCGGTGAGGTAGGCCACCGGCTCGCCGGTGGCACGGCGCTCGACCAGCGCGCGGAAGGCGGCGGCGGACTCCGCTGCGACCGGGTCGGTGGCATGGGCGAACAGCCAGGCACGGTCGCGGCCGAGGGCGTGGGCCAGCAGGGGCTCGGCGTCCTCGCGGCCGATGCGGGCGGAAGCCTCTCGGAGCAGGGCGTCGGGGCGGTCAGGGGTGGGCGGAATCATGGGCGGCACGATGGACCAAGCGCCGGTTTCTGCCAACCGGGTACTGCGGCGCACCAAAGACGTACCATTGAGTGACGATAGGCAATGACTATCTATTTAATCCCATCAATCGATTTGATCTGCCTATTGATGCGCCCTAGCATGGCCTCCATCGATTCACCCAACCCACCACAAAGAGGACCCACCCCATGTCCCTGATCAACACCCCGATCAAGCCGTTCAAGGCCACCGCCTTCCAGAATGGCGAGTTCATCGAGGTCACCGACGCCAGCCTGAAGGGCAAGTGGTCGGTCCTGATCTTCATGCCGGCCGCCTTCACCTTCAACTGCCCGACCGAGGTCGAGGACGCCGCCAACAACTACGCCGAGTTCCAGAAGGCCGGTGCCGAGGTCTACATCGTGACCACCGACACCCACTTCTCGCACAAGGTGTGGCACGAGACCTCCCCGGCGGTGGGCAAGGCCCAGTTCCCGCTGGTCGGCGACCCGACCCACCAGCTGACGCGCGCCTTCGGCGTGCACATCGAGGAAGAAGGCCTGGCCCTGCGCGGCACCTTCATCATCAATCCGGAAGGCGTGATCAAGACGCTGGAGATCCACAGCAACGAGATCGCCCGCGACGTGTCCGAGACCCTGCGCAAGCTCAAGGCCGCGCAGTTCACCGCCGCCAACCCGGGCCAGGTCTGCCCGGCCAAGTGGAAGGAAGGCGCCCAGACCATCGCGCCGTCGCTGGACCTGGTCGGCAAGATCTAAGCCGCACCCGCCCTCCCCGTCCATGCGGGGAGGGCATCTGCTCCCGCAGTCCATCGCGGGAGTGGACCGGAGCCATCGCTCCCCACGCAGCCGCTGCACGCCACGCAGGTCGCGTCGGCTCCGGTCCACTCCTTCGCCTGCAGCGCCCGTGTTCGCGGGCGCGACGGCAGCGGCTTGCCCAAGGTTCGCCGCGCCCCGCCCCCGCCCTCTCTCCCAAGGAGCCGCGCCATGTTGGATGCCAGCCTCAAGACCCAGCTCCAGGCCTACCTGGAACGCCTGACCCGCCCGGTGCACCTGGTCGCCTCGCTCGACGACGGCGCCAGCTCGGCCGAGATGCTCGCGCTGCTGCAGGACATCGAGGCGCCGTCGCCGAAGGTCAGCCTGGAAGTGCGCCGCGACGATGCGCAGCGCAAGCCGTCCTTCGCCGTGACCAGCCCCGGCCACGACATTTCGCTGTCTTTCGCCGGCCTGCCGATGGGCCACGAGTTCACCTCGCTGGTGCTGGCCCTGCTGCAGGCGGGCGGGCATCCGTCCAAGGCCGCGGCCGACGTCATCGAGCAGGTGAAGTCGCTCGACGGCGAATTCCTGTTCGAAACCTATTTCTCGCTGTCCTGCCAGAACTGCCCGGACGTGGTCCAGGCGCTGAACCTGATGGCGGTGCTGAACCCGAAGGTGAAGCACGTTGCGATCGACGGTGCCCTGTTCCAGGACGAGGTCGAGGCGCGCCAGGTGATGTCGGTGCCGGCCGTGTTCCTCAACGGCGAACTGTTCGGCTACGGCCGCATGGGCCTGGAAGAGATCGTCGCCAGGCTCGACACCGGCGCCGAGAAGCGCGAAGCAGAGAAGATCGCGAAGAAGGCCGCGTTCGACGTGCTCGTGGTCGGTGGTGGTCCGGCCGGCGCGGCGGCGGCGATCTACGCCGCGCGCAAGGGTATCCGCACCGGCGTGGCGGCCGAGCGCTTCGGCGGCCAGGTGCTGGACACCATGGCGATCGAGAACTTCATCTCGGTGCCGCACACTGAAGGCCCGAAGCTGGCCGCGGCGCTGGAACAGCACGTGCGCGAATACGACGTGGACGTGATGAACCTGCAGCGCGCGACCGCGCTGGTGCCGGCCGGTGATGACGGACTGGTCGAGATCAAGCTCGCCAACGGCGCCTCGCTGAAGTCGAAGAGCGTGATCCTGTCCACCGGCGCGCGCTGGCGGCAGATGAACGTGCCCGGCGAGAACGAATACCGCAACAAGGGCGTGGCCTATTGCCCGCACTGCGACGGCCCGCTGTTCAAGGGCAAGCGCGTGGCGGTGATCGGCGGCGGCAACTCCGGCGTCGAGGCGGCGATCGACCTGGCCGGCATCGTCAGCCACGTCACCCTGGTCGAGTTCGACGGCAAGCTTCGGGCCGACGAGGTCCTGCAGCGCAAGCTGCGCAGCCTGCCGAACGTGCGCATCGTCACCAGCGCGCAGACCACCGAAGTGCTGGGCGACGGGCAGAAGGTCACCGGCCTGGTCTACACCGACCGCACCAGCCACGACTCGCACCGGGTCGAACTGGAAGGCGTGTTCGTCCAGATCGGCCTGCTGCCCAACACCGAATGGCTCAAGGGCACGGTCGAACTGAGCCCGCGCGGCGAGATCGTGGTCGACGAGCGCGGCCAGACCAGCGTGCCGGGCGTGTTCGCCGCTGGCGATTGCACCACCGTGCCCTACAAGCAGATCGTGATCGCGATGGGCGAAGGCTCCAAGGCCGCGCTCGCCGCGTTCGACCACCTGATCCGCACCTCGGCGCCGAAGGCCGAAGCAGTCGCGGAAGCCGCCTGAACGCGCTAGGGTGGGTTTCGGCCCATCCTGGACCGGGCGGGTCGGCAAAGGCCCGCCCTTCGCGCAGCAGGGGGTGGAACGGCGCTCCGGAGGGAATGCGATGAACCTGCGCGACCTCAAATACCTGGTGGCCCTGGCCGACCACAAGCACTTCGGCCGCGCCGCCGCTGCCTGCCATGTCAGCCAGCCCACGCTCTCCACCCAGATCCGCAAGCTGGAGGACGAGCTGGGCGTGCCGCTGGTCGAGCGCGCGCCGCGCAAGGTGATGCTGACGCCCGCCGGCCGCGAGGCCGCCGAACGCGCGCGCCGGATCGTGGCCGAGGTCGAGCAGATGAAGGAGGCCGCGCGGCGCAGCCAGGACCCTGAGGCCGGCACGGTGCGCCTGGGCATTTTCCCGACCCTTGCGCCGTACCTGCTGCCGCACGTGATCCCGCGCATGCGCGCCCGTTTCCCGCAGCTGGAACTGCTGCTGGTCGAGGAAAAGAGCGACGAGCTGCTGGCGCGCCTGCGCGAAGGCCGGCTCGACGCGGCGGTGCTCGCGCTGCCGGTGCACGACGAACAGCTGCACACCGAGTTCCTGTTCGAGGAACCCTTCGTGCTGGCCGTGCCCGAGAACCATCCGCTCTCGCAGCGCGATGCGCTGACCCTGGATGAACTGGCCGACCAGCGCCTGCTGCTGCTGGAGGACGGCCACTGCCTGCGCGAACAGGCGCTCGACGTGTGCCGCCTGTCCGGCGCGCACGAGAAGACCGAGTTCCGCGCCACCAGCCTGGAGACGCTGCGGCAGATGGTTGCCGCCAACGTCGGCGTGACCTTGTTGCCGACCCTGGCGGTGAAGCCCCCGGTGGCACGCTCGGACAACATCCACCTGCTGCGTTTCGCCGATTCGCATCCCAGCCGCAGTATCGCCATGTGCTGGCGGCGCAGCTCGGCGATGGCCGGCTTCCTGGGACGGTTGGCGCAGGTGTTCCGCGAACTGCCCGCCGGTCTGCTCTCACCGACCGACCCGACGCCGACAGGGGTTCAGCCGGCGAACGCCGCGCCACCGCCGCGCAGCGAATGGGGCTGAACGCGGCGCTGCCGTACGGTTGAAACAGCCCTCGTTCCGGGCTACGGTGGCTCCACAAATCGATGACCCTGGGCGGAGCGGAAACGCGCCGCCTTTTCTTCATGCGTGCCCGCCACGCGAACACCCAGGAGCCACCATGCCCACCCAGCCCACCAGCGGCCTGCCGCCGTCCCTGATCATCTCCAGCCGCGACCTCGCCCGGCTCGAGGCCCTGCTCGATTCCCCGGTGCTGAGCCGCCATCCGGCCGCGCTCGCGCTGATGGACGAGCTCAACCGCGCCGAGATCCTGCCGCCTGAACAGATCCCCGCCAACGTGGTGACCATGCATTCGCGGGTCGAATGCGAAGACGTCGCCAGCGGCGAAGAACACGTGCTGACCCTGGTCTATCCCAACGAGGCCGACGTCGAACGCGGCCGTGTCTCCGTGCTGGCCCCGGTCGGCAGCGCCCTGCTCGGCATGTCGGTCGGCCAGAGCATCGACTGGCAGGCCCCCGGCGGCCGCCCGCTGAAGCTGCGGGTCAAGGCGGTCCGCTACCAGCCCGAAGCGGCCGGCGACCTGCACCGCTGATCCACGCGCCGGCGCGGTCGCGCCGGCCGTGTGTCGCTCCAACACTCTGGGAAACGCGTGCGCGGCATCGCCTGCCGTGCGCCGTTCCCTGCCCGCTACGCCCACGATTCACGCGCCAGGAAAAAGCGGCCCGTTGCCGGGCCGCTTCGCGTGTGATGCCGGACGACTCAGCCGCGCGCGTCGAGCGCCGCCACTGCCGGCAGGGTCTTGCCCTCGAGGAACTCGAGGAACGCGCCGCCGCCGGTGGAGATGTAGCTGACCTGCTGCTCGATGCCGAACTTGTCGACCGCCGCCAGGGTGTCGCCACCACCGGCGATCGAGAACGCCTTCGACGCGGCGATCGCACGCGCCACCGCTTCGGTGCCGCCGGCGAAGGCGTCGAACTCGAACACGCCCACCGGGCCGTTCCACACCACCGTGCCGGCGTCGGCGATCAGCTGCGCGTAGCGCGCGCCGGTCTGCGGACCGATGTCGAGGATCAGGTCGTCGTCGGCGACCTCGCCGATCGCCTTGACCGTCGCTTCCGCATCGGCGGCGAAGGCCTTGGCCACCACCACGTCGCTCGGCAACGGGATGTCGGCGCCGCGCGCCCTGGCGTCGGCAAGGATCTTCTTCGCGGTATCGAGCAGGTCCGGTTCGTACAGCGACTTGCCGACCGGGTGGCCGAGCGCGGCGAGGAAGGTGTTGGCGATACCGCCGCCGACGATCAGCTGGTCGACCTTGCCGACCAGGCTGGTCAGCAGCTCGAGCTTGGTCGAGACCTTGCTGCCGGCGACGATCGCCAGCAGCGGCCGCGCCGGACTGGCCAGCGCCTTGTCCAGCGCATCGAGTTCGGCCATCAGCAGCGGGCCACCGGCGGCGAGCGGGGCGAAGCGGATCACGCCGTGGGTCGAGGCCTGGGCGCGGTGCGCGGTGCCGAACGCATCCATCACGAACACGTCGCACAGCGCGGCGTACTTCTTCGACAGGGCTTCGTCATCCTTGCCCTCGCCGACGTTCATGCGACAGTTTTCCAGCAGCACGACCTGGCCCGGCTTCACCTCGACGCCGTCGACCCAGTCGCGCACCAGCGGCACATCCACGCCGAGCAGCTGCGACAGGCGCGCGGCGACCGGCGCCAGCGAATCGGCTTCGCTCCACACGCCTTCCTTCGGCCGGCCCAGGTGCGAGGTGACCATCACCGCCGCGCCCTTCTCCAGCGCCAGCTTCAGGGTCGGCACCGAGGCGGTGATGCGCTGCTCGGACGTGATGCGGCCGCCGTCGATGGGCACATTCAGGTCCTGCCGGATCAGCACGCGCTTGCCGGCAAGGTCGAGGTCGGTCATCCGCAGGATCGTCATCGGTACGGTCTCGTCTCTTTCACATTGGGGGAGCCACGCAGGCGCGATCGCGCCCGGCGGGACGAGCATTGTCACGCCCGCACCCGTGCGCGGCAAACCACCCTGTCACTCGCGCGGTGGTTGCTGGCGCAACAGGCTCAGCCCGAGCGAGGCGACCAGCACGGCGCCGCCGACCAGCAGCGCCCACAGCAGGCCGCTCTTCCAGTCGATGTTCCGATGCGGCTCTAGCGCGCGCGCGCCGGCCAGCTCTTCCGGGGCGGCGGCCAGATAGGCCGGCGCCGGCTGCCAGCCGGCGCCACGCTGGCGGCGCAGCGCGTCCAGCAGCGCCGGGATCGGCGCGTCAGCACGGCTCGCGTTGGCGCTGCCGGCCGCCAGCGCGAACGGCGGCGTGCCCTGGGCGAGGAACACCACCACTTCCGGCCGGTAACCCAGGCGCAGCACCGGTGCCGCATCGCCGACCGGACTGCTGGCGGTCAGCCGCCAGTAGCGGTCGCGCACCGCCGAAGCCAGCGGCTTCGGTTCGGACTGGCTAGCCGCGCCGGATCCACCACCGCCGACCTGGAACGCCATCCACGGGCCGGCGCGCCACAGCCACGCGCCATCGGCCTCGCGGCTGTGCAGGGTCCATTCGACGGCGCTGTTGCCCGGCAGGCGTACGTCGGCGCGTTCGACCGGGAAGCGCCCCGGCAAGGTGAACTCGAAATACGTGCGCCCGCCTTCGCTGCGCCGCTCGCCGCTGATTTCCTGCCATTCCCAGCGTGTTTCAGGCGGCGGCGGCGCCAGCTCGGCGGTGACGCCGGTGAGCATCGGCACCTGGCCCGGGCGCAGCGGCAGCAGGCGCAGGTAGCGCGCCTGCCCGTCGAGTACCAGCCGGCCCTGACGCAGGCGCTCGCCGCCGCGCTCCAGGTCCAGCAGGGTGGTGCCTTCGTTGAGCGTGCGCCACTGCCGCAGGTCGTTGCTGCCTTCGATCCGGTAGCGCGCCTGCAGCGACTGCAGCGGGCGTTCCCACTCCAGCAGCAGCGCGCGCACCGGTTCGCGCAGGCGGCTGGCATCGACCAGCCACTGCCCGGGCGCCTTCGGCGCAGTGCCGGGCGCATCGATGCCGGCTTCGATGCGAACGATGCCGCCCTCCCCGTCGCGTTCGGCGACCAGGCGCAGGTCGCCGCCACCGGCGGCCGGATCGATCGCCGGCAGCGGGAACCATGGCAGTTCCAGCATCCGCGGCGGCTGCGCCAGCGGTAGCGCCGGCGACAGCACCGCGGCCGGCAACGACTGGCCTTCGGCGTTGAACACCTCGATGTCGCCGAGCGAGGCCTGGCTGGCGCTGCGGTATACGGCCGCGTCCAGCACCACACGGTAGGCGCCGCTCTCTTCCTGGCCCTGGGTCAGGGGCCACTGCCGCGCGTAGTCGTCGCGGCTGCCGGCGGAAGCCGCCTGCGCCAACAGCAGCAGTGCGACCGACAGCGGGGCGAGGGACCAGCGCGCGGGGATGCTGCTCATGCCTGCGACCTCTCCGGGGAGCGTTCTGCCGCGATGCCGGACGTGCGCGGCGGCGCCGGCGCCAGGTAACCGACGATGGTGCATAGCACGCCATACGCAATGAACGAGACGATGCCGAGCATCCCGCCGAGGTGCTGGCGATCGACCAGCAGCAGCTTGGCCAGGACCACGCCCATCAGCACCGCGCTGGCCAGCCACAGCCCGCGCCGGCCGCGACGCGAACCGACGACCCAGCCGATCACGCCGAGCACGCTCCAGACCACGGTCAGGCTGGTCTGGGCCAGGCTGGTCGATGGCAGCCCGCCGTTCCAGGCGATCCCGCCCCAGTGGTGGACGCCGCGCAGCGTGCTCACGCTCAGCAGCAGGAAGCCGGCGGACGCGACCACGCCGGTACGCATGCCGCGCAGGTCCGCCGGCGCGTCGTCCGACCACAGCCACACCGCGGCAAGCGCCAGGGCGAGCAGCTGCACCAGTTCGAGCGGATTGAGCAGCGGCAGCCAGGCCAGCGGTGCGGAGGCCGCCGGCTGCGGCAACGCCAGCAGCCAGCCGGTGGCGATGACCGCGAAGACCACCTTCAGCAGCGGTTCGCGCAGCGGCGCGGCTTCGTCGCCGCGCGGGAAAGCCAGCGCGTCGAAGCGCCACAACGCGAGCGCGGCAAGCGCCAGCCACGGCAACGCCAGCAGCGCCATGCGCCAGCCCTGCTCCAACCCGGCCTGCCCGCACCACCAGGACGCCCACAGCGACAGCACCAGCGGCCATAGCAGCCACCAGGCGAACTGGGTCGTCCCGGCGGCGCTGCTGGCGTCCTCGCGCAGGCACCACAGGCTGCGCAGGCCGGCCAGCGCGAACGCGATCCACGCCACCAGCCCGTAGTCGCCGCCGAACGGATGCGCGTGCGCCGCGTCCTGCCACAACGCGATCGGGATCGCCATCGCGAACGCGGCGAATACCGTGGCGACCAGCGCGCCAGCCGGTCGGCGCCGCTGCACTTCAGCGGCCAGCCATCCGGTGAACGCGGCGAACACCAGCAGCACGTCCGGCCGCGCCGCGGCGTCGACGAAGCGGTCGACCTCGTGAATCGCGTTGCCGACCCACCAGGCGAGACCCCACAGGTAGAAGACCAGCGCGCGTTCGCCGCCGTGCTCCCGCGAGGCCCAGGCACTGGCCAGGCCGGCCAGTGCGACCAGCAGCGCGCCCATGGCGGTGGGATTGAGCACCGCGCGCACGTCTTCACCCGCATGGTCCATCGCACCGACCAGCAGCGCGAACGCCGCCAGCAGCTGCAGTGCGGTACCGGCCAGCTGCGGCAGGCCGCGGTCGCGACGCAACCCCAGCCAGACCAGGCCCGCGCCCTCCAGCGCGAACACGCTGGCCGTGGCCCGCGCCGACAGCGCCAGCGGCACCGCCAGCGTGGCGAAGCCCACGGCCAGGATCGCGTGCGACTGCCCGAGCAGGACGTAGCCGGCACGCCGCAGCAGCGCCCATGACAGCGCCGCGTACAGCAGGCCCAGGCCGAGCGCGCACAGCGCCAGCGGCAGGCGGTCGCCATCCTGGACCAGGTCCTCCATCAATCCGGCCTGCAGCGCGAACGCGACCAGCGGCGTGCCGAACACCAGGCAGCCGTCGATGAAGTCGCGGCGCCCTGCCGGCTGGCGCCGCGCGAACAGGATCGGCACCACCAGGAAGAAAGCGAAGAACAGCAGCAGGAACGGCTGGGTCGTCGCGTAGTGCTCGGGGCGGTATGCGCTGGCGCCCCACAGGCTGCCGATGCCGAAGGTGAAGACGAAGCCGAGCAGGTTGAGGATCCGCCACGCCCTGAACCAGGCGATGCCGACGATCGCCGCGTCGACCAGCGCGTAGTACGAGAACAGCGCCACGTGGTTGCCGCTGCCGGTGGACAGCCACAACGGCGCGAGGAAGCCAGCCAGCAGCGCGAACACCGCCAGCGCCTTGGCATCCTGCAATACCGCCAGCAGGCCGGTGCCCGCCACCAGCAGGACGCTCAAGGCGAATGCCGCGCCTGCCGGCAGCAGGTCGTAGAGCTTGAACGCGGCGAACACGGTCAGCAGCAGCACGCCGATGGCGCCACCCTGCAGGCTCAGCGCGAACACGCGGTTGCTCTCGCGCCGGCGCCAGGCGAAGCCGAGCGCCGCCAGCGCCGCGGCGGCCACGCCGACCAGGCGCAGCTCCAACGGCAACACGAACAGGCCCCTGTCGCTGGCGTACTTGAGCAGCGCGGCGACGCCAGCCAACAGCACCAGCATGCCGATCTTGACCGGCACGTTGCCGACGGTGAACCAGTGCTTGACCGTGCGCAGCAGGGCATCGCCGCGGTCGGGGAGCGGTTCCCGCGGATATGGCTGCCGCAGCGGTGGCGGCAATGGCGGCGGGGCCGCGGCCTCGTCGCCGGCGTCGGCCGGGGCGGGTGCCGCATCCATGTTCGCGGTGGTGGTCGCCGGACGCGGGGCCGGTGCCGGCACGGGACGCGGCGCGGCCGGTGGTGGCGGTGGCGCCTGCGCGCGCATCAGTTCGGCCAGCGTCGGTGCGCCCGCATCGACCGCCGGTGCGTGTGCCGCACCCGGCGTGTGCACCGCCCTCGTCGCCGGCATGGAGGCGGCGTCATCGCCCGGCGCCGCGCGTCGCGCCGCCGCCAGGCGCAGGTCGGACAGCCCGCGTTCCAGTTCAACCACGCGGGCCTTCAACCTCGACAGCGACAGCAACGCGATGACCAGCAACACCGGCATGGCCAGCAAGGCCAGACCCACCAGCACCAGGATCCCCAGTCCGTCCACGCTTCCCCCGTTCCGTTGTCGCACCCGTACGTACTGCAGCGGTCGCCGGCGTGTCCCTGCCGGCGTGGCGCTGGCAGCGTCGACGATGCGGGGACGGTTTGCAAGGCGGGGCGCCGACCCGAACGGCACGCAAACAGAAAGGGCGCCCGGAGGCGCCCTTTCCTTTTTCCGCGAATCGACCGCTTACTTGGCGGCGACGACCCGGACCATCTCCAGGCACTTGTTGGAGTAGCCCCACTCGTTGTCGTACCACGCCACCAGCTTGACGAAGGTCGGGTCGAGCTGGATGCCGGCATCGGCGTCGAAGATCGAGGTGCGGGTGTCGCCGCGGAAATCGGTCGCGACCACCTTGTCCTCGGTGTAGCCGAGGATGCCCTTCAGCGCGCCTTCGCTCTGCGCCTTGATCTCGGCCTTGATCTCCTCGTAGCTGGCCGGGTTCTCGAGCTCGGCGGTCAGGTCGACCACCGACACGTCCGAGGTCGGCACGCGGAAGCTCATGCCGGTCAGCTTCTTGTTCAGCGACGGGATCACCACGCCGACCGCCTTGGCCGCGCCGGTCGAGGACGGGATGATGTTCTCGAGGATGCCGCGGCCGCCGCGCCAGTCCTTGTTGCTCGGGCCATCGACGGTCTTCTGCGTGGCAGTGGCGGCGTGCACGGTGGTCATCAGGCCGCGCTTGATGCCCCACTTGTCATGGATGACCTTGGCCAGCGGCGCCAGGCAGTTGGTGGTGCACGAAGCATTCGAGACGATCGCCTGGCCGGCATAGGTCTCGTGGTTGACGCCGTAGACGAACATCGGCGTGTCGTCCTTCGACGGCGCCGACAGCACGACCTTCTTCGCGCCCGCGTCCAGGTGCTTCTGCGCGGTGACCTTGTCCAGGAAAAGGCCGGTGGATTCGATGACGACTTCGGCGCCGACTTCGTCCCACTTCAGGTTGGCCGGGTCGCCGCC
>JAGHZW010000179.1:2230-24889 GCA_017745195.1 Pseudoxanthomonas sp. | reverse complement strand
GGTCGAGATCGCCACGATCTCGATGTCGTTGCCGAAATTCTGCACCGCCGAACGCAGCACGTTGCGGCCGATGCGGCCGAAGCCGTTGATGCCAACCTTGATCGCCATTGCTGAGGACTCCTGACGCCGCGGCGCGCGCGGCCCGTGGTGGATATGGGGAACTGGAACGGGGGGATGAACCGGACCTGCATTCTAGCACCCGGTGCAGGGCCAAGCCGGGCGCGCCTTGACTGCGATCAAGGCATGCGCGTCAGGCCGGAAACAAACTGGCGCCACTCCACCACGAGAGCGTTGCCCATGAAACAGAAAGTCCTGCCCGTGCTGCTCGCCGCCGCCGTGTCCGCCGTCGCCGCCCCCGCCTTCGCCCAGTCCGCCGGCGACTGGACCCTGGGTTTCGGCGTGCACCAGGTCGATCCCAAGTCCGACAACGGCAAGCTGGCCGGCGGCACCCTGCCGCTGTCGATCGACAGCGATGCCAAGCCGAGCGTGACCTTCGAGTATTTCGTCCGTGACAACCTCGGCATCGAAGTGCTGGGCGCGCTGCCGTTCAAGCACGAAATCGCGGTCAAGGGCGTGGGCAAGGTCGGCGAGACCAAGCAGCTGCCGCCCACCTTCACCCTGCAGTACCACTTCAACAGCGCCGGCAAGGTGTCGCCGCTGCTGGGCATCGGCCTGAACTACACCACCTTCTTCAGCGAGGACACCACCGGCGCACTGGCCGGCACCAAGCTCAAGCTCGACGACTCGTGGGGCCTGGCCGCCCATGCCGGCCTCGACTTCAAGGTCAGCGAGCGCGGTGCGGTGCGCGTGGACGTGCGCTGGGCCGACATCGACACCAAGGTCAAGGTCGACGGCGCCAGCCTGGGCACCGCCAACATCGACCCGCTGGTCTACGGCGTGGCCTACGTCCACCAGTTCTGATCCGCGTTACCCGGCGCGGGGAAGGAGTGGCGCGAGCCGGTCGGTTAAAGTGGCCGGCATGACCCCCGCATCTCTCTCCCGCTCCCTTCCCCGCGCCACCTCGAACACGCGCCGTCCGGTCCTCTGGCTGGCGGCGCTGCTGGCGTTTTCCGCGATCCTGCCCGCCTACGCGTGGGGCCCCGTCGGCCACCGCCTGGTCGCCCGCCTCGCCGAGGACGGCCTGACCGCGCAGGCGCGCGCCGGCATCGACCATCTGCTGCACGGCGAAGCCGATCCCAGCCTCGCCGGCATCGCCAACTGGGCCGACGAACTGCGCGCCAACGATCCCGACCTGGGCAAGCGCTCGGCGCGCTGGCACTACGTCAACATCGTCGACCCCGGCTGCGCCTTCGACACGGCCCGCGACTGCCCCAACGGCGACTGCGTGGTCGCTGCGCTGGAAACCCAGACCCGGATCCTGGCCGACCCGAAGCGCAGCGACGCCGAGCGCCGCCAGGCGCTGAAGTTCGTGGTCCACCTGGCCGGCGACGCGCACCAGCCATTGCACGCCGGCAGCGCGCAGGACCGCGGCGGCAACGACTACCAGGTCAACTGGCGCGGCAAGGGCAGCAACCTGCACTCGCTGTGGGACAGCGGCATGCTCAACGCACAGGGCCTGGACGAGGATGCCTGGCTGGCGCGGCTGCAGGCCCTGCCGGCACAGGCACCGGTGTCGCCGCTGCCGGCCGGCGCGCCGCGCCTGTGGGCCGAGCAGTCGTGCAGGCTGGCCGCCGCGCCCGGCTTCTATCCGCATGGCCACGTGATCGACGACGCCTACGTCGCCGCCCACCTGCCCACCGCCGAGGCCCAGTTGCGCCTGGCCGGCGCACGCCTGGCGGCCCTGCTCAACGCCGCGTTTGGCGGCCGCGGATAATCGCGGGACCGCGCATGCGTGCGGCCGTCGGGCACGCATCCGCCCGATCGAACGCATCACCGTCCTTTCGCCGTAACACCGCCCCACGGAGAACGACGACATGACCGCTGCACGCGCTTGGACACTGTTGATGACGTTCCTGTCCGCCCTGGTCCTGGCGGTCGGGCTGGCCCCTGGAGCAGCGCGCGCCGCCGAAGCCGCGCCGCTGACGGTCTTCGCCGCCGCCAGCCTCAAGGAATCGCTCGACGAAGCCGCCGCCGCCTACGAGCAGGCGACCGGCACGCCGGTGCGCGTGTCGTACGCGGCCAGCTCGGCGCTGGCCCGGCAGATCGAACAGGGCGCGCCGGCGCAGGTGTTCGCCTCGGCCGACCTGGAATGGATGGACTACCTGCAGCAGCGTGACCTCGTCGATGTCGCCAGCCGCCACAACCTGCTCGGCAACCGGCTGGTGCTGGTTGCGCCGCAAGCCAGTGTCGCCAAGGTCGACCTGGCCAAGCCCGGGTCGATTGCAGCCGCCCTGGGCGATGGCCGCCTTGCCATCGGCCAGACCGCGACGGTGCCGGCCGGCAAGTACGGCCGCGCGGCGCTGGAATCGCTGGGCCAGTGGCAGCGCGTATCCGCGCACCTGGCCGAATCGGAGAGCGTGCGTGCCGCGCTGATGCTGGTGGCGCGCGGCGAAACGCCGCTGGGCATTGTCTACGCCTCCGACGCGAAGGCCGAGCCGCGCGTGCGCGTGGTCGCCACCTTCCCCGCCGGCAGCCACCCGCCGATCGTCTATCCCGTGGCCGCGCTGCGCGGCGCGCCGCCGTCGGCAGCCGGGTTCGTGCACTGGCTGTCCTCGCCGGCCGCGCGCGCGATCTTCGAGCGCCGCGGTTTCGACGTGCTCGACTGAGGCACGCCGGACGTATGGACTGGTTTTCGCCTGCGGAAACGACCGCCATCGGCCTGAGCCTGCGGGTGGCCACGGTCGCCGCGCTGGCCAGCCTGCCGGTCGGCGTGGCGGTGGCCTGGCTGCTGGCCCGGCGGCGCTTTCCCGGCAAGGCGCTGCTCGATGCGCTGGTGCACCTGCCGCTGGTGCTGCCGCCGGTGGTGATGGGCTATGCGCTGCTGGTGATGTTCGGCAACCAGGGCCCGCTCGGCCGCTGGCTGCACGACACGCTCGGCGTCACCCTCGCCTTCCGCTGGACCGGTGCGGCGCTGGCCTGCGCGGTGATGGGTTTCCCGCTGATGGTGCGCGCGATCCGGCTGTCGATCGAGAACGTGGACCGCAAGCTGGAACAGGCCGCTGCCACGCTCGGTGCCGCGCCCTGGCGGGTGTTCCTCACTGTAACCCTGCCGCTGGCGTGGCCGGGGCTGGTCGCCGGCGCGGCGCTGGCCTTCGCCAAGGCGCTGGGCGAATTCGGCGCGACCATCACCTTCGTCTCCGCCATTCCCGGCGAGACGCAGACGCTGTCGTCGGCCATCTACGGACTGATGCAGGTACCCGGCGGCGAAGCCGGCATCTGGCGCCTGGCGGCGGTATCCCTGCTGATCTCGCTCGGCGCGCTGCTGCTGTCGGAATGGCTGGTGCGCCGCCATCGCCGCGGCGCGGAGACCGAGGAGTGAGCGCCATCCACGCAGGCGGGCCACGTGGCGGAGCCCGGCCGTGCTGAGCCTGGACCTGCAGCTGCGCCGCGGCACGTTCCGCCGCCACGTGCGGATCGAGGAACAGGCACGCGTGGTCGCCTTGGCCGGGCCATCGGGTGCGGGTAAGACCACCGTGCTCAACGCGATAGCCGGCCTGGTGCGCCCCGAATCCGGGTACATCCGCATCGACGATCGCGTGCTCTACGACAGCGCGCGCGGAATCGACCTGCCCGCCCACCGCCGCCGCATCGGCTACGTGTTCCAGGACGCGCGCCTGTTCCCGCACCTGGATGTGCGCCGCAACCTGCGCTACGGCCGCCACGGCGACGCACAGGCGCGCTTCGGCTTCGACGCCGTGGTGGAGCTGCTCGGCATCGACCACCTGCTGGCGCGGCGTACCGTCAATCTGTCCGGGGGCGAAGCCCAGCGCGTGGCGATCGGCCGGGCATTGCTGTCGCAGCCGGCGATCCTGCTGTTCGACGAGCCGCTCACTGCGCTCGACCAGGCCCGGCGCGAGGAACTGATCCCCTACCTGCAGCGGGTACGCGACGAAGTGCGCCTGCCGATGCTCTACGTGAGCCACCATCCGGACGAAGTGCGGCGCCTGGCGGACGCGGTGCACGTGTTCGATTGACGCGGCCTTGGCGGGTACGCACGCACGCTGGCCGTCCGATCATCGCGGAATCGAGCCATGGCCCTGCCACGCAGAACCGCCCTTCCGGTCGAGCGGACCCGCCGTTTCCTGGAACCAGGCCCGGTCGTACTGATCAGCACTGCCTGAAAGGACGAGCGCGCGATCATGACCTGCGGCTGGCACATGATGCTGGGCTATGACCTGGTCGGCACCTACATCTGGCAGGCCAACCGCAGCTTCGAGCTGGCCCGGCGCAGCCGCGAATGCGTGGTCAACCTGCCGACCGAGCGGCTGCTGGACACCGTGGTCCGGATCGGCAACTGCAGCAGCGCGGAAGCCGACAAGTTCGAGCGCTTCGGCCTGACCGCAGTGCCGGCGCGGGATGTCCAGGCGCCGATGATCGGCGAATGCCATGCCAGCTTCGAATGCCGCCTGCACGAAACCAGGATCACCGCCGACTATCCGCTGTTCGTCTGGCGCGTGCTCCGCGTCCATGCCGCCAGTTCGCCACGCGATCCACGCACCGTTCACTACCGCGGCGAGGGCCGTTTCATGGTCGCCGGCAAGGAGGTGTCGCGGCGACGGCTGTTCCGGCCGGACATGCTGGAGCAGTGAACGGGCCTGGCCGTGGACCGGCGCCGCGCGGCGGCAGCTGGCATGATCGCGTCGAACACGGGGAGGACGACGGATGGCTGGCAGCAACAAGATCCGCGCGATGGCCTGGGTATTGCCATGCCTGGTGGCGATGGCAACCGCGCAAGCCACCGCGGCAAGCGTGCGCGCACCGGATACGAAGCGACGCGTTGCCGCCGTCGAGAACGACGGCGCGGACTGCGCCACGACGCCCGTCGTCGCCGCACGCCAGGCATCGCTTCCCGATCCGTTCCTGCGCCCCGATGGCAGCCGCATGACGACGCGCGCCGACTGGCGCTGCCAGCGCCAGCAGACGCTGCATTCGCTCGAACAGCAGGTCTACGGCTGGAAAGGTCCCGCACCGGACCGCGTCACCGGCACCGTGCACCGCGACCGCGTCGAGGTGACGGTATCCCATGGCGACCACCGCGAGACCTTCAGCGCCGCGCTGCACCTGCCTGAAGGCCCCGGCCCGTTCCCGGTGATGATCGTGGTTGGCGGCGTGGCCGGCGTCGATCACGCATTGCTCGATGCCGAAGGCGTGGCCCGTATCGACTATCCGAACACCGATATCGGCGCCGAGACCGGCACCAGCCGCGCCCGCGAGGGCGTGTTCTTCCGCATGTACGGCGATCAGGTGCGCACTACCGGTACGCTGATGGCCTGGGCCTGGGGCGTGAGCCGGATCATCGATGCGATCGCGGCGGCCGACCAGCAGCTGCTGCGCGCCGATGCCGTCGCCGTCAGCGGCTGCTCGCGCTATGGCAAGGGCGCCTTGGCCGCCGGCGCGTTCGACCAGCGCGTGGCGCTGACCATCCCGATCGAATCGGGCAGCGGCGGCGTACCGCTGTGGCGCGGCGTCGCTGCGGGCAACGGCGCACAACCACCGCATAGCGCGTTCGGCGAGCAGCCGTGGCTGGGCGATGCGTTCGCCGCCCTCACTGCCGATGTCGATGCGCTGGCCACCGACCAGCACCAGGTGCTCGGCCTGGTCGCACCACGCGGCCTGCTGGTCCTGGACAACCCGCACGTCGACTGGCTGGGCGCGGGCGCCGGCCACGCCAGCGCGCTGGCCGGCGCCGAGGTGTATCGCGCGCTCGGCGCCAGCGGCAACGTCGGCTACTACTCGGCGGTGACGGAGCCGAAGCACTGCGCCTGGCGACCGGAGTGGAACCAGCCCGCGCACGACGCGATCCGCCGGCACCTGCTCCGCATCGAGGCCGATGACCTGCACTTCGAGGTCGCCGAACCGGTGAAGCCTTCACCAATGCCGACGCGCGACTGGCAGGCGCCGCTACTGCGTTAACGCGCCCGAAGTAGGCCACGAGGCGCGCGTGGTAACCGCGTGCGGCACAGCCTGCATCGTCGAGCAGCGCGACGTCACGCCCCTGTCGAAAAGGCATCTCCATCACGCCGGTCAATGCCCTAAGCTGGCCGCCATGGCTCTTCACTTCACCGACTTGGATGCCGCGCTGGAGCATCTGCTCGCCCGGCTGCCGCCCGCCCTGCGCGTTGCCGCGCCGCTTGCGCTGGGCAAGCCGCACCGCCTGCTCAACGCGCTGTACGCCCGCATCGAGGGCGAGCCTTCGCGGCCGCTGCATCTCTACACCGCACTGTCGCTGGACCCGCCGTCGCCCGGCGCGGGCCTGCAGGCGCGCTTCCTGCGGCCGTTCCTGGCCCGCCACTTCGGCGAAGACTTCCCGCGCCTGGCCTACGTGCAGGCGATGAAGCGCGACGCGCTGCCGGCGCACGTCGAGGTCGAGGAGTTCTACCTGCAGTCCGGCGCCCTGCTCGGCTCCAGCCAGACCCAGCGCCGCTACGCCAGTCTCAACTACACCCACGTCGCCGACGCGCTGGCGCAGCGCCGGCTGGACATGATCGTGCAGAAGGTCGCACGCGAACCCGGCGGCGACCGGCTCTCGTTTTCCTGCAACAACGACCTGACCCAGGACACGGTCGACGCGCATCTGGCCCGCGGCCTGCCGCGTCCGCTGCTGGTGGCGGAGGTCGATCCGCAACTGCCGTGGCTGGGCGGCAGCGCGCTCGCCCCGGAAGCCTTCTTCGACGTGGTGATCGATCCACCCGGGCCGCATCCGCGCCTGTTCGGCCTGCCGCGGCAACCGGTCGGCGATGCCGACTATGCGATCGGCCTGTACGCCAGCACTCTGGTGCGCGACGGCGGCACGCTGCAGATCGGCATCGGCGCCCTGGCCGACGCGCTGTGCCATGCGCTGGTCCTGCGCCATGCCGACAACGCGCGCTACCGGCAGCTGCTCGGCGCGCTCGATCCCGAGCTCGAATCGCATCCGACGGTGCGCGAAAGTGGCGGACTGGAGCCGTTCGAGATCGGCCTGTACGGCTGCAGCGAGATGATCAACGAAGGCTTCAAGCGCCTGGTCGAGACCGGCGTGATCCGGCGCAAGGTGGTCGACGACGCCGCGCTGATGCGGCGCCTGGCCGACGGCACCGCCAACCTCGGCGATCACGCCCGCCTGGAACGCGACGGCGAATACCTGCACGGCGCGTTCTACCTGGGCTCGCCCGACTTCTACGCCTGGCTGCGCGACCTGCCCGGGGGTCAGCGCCATGCGATCGGCATGCGCCGGATCTGCGAGGTCAACCAGATCTACGGCAACGACGAAGGCCTGGAGCGACTGCAGCGCCATGACGCGCGCTTCTTCAACAGCTGCATGATGGCCACCGCGCTGGGCGCGGCGGTATCGGATGCGCTGGAGGACGGGCGCGTGGTTTCCGGTGTCGGCGGCCAGTACAACTTCGTGGCGATGGGCCACGCCCTGCCACGCGCGCGCTCGGTGCTGATGTTCCGTGCGCTGCGCGAGGCGAACGGGCGCACGGAATCGAACGTACGCTGGAACTATGGCCACGCCACCATCCCGCGACACCTGCGCGACGTGTACGTGGACGAGTACGGCATCGCCGACCTGCGCCATGCCAGCGACGAGGACTGCGTGGTGGCCATGGCCGGCATCACCGACGCGCGCTGGCAGCAGGGCCTGCTCGATACGGCGCGCGCAGCGCGCAAGCTGCGCGCCGGCTTCACCGCTCCGCCACGCTGGCGGCGCAATACGCCGCAACGCCTGCGCGAGGCACTGGCCCCGTTCCGCGCCGACGGCACCCTGCCCGACTACCCGCTGGGCAGCGACTTCACTCCCGTCGAGCAGCGTATCGTCCGCGCGCTGGCCTGGCTGCAGTCGAACACCGCCACGCCGGTGGCGAAGCTGCGCATCGTGCTGCAGGCCCTGGTGCGCGCACCGGCCTGCAGCGACGACGAAGCGTTGCAGCGGATGGAACTGCACGCGCCCGCCGGTGCCGCGGCCCGGCTGGAAGCGCGGCTGCTGCGGCTGGCCCTCGCCCGCACTCCGGGCTGAGGCGAGGCGGCCGGCTACTTCGCCGGTGCGGTGGCCGCGGTTTCGTCGCCGAGGATCGCCGCGGCCAGGCGCGCGTAGTCGCCGTCGAAATGGTGGCCGCCCGGCAGCGCCAGCGCGCGTGCATGCCCGGGCGCCAGCTTCGGGCAGAGCGAGTCGTCCTCGCCGTCGCCATGGATGCACAGCGTGCCGGACGCATCCAGGCGCAGCGCTTCGGGCAGGATCGGCAGGTCGGTGTCGTGGTCGCCGCCGATCCAGTTGTCGAGGTGGAACTCGAAGGCGGCGCGTTCGCCCAGTCCCAGCAGCACGGTGCGGGCCACGCGTTCGCGCGTGGCCGCCGGCAGCCGGTTGACCGCGAAGGGCAGCACGTCGGCGCCCTGCGAATAACCGACCAGCAGCACCTTCGGCCGCTGCCACTGCGCCGCGTAGTGCTCGGTGATCCGGGCCAGGTCGTCGGCCAGGCCCTGCGGTGTGCGCGGCTTCCAGAAATAGCGCAGCGAGTCGAAGCCGGCCACCGGGATGCCGCGTGCGGCCAGCGCCGCGGCCACGTCCTTGTCCAGCCCGGCCCAGCCACCGTCACCGCTGAGCAGGATCGCGAAGGTGTCGCCATCGGTCTGGCTGGGCACCTCGATGACCGGCAGGCCGGCAATGCCGCCGGTCGCCACCGGCACCGGGGCGGCGCGCCGGGCCAGCTCGCGCGCTGCCGCGCGCAGGCGCGGCGACCAGGTATCCGGGCGCAGGCTCGCATCCACGCCGGGCAGCACCGACAGCGCGGCGCCATCGATCCGGCCGGCGAACGCACGTGCATCGGCCACGCCGAAGCGCGCGTCCCTGTCTCCCTGCAGCACCAGCCAGGGCTGCGGCAGGGTCGCCACCGGCCGCAACGCGACCGCACTGTCCTTTCGTCGACCGGGCTTTGCATCGAACACCACGCCCGCGCCCTTGCATGGCACGTTGCCCAGGTCCAGGCGCGGCGCGAAGCCGACGCTCACCGCGCCGCCGAACGTGCCGGGGTCGGCCAGGGCGAGCATCGCGTAGGCCAGCGCGCCACCGCTTCCTTCACCGACCAGCAGCGGCGGCCGGTAGGTCGGCAGCTGCGCGTAGCCCTGCAGGTAGTGCGACAGGTTCTCCAGGTCGCCGGTGGGAAGGACGCAGTCACCACCGTCCGCGTGCAGCGAGCGGCGCAGGCGCGGCCCGTCGATGCCGGCGACGAGCGCTCCGTCCGTGGCCAGACCACGTGCGATCCGGTCGTCGTGCGCGCCCCAGCCGTCGTCGCCGGAAACCAGCAGCACCACCGCATTGGCGGCACCGTGCGGCCGGTACAGCGCCACGTCCTCGAAATGCCCGTGCGAGACTTTTTCCTGCGCCCGCAAGCTCGCCGATGCGGACGCCAGCAGCAGGCCCACCAGCAGCACGATCCGGCCGGAACCGATCATTTCCCCACCACTCCCTTCAGTCCGCCGGAAATCAACGCGGCGATGTCGGCCAGCACCAGCAATGGCGCCACGCCGCCTGGCGTGGCCAGGTAGCGCGGCTCCCATTCCGGCTCGAATTTTTCCTTGAACGCGCGCAGGCCGCGGAAGTTGTAGAACTCCTCGCCGTGCGCGAACAGCAGCCGCCCGATGCGGTGCCAGTACGGCGCGAGCGGGCCGGCGGCCATGCCCGACAGCGGCGCCATGCCCAGACCGAAGCGCGCGAAACCACGCTCGCGGTAATGCAGCATCAGCTGCACGAACAGCAGGTCCATCGTCCCGTACGGCATCGGCGAGACGTGGCGCATCAGGTCGATGCTGGCTTCCTGCCCGGTACCGGTCTCCAGCACCGTGGCGAAGGCGACGAGCCGCCCGTGCTGGCGCACCAGCGCAGCCGGTTGGCGCAGCACGTAGGCATCGTCGAACGCGCCGACCGAGAAACGTTTTTCCGCCGAACGGTGCGCGGCCAGCCACGCATCCGACACCGCGCGCATCTCGGCCAGCACCGCCGGCACCGCCGACGCAGGCAGGACCTCGAATTCCAGTCCTTCGCGGCCCGCCCGCTTGGCGCTGTAACGCAGGCCCGAACGGGACTTGCCCTCCAGCGAGAATCCGGCGAGCGGGACGTACGCATACTCGCCCAGCTTGAACAGGCGCAGGCCGGCGTCCAGGTAGATCGGCAGGTTGTCCGGCCGCACCTGGTAGAAGCAGCCGCGGCCACCGGCGTCGTTGGCCAGCGCAAGAAAGCGCCAGACCAGGTCGCGCCGCTGCGCCTCCGGGCCGACCGGATCGGACAGCGAGACCCAGCTGCGCCCCTGCCGCGCATAAGCCAGCATCGCCTGCCCGTCGCCGGAGAAGACGAACTGCTTGTCGCCCGACAGTGCCAGCCCGGCATCGGCGTTGTCCTGGGCATCGACGATCGCCGCGGCATGCCGGAGGTCGTCGGCACTGGCCCGGGCCGGCGTCGGCGCATTGGGCCGCAGCAGCTGGTACAGCGAGATCGCCAACGCCACCAGCGCCAGCCCGACCATCGCCCGCAGCGAGCGCGGCGCGTGTCCGTCGAACTCGAACTGCCACCACAGCTGCCGCGCGTAGTCCACGTCGCGGTAGGCGAAGAACAGCAGCACCAGCAGCGCCGCGAGCACGGCCAGCACGCCCAGTATCCATTCGCCGGTGAAGCGCATCGCCAGCAGCGAGGCGCGCCGGTCGAAGCGGCGATGCGACAGCAGCAGCGTGGCCACCAGCGGCACCAGCAAAGCGATCTCCGACCAGGCCAGCCCCTTCGGCAGGGCCAGCACGATCCCCGCGCCGGCCAGCAGCAGCGCCGCCCACCACGCGCCATCGAGCCGGAACAGCAGGCCGCGGGCGACGAACAGCAGCGCCAGGCCGGCGACGCTGCTGAGGAAGTGCGACGCCTCCACCAGCGACAGCGGCACGCTGACCGACAGCAGCGCCGTCGCTTCCTGCGTGGCCGGAGTCACGCCGGACACCATCAGCACCAGCGCCACCACCAGCGCGTAGGCGGCGACCAGGCGCGGCAGCAGGCCCGCCGCCGCCGCGGCCACCGGTGCGGCCACCCCATGGCGCAGTTCGTGCAGCAGCAGCAGCGCCAGCGCCAGCACCAGCGGGACGACGTAGTACACCAGCCGGTAAAGCACCAGCGCACCGGCCAGCACTTCCGGCGACACCAGGCCGCGCAGGGCGACCAGCATGGTCGCTTCGAACACCCCCAGCCCCCCGGGGACGTGGCTGATCACGCCCAGCACCAGCGCTGCGGCGTAGAAGCCCACGAATACCGGGAACGGGATCGAACCTGCCGGCAGCAGCAGCCACAGCACCGCCGCCGAAGCCAGGATGTCGAGCACCGACCACAGCAGCTGCTGCAGCACCAGCTCGCGGCCCGGCCAGCGCGCCGCCCAGCGCGGACGACGCGCGGGATCGACCGCCAGCGCCATCGCGAGCACGACCAGTGCCGTCCCGGACAGCACCTGCAGCAGCCATGCCGGCACGCGCAACAGCGATGCCATCGCCGGCGCATTGGCCAGCACCCCGGCCGCGCCGACCACCGAAATGCCGAGGCCGAAGGCCACCGCGTTGAACGCGATCGCGCGCGAGATCTTCCCGGCCTCCACGCCGGCGGCCCCGTACAGGCGCATCCGCACCGCGCCGCCGGTGAACACGCCGAGGCCGATGGTGTTGGAGAGCGCGTAGGCGATGAACGAGGTCTGCGCGACGGTGCGCCACGGCAGCCGCACTCCGACGAAGCGCAGCGAGGAGTGGTCGTAGCCACTGAGCGCGGCGAAGCTGGCCAGGGTGGCCAGCACGGCCAGGCCGATGTCGACTGCTTGCGTCGAGCGGATCGCCGCCACGACCTCGTCGTAGCTGACCTCATGCCACAGGCTGCGCAGCGCGACCGCCAGCAGCGCCACCACCAGCACCACCGCCGCGGCGATCAGCCAGCGGCGCCAGCGCAGCAGCCCGGCCAGCCAGCCATCCATCGGTACCGGATCGGCGGTCGGGTCCTGCGGCATCGGGAAGGGGTACCGGGGGAATGCGAGGGCGCACATTGAAGCATGCGCCGGCCGGCCCGGCGATGCACATCCCCGATCCGCTTCAGGCGGCCGCAAGCCAGACACGCCCGGGGGTTGAACCGGCGACCGGCCGTCATCATCCTGACCGGGACGCAGCACCCACCCGGACCCCGACATGAGCACCCGCGCAGAGCAGATCCGCCAAGCCCTGGCCGCGCTCGCCCCCGAGCACCTGGAGGTGCTGGACGAGAGCCACATGCACAGCCGCGGCCTGGAAACCCACTACAAGGTGGTGCTGGTCAGCAAGGCGTTCGAAGGTCGCCGCACGATCCAGCGCCACCAGGCGGTATATGCCGCGCTCGGCGGACTGATGCAACAGATCCATGCGCTCGGCGTGCACACGTTCACCCCCGCCGAGTGGGAAGCCGACGCCAGCGTGCCGGATTCGCCGCGCTGCCGTGGCGGCAGCAAGCACGACCCGGCCTGAGTCGCATCGACCCGCCGGTCAGCCGGGACCCGCGGCCCACACCTCCGAAAACACACAGGCCGGGCATTGCCCGGCCTGTGTCTGCATCGTTGCGGCCGACGGCTCAGAGCGCCTTGGCTGCCTCGACCACCGCCTCGGTGGTGATGCCGAAGTACTTGTACAGATCGCCGGCCGGGGCCGAGGCGCCGAAGCGGTCGAGGCCGACCACCGCGCCGTCCAGGCCGACGTACTTGCGCCAGAAGTCGGTGATGCCCGCTTCCACCGCCACGCGCTTGCGCACGGCCTTGGGCAGCACCGACTCGCGGTAGGCGGCGTCCTGGCGGTCGAACACGTCGGTCGACGGCAACGACACCACGCGGGTCTTCAGGCCGGCCGCGTCGAGCACCTTCTTCGCTTCCACCGCCAGCGACACTTCCGAACCGGTGCCCATCAGGATCACGTCGGGGGTGCCGCCCTCGGCATCGGCCAGCACGTAGCCGCCGCGCTCGATCAGCTTGACCTGTTCGTCGCTGCGCGGCTGGTGCGGCAGGTTCTGGCGGCTGAACACCAGCACGCTCGGGCCGTCCTGGCGCAGGATCGCCGCCTTCCAGCTCACCGCCGACTCGACCGCGTCGCACGGACGCCACACGTCGTTGTTCGGGATGTAGCGCAGCGCGGCCAGGTGCTCGACCGGCTGGTGGGTCGGGCCGTCCTCGCCCAGGCCGATCGAGTCGTGGGTGTAGACGTGGATCACGTGCGCCGGGATCAGCGCGCTCATGCGCAGCGCGTTGCGCGCGTAGTCGCTGAACACCAGGAAGGTCGCGTCGAACGGCAGGAAACCGCCGTGCAGGGCGATGCCGTTGGCGATGGCGCTCATGCCGAACTCGCGCACGCCGTAGTGCACGTAGTTGGCGCCCGGGTCGGCTTCGGTCACCGACTTGCTGGCCTTCCACTGGGTCAGGTTGGACGGGGCCAGGTCGGCCGAGCCGCCGATGATTTCCGGCAGCAGCGGCGCGAACGCGCCGATCGCGTTCTGCGAGGCCTTGCGCGAGGCGATGGTCGCGCCTTCGGCCTGGACCTTGGCGATGTACTCGTCGGCGGCGGCGGCGAAGCCTTCCGGCAGCGCACCGCTGTTGCGGCGAGCGAGTTCGGCGGCGGCGTCCGGATGCTGCTGCGCGTAGCGGTCGAACAGCTGCTGCCACTGCGCCTGCTGCTGCGAACCGGCGGCATTGGCGCGCCAACCGTCGTAGATCGCCTGCGGCACCTCGAACGCGGCGTACGGCCAGTCCAGCGCCTTGCGCGCGCCTTCCAGCTCGTCCTTGCCCAGCGGGGCGCCGTGCGATTCTTCCTTGCCGGCCTTGTGCGGGGCGCCGAAGCCGATGATGGTCTTGCAGCAGATCAGGCTCGGCTTGTCGCCGACCTTCAGCGCCGCGTCGATCGCGGCCTTGATCGATTCCGGATCATGGCCGTCGACGTCGCGGACCACGTGCCAGCCGTAGGCCTCGAAGCGCGCCGGCGTGTCGTCGGTGAACCAGTCGTGCACTTCGCCGTCGATGGAGATGCCGTTGTCGTCCCAGAACGCGGTCAGCTTGCCCAGGCCCCAGGTGCCGGCCAGCGACGCGGCCTCGTGGGAGACGCCTTCCATCAGGCAGCCGTCGCCCATGAACACCCAGGTGCGGTGGTCGACGACGTCGAGGTCGGGCTTGTTGTAGCGCTGCGCGAGCAGCTTCTCGGCCAGCGCGAAACCGACCGCGTTGGCCAGGCCCTGACCCAGCGGACCGGTGGTGGTCTCGATGCCCGGGGTCTCGTAGCGCTCCGGGTGGCCGGCGGTCTTGCTGTGCAGCTGGCGGAAGCGCTTGAGCTCGTCGATCGGCAGGTCGTAGCCGCTCAGGTGCAGCAGCGCGTAGTGCAGCATCGAGCCGTGGCCGTTGGACAGCACGAAGCGGTCGCGGTTGGCCCAGTTCGGATCGGACGGGTTGTGGCGCAGGTAGTCGTTCCAGACGACTTCGGCGATGTCGGCCATGCCCATCGGCATGCCGGGGTGTCCGGACTTGGCGGCTTCGACCGCGTCGGCGGCAAGGAAACGGATGGCGTTGGCGAGCTGTCGGCGGGTCGGCGTCGTCATGTCGGGTAGCGGATTCGAAAGGCACCCGCGGCGGTGCGGGCCGCCCATTGTCCCATCCCTTGTCCACTCCTGTCCCGCAGTGCGGCAAAAAAAGCCGAACTCCGTGCCTGCAGACGCCCGCGCATGGTTGGCGTTGAAACGTTCCGGACGCGGCCCGGCGTCAGCCGGCGGTGCCCTGCCCGTGCGCGACCGCCGGCGCGGATTCGTCGGATTCTCCATGGGCCACCAGCGTGGCCAGGGTCAGGTCGCCGCTGACGTTGAGCGTGGTCCGGCACATGTCGAGGAAATGGTTCACGCCCAGGATCAGGCCGATGCCAATCGGATTGACCCCGACCATCGCGCAGATCAGCGCGACCACCGGCAGCGATCCGGACGGCACCCCGGCGGTGCCGATGCCGCCGAGGATGCACACCAGCATCACCATGAACTGCTGGCCCAGGCTCAGGTCCACGCCGAAGAACTGGGCGAGGAAGATCACGGTCACGCCCTCGAACAGCGCGGTGCCGTTCTGGTTGGCGGTCGCGCCGACGGTCAGCACGAAGCGCGAAACCTTCTGCGGCAGGCCCATCTGGTCGGCCACGCGCAGCGCGGTGGGCAGGGTCGCATTGCTCGACGCGGTGGAGAACCCCATCACCGCCGCTTCCTGGATGTCGCGGAAGAACTTCAGCGGCGAGCGACCGACCATCCGCACCGCGACGCCGTAGCTGACGAACATGTGCAGCGTCAGCGCCAGCACCACCACGCCGACGTAGGCACCCAGCCGGACCAGCAGGTCGAAGCCGAACAGCGCGGCCAGGTTGAACATGAAGCAGAACACCGCGTACGGCGCCAGGCGGATGACCAGGTTGATCAGGGTCATCGAGATCTCGAACACGCCCTCGATGCCGCGCTTGAGCGTGGCGACCTTGTCGGCGGGGGTGAGCACCATGCCGATGCCGAACATCACCGCGAAGAACATCAGCGCCAGGATCGAGCCGTTCTCCGACGCGGCCTGGACGATGTTGCTCGGCACGATCGACAGCACCATCTCCATGCCGGTCGGCTGGCTGCCGATGCTGGCGACGATCTCGCGGCTGCGCTCGGCGTTCTGCGCCAGCAGCTGCTGGGCCAGCACCGGATCGACGCCGGCGCCGGGCTGGAACAGGTTGACCAGGACCAGACCCAGCAGCACCGCCACGCCGGACAGGATCACGGTGTAGGCCAGCGTCTTCCAGCCGATCCGGCCGAGCGCCCGGATGTCGCCCATCTCGGCGATGCCCATCACCAGCGCCGAGAACAGCAGCGGCACGATCAGCATGAAGATCAGGTTGAGGAACAGGCGCGAGGCCGGCGTGGTCACCCAGGTGGTGAACGCCTGCACCCAGCCGGCGTCCGCGCCGACGGTCGCATGCACGACCAGGCCCAGCAGCAGGCCCAGGCCGAAGCCCAGCCCCATCTTCCACGGCATCGGCCAGGAACGGCGTGCGTTTGCGGTCATGCGCGGCCCCCCGAAAAAACAGTTGCCAGCTTAACAAACCGGAGCGGATCGCCTTCAGCCGGGGGGATAGAGCGGCGGCAATGGCGCGGCCGTGGCGCCACCTGCCACCCTCCAGCGCGGGCCTTGCCGGAAGGCCGCACGCAACGCCCCGCGCGCCTGCGCAGGCTCGCCGTCGCCGGCCCACAACGCGCGCCGCATGGCATCGAGCGCGGCGCGTTGGGCCGGTTCGTCCAGCCGCGCGATCACCTCGTCGAGATCGGCCGCCGGCGGAATGGCCATGCGCTGCAGCAGTCCCGCCACTTCGTCGAAGCCGCCGGCATCCAGCGCCCGGCGCAGGTCGGCGAGCGCCGGGCGGGCCGGCAACGGGGCAGGCACTCCAGCGGACCGCGGCGCGCCGCTGGCACCGCGTCGTGACCACAGCAGCCAGCCGAGGGTGCCCAGCCAGAGCACGGCGAATGCCGCTGCCAGCCAGGACCAGCCGCGTCCGCCCTCAGGCCGGGTGGCGGCCATCTTCGCAACCGGCGGTGTGACTCCGGCTGCGGCATCGGCCGACGGCGCCGGTCCTGCCGGAACCGCACCTGCGCCTGCGGTCGCCTGCAGTCGCAGGTCCGGAAGGCTCGCTACCCTCGCCAGGCCGGCGGGCGCTTCCCACCAGTCCATGCGCGGTCCCGGCACGTGCAGGGCGCCTGGCCGCAGCGGCACCACCGAGAAGCGCCGGACCACGGTCAGCTGCGGACCGCCATCGACGAAACGTTCAGTGGTTTCGGCGCGTTCGGCGAAGACCTGTGCCCCTTCAACCCGCGGTACCGGGATCTCCGGGAACTGCGCCGCGGTCGCGCCCTGCGCCACCGCTTCCACCGCGATCTCCACCGCCTCGCCGCTGCGCGCCGCGGTCGGCGCCGCCAGGTAGCGCAGGCGCAGCCCGCGCAATGGCAGCCACGGTTGTGGCGCGCCGCCGGGCTGGGCGCGGACATCCAGGCTCAGGACCGGTCCCTGCGCGGACAGGGTCCGGTCGGTACCGAACATGTCGTCGAAAAACCCGCCAGCGCCCTGGCCGCGGAAGTGGGCCGGTGGAAGCTGCAGCCGACCGCTGCGCTCGGGCACCAGCAGGTAGCGGCGCTCGACCACCTGGTAGCGGCGGTTGCCGACCTGCCGGCTGCTCTGCACGTCGTCGCCGATCCGCTGCAGCGAGGCGCCGTCCGGCGCTTCCTGGCCCAGTTCGCCGGACAGCAGCGGCGTGGCGTAATACAGGCGCACGGTCAGGCCGACGCTCTGCTGGACGTACGGCGACGGCACGTCCAGTCGCGATTCGAGGAACACGTCACCGCGCGGCTCGCTGGCCTGGGCGGGCAAGACCTCCAGCGCCAGCGGCGCGGTGCGCTCGGCGCCGACCTGCAGCGCGGGCACCTGCAGCGTGCCGCTGCGCTGCGGCACGAGGGCGATGCCGAACAGGGTCACGTCGCCGCTGGCGGTGGTGCTCCGGTACGGCGGTCCCAGGGTGAAGTCGCCCTGCAGCGGGCCGTAGTCGGGGGCGACGCCGGGCTGGTCGGTCTCGATGTTGAGGGTGACCGCTTCGCCCTGCGCGGTGCTGCTGCGGTCGAGCCAGGCGCGTGTTTCCGCGCTCGCCACCGGCACCAGGGCGACGACGGCGAGCAGCAGGAGCAGCACGCGCGACACCCACCCGCGGCGGGTGGTGCTGCTTGCGGTATTCGCGGGGCGACGACCAGGCTTCACCGGCCCTCCTTCTGGCGGCGCTCGTATTCGAGCCGGAACTTGGCGCGCAGCAATCCGCCCGGATCGTCCGGCACGCGTCGCAGCCATGCCTCGCGTGCCTGCCGCTGTTCGCGCGTCTGCGCGTCCTCGCCATCGGGACTGGCCTGCCGCGCGGGATCGGCCCGCGGGTCCTGGCCCTGCTGCAAGGCCTGTTGCATGCGTTCGCGCTGCTCGCGGTCGGCCTGCTCCTGGCGCTCGCGCGCCTGGGCATCCTCGGCCTGCGGCGGCGGGGCGTCCGCCTTGCCGTCATCCTTGCCGTCCTGTTGCTGCGCATCGTCCGGGGGCTGCTGGCCTGCACCGCCATCGGACGGAGATTCGGCGGAGTCCTGCGGCGAACCATCCCGTGGTTGTGACTGGCCCTGCTGCGGGCGGTTCTGTCCGCCCTTCCCGCCCTGAGGTGGTTGCTGTCTGCGCGCGGCATCGACCACGCGCCGGTTGGCGATCGCATCCTCCATGCCCGGCGACTGCGCCAGGGCACGGTCGTAGGCGGCGATCGCCTCGTCGTAGCGGCCCTGCCGGGCCAGCGCATTGCCGAGGTTGTATTGCGCCTCGGCACCGCGTGCGCCGGCGGCGCCGAAGTCGTGTTCTGCCGCGGCGAAATCGCCCTGGCGATAGGCATCCACGCCCTTCGAGATGCGCGCCTGCGCCTGCTGGTCGGGGCGACGCCACAGGGCGCCCGCGCCATCGGCTTCGGCCGCATGCGCCGTGAGCGGCAGCGAAAGCATCATCGCCAAAGGCAGCACAGCCAGCACGCCGGCGCCGCGACGGAACGCCAGTGCTGCCAGCAGCAACAGCGGCAGCAGCAGCCAGTAGCCCTGGTCCAGCCACACGCGCTGGCCACCGGCATGCCCGGCATCCGCGGCCGCGGCGGGATCGAGCACCCCAAGCGCGCGCAGGTCGGCATCGTCCACGGTCAGCGTCGCGTAGCGACCGCCGCCGGCCGCGGCCAGTTCGCGCAGCGATGCTTCATCCAGGCGCGCCGTTTGGGTCGCACCCGCGCCGTCGCGATACACCGCGCCAGCGCGAGTACCCAGCCCCAGCGCCGAAATGCGGTAGCCCTGGCCGGCCACGGCGCCGGCGATCGCCTGCGCGGATGCATCCACACTGTCGGTCACCAGCAGGATGTCGCCCTGTTCGAAGCCGGCCTGGTGCAGCAGCGTGGCCGCGTGCGTGATCGCCCGCTCCGGACGATGGCCGTCCACCGGCATCACGTCGGGGGCGAGTGCGTCGAGGAACAGGGCGATGTTGCCGGCATCGGCGGTGAGCGGCGCCACCGTGTAGGCGTCGTCCGCCCATGCGACCAGGCCCACCTCGCCACCTTTCCGCTCGCGCAGCAGCGTGGCGATCTTGGCCCGCGCCTGGGCCAGGCGCGACGGCGGCAGGTCGGACGCTAGGCTAGACGACGACAGGTCCAGCGCGATCACCAGCGGCGCCCTCGCCTGCCACTGCTGGCGCTGCTCCTGGCGCCAGCCGGGACCGGCCAGCGCGACAACGGCCAACCCCACGGCCAGCGATACGCCGGCCAGGCGCAGCCCGGCACGACCTCGCGCGGGTTCCAGCAGCCGCGGCAGCAGGTGCGCATCCACCGCATCGCGCCATCCCTGCTGGCGCCGGCGGCGCCAGAACAGCCACAGCAGCGGCAACAGCAGCAGCGCCCACAACCACAACGGACGCTGGAAATGCAGCTCCGGGAGCTGCAGCGCGCCGGGCAGCCAGCTCCTCATACGCCACCTCCCCGCCGCACCGTGCGCTGCAGCGGCCAGGCGATGATCGCCAGCGCCAGTGCGGCGCCCAGCGGCCACGGATAGCGTTCGATGCGCGGCCGCACCGGAGCAGCGGCCACCTTGACCGGCTCGAGCCGGTCGAGCTCGGCGTAGATGCCGGCGAGCTGGTTGGTGTCGCGGGCGCGGAAGAAACGGCCGCCGGTTTTCTCCGCGACCTGGCGCAAGGTGTCCTCGTCCACTTCCTCGCCGCCCTGGATCGGCAGCGGCACGCCGAACAGGGAGTAGCCACTGCCACCACCGAAGGCGATGGTGTGCACGCGCACGCCTTCGGCCGCCGCGAGTTCGGCAGCCTTGAGCGGATCGAGTACGCCGGCCGTGTTGACGCCGTCGGTGAGCAGGATCAGCACGCGCTGGCCTTCAGGCTGTTCGCGCAGGCGCTTGACCGCCAGGCCGACGGCATCACCGAGCGCGGTTTCGCGCCCGGCCAGACCGGCAACGCTGTCGCGCAACTGCATCCGCACCGAATCGCGGTCCAGGGTCAGCGGCGTGAGCATGTACGCACGTTGGCCGAACACCAGCAGGCCAACCCGGTCACCGGCGCGGCGCTGCAGGAAATCGGCGATCACCGACTTGGCCGCGGTCAGCCGATCGACGACCTCGCCGCCCAGCTCCATGTCCGTTTCGCTCATGCTGCCGGACAGGTCCACCGCCAGCAGCATCTGCCTGGCTTCGTGCGGCGGCACCTGCGCAGCACCGAGCTGCAGCGGCCGCGCCGCGGCCGAGCACAGCAGCACCCAGGCCAGCACCGGCAACAGCCATGCACCGCGCACACCGGTGATGCCGGTGCCGGCCACCGTGTCCAGCCGCGCCCCCCAGGGAACCCGCAGCGCCGCCGCGCTGCTGCGCCGGGCCGGCAACAGCAGGCGCACCAGCAGTGGCAGCGGCAGCAGTGCCCAGGCCCACGGCCAGGCGAAACCGGCAAAACCGTCCTGCCAGGCCGACCACCACGCGCTCACCGGCTGCCCTCCATCAGCTCGACGAAGCGCGCACGCGCGACGTCGCGTGCAGCGGTGAACGCGTCCGCATCCAGCTGCGGCCGGAAACCGCCATCGAGCAGGAGCCGACCGGCGCCTGCGGAGAAATCCGTGCCCGCCGGCCCATCGAGGAAGCGGAGCCACGCCTCGCCTTCGAGCAGCTCGTTGCCGGGCCGGCGACGTCGCGCCGCGCGGCGCAGCAGCCCGGACATCGCCGCCAGTTGCTGCGGAAGCGGGCCCTGCGCGCTTTCGGCATCGAACCAGCGTAGCCAGCGGCGGCGCCGCGCGCGGCGCCAGCCTCGCCAGCCCAGCCAGGCCAGGACCAGCAGCAGCACGATCGCCCCCAGCCACCACCATCCCGGCGCCGGCGGCCACCACGAAGGCGACGGCGGCAGGTGCACGTCGCGCAAGGGCAAGCGGGTCGGATCCACGCGCGCGCCCTCAACCGCCTGCCGGTGGGTGACGACCACCGGCATGTTCCTGCGACACGGCGGAGGCAGGATCCTGGCGGCGCAGCCAGTCGCCGGAATCGGCGTCGCTGGACAGCACGCGCACCTGCCAGCCCAGGCCCGGCAGCGTACGTGACAGCTGCTGGACCGGTTTGACAAAGGCATCGTCCCAGCGCGCACGCACGCCCGCCTGGTCCAGTCGGAGCTCGAGCCGCCGCATGCCGGCGCGGAACGCGAGTTCCCGACGCGGCGGTTCGGCTTCCAGCGGATCCTGCAACAGCACCAGCGTGGCCTCGTGGTGACGCGCGAGTGCGGTCCAGCGCAGCGTCGGCACGCCTGCCGCGCTGGCCGCGTCCGCCAGCACCACCAGCCGCGCGCCGGGACGCAGCAGCCGCTGCGCATGTTCGAGGGCGTCGGCCAGGCCCGTGTCGTCCTGCGGCGGTCGCGCATACCAGCGCGCCAGTGCGTCGAGCACGCGCATCGCGCCGCGCAGGCCGGTCGCCGGCGGAATCGCCGGTTCGCCGGCGCGCAACGCGGCTATCCGGTCGCCGGACTGCAGCGCCGACCACACCGCCACCGCGCCAGCACGCGCGGCCTGCACCGACTTGAAGCGCACGCGGGTACCGAAATAGAGGGCCGGTGCCGTATCGGCGACCAGCAGGGTCAGGCGCTCGCGCTCGGCCTGGAAGAGTTTGGTGTGGGGACGGCCGGTGCGCGCAGTCAGGCGCCAGTCCATGCGGCGCACGTCATCGCCAGGCACGTACTCGCGGGACTCGGCGTACTCCATGCCACGCCCGCGCAGCGACGACGGCGCTGGACCATGCACGCCATGCCGGCCGCGCCGCGGCAGCGGCACGCGCTGCATCTGCGCACGCAACGCGACCAGTTCGGCCAACGTCGGCACGATGCCCTCCTGCACGGCATCGGCCACGGCGGGCGCCGGGCCGGGACCGGTCACGGCGGCGGCACCCGTTCCAGCAAGGCGGCGACCAGCCGCTCGCCATCCCAGCCTTCGGCCAATGCTTCGTAGCTCGGCAGCACGCGGTGGCGCAGCACGTCCGGCGCGACCGCGCGGATGTCTTCCGGGGTGACGTAATCGCGCCCGGCCAGCCAGGCGCGCGCGCGCGCGCAACGCTCCAGCGCGATCGAGCCGCGCGGACTCGCACCCCAGGCGATGCGGCGTCCGAGCGCGGCGTCGTAGCGTTGCGCGTCGCGCGACGCCAGCACCAGTTCGATCAGGTAGCGTTCGAGCGCCGGTGCCACGTGCAGCCCAAGCACCTGTTCGCGCGCGGCGAAGACCTGGGCCTGCGGCATGCGCTCGGCCGGTGCAGCCGGTGCGTGCAGCGACTGCCGCGCCCGCTCGCGGGCGAGCCGCAGGATCTCGGTTTCAACGCCCGCGTCCGGGTAGCCGATACGCACGTGCATCAGGAACCGGTCCAGCTGCGCTTCCGGCAACGGGAACGTGCCTTCCTGTTCGACCGGGTTCTGCGTGGCC
>JAGHZW010000179.1:1362-2185 GCA_017745195.1 Pseudoxanthomonas sp. | reverse complement strand
GAGGCGTGGCTCCGCTTCCTCGATGGGCCGGCGCGCGGTTGATTTCGTCCGCCAGCAACAGGGGATGGAACACCGGGCCCGGCTGGAATTCGAAGCGGCCCTCCTGAGGACGCCAGACCTCGGTCCCGGTCAAGTCCGCCGGCAGCAGGTCCGGGGTGAACTGGACCCGGGCGAAGTCGGCGTCCAGGTGCGCCGCCAAGGTGCGGATCGCGGTGGTCTTGGCCAGGCCGGGCGCGCCTTCGACCAGCAGGTGCCCGTCGGCGAGCAGGGCGATCAGCAGCCGTTCGACCAGCGCGGACTGGCCGACGATCGATGCGGAAAGGCTTTCACGCAGGGCGACGAACGCGGCGTGCAGTCCGTCGACGGGCGCTTCGGTAAGGAGCGGGGGCTGGGTGTCCATGGCCGCATTCTGACCCATCGACGCCCGTCGAGTTCCCCGGCGGATGAATGCCGGAAAAGCAGACGGGGCCTTTCGGCCCCGTCGCGTTGCAACTCAAGCGTATGCCCGGTCAGGCGCGCTTTTCGACCCGCATCACCTTCGGGGTCAGGAAGATCAGCAGTTCGGCCTTGTCCTTGGTGCGGCTGGTCTTCTTGAAGAAGGCACCCAGGAACGGAACGTTGCCCAGGAACGGAACCTTGGCCACGCTGTTGGCGTCGGTGAACTCGTACACGCCGCCGATCACCACGGTCTGCCCGTCGTCGACCAGCACCGCGGTATTGATCTCGCGGGTGGCGATTTCCGGAACCTGGCCGATGCTGGTGTCGATGTAACGCAACACCTCGTCCTTGGTGACGTGGACGGCCATGAACACGCGGTCGTCGC
>JAGHZW010000179.1:0-1332 GCA_017745195.1 Pseudoxanthomonas sp. | reverse complement strand
GTCGCTTTGCCGCTGCGCGCGACTCAGGCCGCTTCGCGCTGGTTGGAGGTCACCACACGCGGATTCGACAGGACCTCGCCACGGCCTTCCTGCTGCAGCGCCGAGAGTTCGATGTCGATGGCGAAGTTCGCGCCGAGCAGGGTATAGGCCAGGGCGCCGACGTCCATGCCGTTGGCGGTGGTCGCCGGCAGGTTGAAGTTCAGGCCACCGGGGATCTCGTACTCGCCGTTCTGGATGATATTGACGTTGTTCTCGAGCGAACCGCTGATCACCCGGGTGTTGTTGCCGATCTCGCGGCCCTGGATGCCGAAGCGTGCGCCCAGGTCGCGGGCGAACGAATCGGTAGCGATCACGATGCGGCTCTCGATCAGCACCTGGTCGACCGGACGGTCGATCACGCTGATCAGCTCGCGCATCTGCGCGACCTTCTTCGGGATGTCGCTGATCATCAGCGTATTGGTGCGCTCGTCGGCGACGATGCGGCCGCGCGGCGACAGGAAGCCGTTCTCCTGACTGTTGCCGCCACCACCACCGCCGCCACCACCGGTCTGGTTGCCGATGCCCTTGGCCTCGGTCAGTGCTTTGAAGATCGCGGCGGCATTGTGATAGTTGATCTGGATGTAATCGGTGACCAGATCGACGCGGTTTTCCAGATCGATGCGCGCATCTTCCTTGGCCTTCTCGAAGGCGGCCAGTTCAGGCTGCGGCGCGACCCAGATCACGCTGCCATCGCGACGCTTGTCCAGGCCCTTGGCGCGCAGGACGATATCCATCGCCTGATCCCACGGCACGTTCACCAGGCGCAGGGTCACGTTCCCCGCCACCGTATCGGACGCCACGATGTTGAGGTTGGATTCTTCGGCGATCAGCTGCAGGACGGTACGCACCGGTACGTCCTGGAAATTGAAGGTGACCGGGCGACCGGAGTAGCCCTGCCTGGCAAGCTTGGCCTGGGCGCTGGATACGGCGGCGCCACTGACCGCGCCGACCGCTGCGGCGCTGGCACGCGGCGAGATTTCGACCACGTACTCGTTGCCGGTCTGGTAGGCCAGCGACTCGTATTCACCACGGGTGCTGAGCACCAGCTGGGTGCCGCCGCCGTACGGCTTGGCATCGATACGCTGCACCGGGGTGGCGAAATCGGTGACGTTGAGCGGTCGCTGCAGTTCGGCCGGCAGGGTGGCGTTGGCCACGTCCACCACCACGCTGCCATCCTGGTTGCGGAGATCCGGGGCCACGCCTTCGCCGTCGAAGCGGAGGATCAGCCGGCCGGCGCCATCATCGCCGGCGCCGACTACGGCCAGGGCAGTTCGCGCGACTGGGCCGCCAAGG
>JAGHZW010000178.1:659-25591 GCA_017745195.1 Pseudoxanthomonas sp. | reverse complement strand
GGCGGTGGGGGCTGCGGTGCTGGCGGCAGCAGCGGTCGCCGGTGTCCGGGTTGTCGAACTCGCTGAAACGCATCAGCGTGAACATCTCCGGGGTCAGGTCGTGCGGGTTCTCGTAGACGCCGACGTTCTCCTCGATCTCCGGATGGGTGTCGTTCCACTCGATGCAGGCCGACTGGCAGGCCTTGCAACCGATGCACTTGGACACGTCGATCAGCTTGGCCACCTGGGTCAGCTGCCGCGTGGGCGCGGGCACGTGGGCCGTGGCCGAGATCCGCACCACGTCGCTGGGCAGCAGGTTCGACGCCAGCGGCTGCACCGGCGGATTGGCCGCGGCGGTCAGCGGTTGCGGGGCGCGGGTGCCGTTCGCGTTGGGCTCGCTCATGCCTTGTCGCCTCCCGTCGCCTTCTCGATGTTGCACAGGTACGCCTTGAACTCGGGCGTCTCGATGTTGGCGTCGCCGACGAACGGGCCCAGCGAATTGGAGCCGAAGCCCTTGCGCGCCGCGCCCTTGAAGCCCCAGTGGATCGGGATGCCGACGATGTGCACGGTCTTGCCGTCGCACTGCAGCGGCCGGATGCGCCGGGTCACCACGGCCTTGGCCCAGACCTGCCCGCGCGAGGACCACACCCGGACCTTGTCGCCCTTGGCGATGCCGCGGTCGGCGGCCAGCTCCTCGCTGATCTCGACGAAGAACTCCGGCTGGGTCACCGCGTTGACGTGGTTGTGCTTGGTCCAGTAGTGGAAGTGCTCGGTCAGCCGGTAGGAGGTGGCGACCGAGTCGTTCATGTCGCTGCTGCCCAGGCCGGCCAGGTCGTCCGGGAAGATGCGCGCGACCGGGTTGCCGCGCATCTTGCGGTTGAGCGGGTTCTCGACCGGGCTCTCGAACGGCTCCATGTGGATCGGGAACGGCCCGTCGCGCATCAGCTTGCGCGAGAAGAAACGCGCCGTGCCCTCCGGGTTCATGATGAACGGGCCGACTTCGTGCGGCTTGGCGGTGACGGCGATGTCCGGCACGTCGACGCCTTCCCACTTCTCGCCGTTCCATTCGATCAGCTTGCGCTTGGGGTCCCAGGGCTTGCCGTCGAGGTCACATGAGGCCCGGTTGTAGAGCACGCGCCGGTTCGCCGGCCAGGCGAAGGACCAGTTGAGGAAGGTGCCCATGCCGCCCACGTCGTGGTTGTCGCGGCGGGCCATCATGTTGCCGTCCTCGGTCCAGCAGCCGGTGTAGACCCAGCAGGCAGCCATGGTCGAGCCGTCGGCGCGCAGCTGGCCGAAGCTGCCCAGCTGTTTGCCCGCGCCGACCAGCAGCTTGGATTTGTCGGCCGGATCGAACACATCGCCCAGCGCGCGGCCGTTGAGCTCGCGCGCCAGCTCGGCCGGCTCGGGCTCAAGCGGATTCTCGTAGTCCCAGCTGAGGTTGAGGATCGGCTCGGGCGCCCTGCCGCCTTCCTTCTCGTACAGCGCGCGCACGCGCTGGTAGATGTTGGCCATGATCCAGACATCGGACTGCGCCGAGCCCGGCGGCGTGGAACCGGCCCAGTGCCACTGCAGCCAGCGCCCGGAATTGACCGTCGCGCCCTCGTCCTCGGCGAAGCAGGTGCTCGGCAGTTCCAGTACTTCGGTCTTGATCGAGGCGCTGTCGACCTCGTTGTAGATGCCGTGGTTCTCCCAGAACGAAGCCATCTCGGTCTCGAGCGGATCCATCACCACCAGCAGCTTCAACTTGGAGAACGCCTCGGTCAGCTTGGCCCGGTTCGGGAACGACAGCAGCGCGTTGAAGCCCTGGCAGAAATAGATGTTCACCTCGCCCTGGTTGAGCTTCTCGAACATCTTCATCGCGTCGTACTGCGGGATGTCGAGCTTGGGCAGCCAGTCGTAGCCCCACTGGTTGTCCGCGGTCGCCTTGTCGCCCCACAGCGCCTTGAGGAAACTGACGAAGAACCGGTCGTAGTTCTGCCAGTAGCTCATCTGGTTGGGGAAGGACGGCTTGTTGGCGCGGGTCGACATGTAGGTGGCGAAGTCGACCTCGCTCTCCTTCGGTATCGCCAGGTAGCCCGGCAGCAGGTTCGACATCAGGCCGACATCGGTCAGGCCCTGGATGTTGGAGTGTCCGCGCAATGCATTCATGCCGCCGCCGGCAACGCCGATGTTGCCCAGCAGCAGCTGCAGCATCGCCATGCCGCGGATGTTCTGCGAACCCTTGGAATGCTGGGTCCAGCCGAGCGCGTACATCGAGGTCATCGCCTTGTCGGGCGCGGACGTCTCGCCGATCATCTGGCAGACCTTCAGGTACCGGTCCTTCGGCGTGCCGCACAGGTTCTCGACGAACTCCGGCGTGTACACGTCGACGTGCTTCTTCAGCAGGTTCCAGACGCAGCGCGGATCCTGCAGCGTCGGATCGGTCAGGATGCTGCCGTCGTCGGCGAACTGGTATTCCCAGCTGGTCTGGTCGTAGCTGCGCTTGGCCTCGTCATAGCCGGTGAACAGGCCGTCCTGCCAGCCGAAGTCCTCGCGCACCAGGTAGGGGGCGTTGGTGTAGTTGCGGACGTAGTCCCACTGGACCTTGTCGTTCTCCATGCACCAGCGGATCACGCCCATCAGGAAGGCGATGTCCGTGCCCGGCCGGATCGGCGCGTAGAAGTCCGACACCGACGCCGAGCGGTTGAAGCGCGGATCGACCACGATGAGCTTGGCGCCGCGGTGATGCTTGGCCTCGGTCACCCACTTGAAGCCGCACGGGTGCGCCTCGGCGGCATTGCCGCCCATGATCACCACCAGGTCTGTGTTGGCGATGTCCGTCCACGAATTGGTCATCGCACCACGGCCGAACGTCGGGCCCAAACTGGACACCGTGGGGCCGTGTCAAACCCTCGCCTGGTTGTCGAAACCGACGATGCCCAGCGACCGGACCACCTTCCAGGTCGCCCATGCGGTCTCGTTGGTGGTCGCCGAGGCCGCGAGGAAGCCGGTGGTGGTGAGCCGGTTCACCAGCGTGCCGGCGGCATTGCGCTCGATCAGGTTGGCGTCGCGGTCGTCCTTGACGGCGCGCGCGATCCGGTCGAGCGCCTCGTCCCAGGAAATGTCCTCGAAATGGTCCGATCCGGGCCGGCGGATGCGCGGCCGGGTCAGCCGGGTCGCGGCCTTGACGTAGGACTTCAGTGCCGCGCCCTTGGGGCAGAGCGTGCCGCGGTTGGTCGGATGGTCGGCATCGCCTTCGATGTGGACCAGCTCGGCCTTCTCGCCGGCGGCGAAGTCGCCGCGCGAATACATGATGATCCCGCAGGCAACCGAACAGTAGGTGCAGATGTTGCGGGTTTCGGTCGTGGTGGCGAGCTTGAAGGCGCGCACATGGGCGGCGGTGGCGGCCTCGGCCTCCCCGAAACCCATGGCGCCCAGCGTCGTCGCCGCCGCTCCCGCGCCGGTCAGCTTGAGGAAGCTGCGGCGGGACAGATCGACGTTCATCGTGACTCCTTGTGAAGGTGCCCGCGGATGGTGCGTTCGCGCCGATGGTCTGCCTGCCCGCGGGGGCAGTCAAGGACCGCGGCGACCTCCTTTGGTCGATGCTGCGTCGCGGAAGGCTTGGCCGGGGGACACGACCTGCGGCTACATTGCAGGGACGCGCCAGCATGCGCATGCAGGGAGTCCGCGATGACCGATGGCACCACCGAACCCCGCCTGACCTCGCTCGCCCACGGCGGCGGCTGCGGCTGCAAGATCGCGCCGGCCGTGCTGGAGGGCATCCTGCGCGGGGCGAAGACCACCATGCCGCTGCCGCCAGACCTGCTGGTCGGCACCGAAACCGCCGACGACGCCGCGGTCTACCGGCTCAACGACCGCCAGGCGATCGTCGCCACCACCGACTTCTTCATGCCCATCGTCGACGAGCCGCACGACTTCGGCCGGATTGCCGCCACCAACGCGCTCAGCGACGTGTACGCGATGGGTGGCACGCCGCTGTTCGCCCTGGCCCTGGTGGGGATGCCGGTCAACGTGCTGTCGCAGGCCACCATCGGCCGCATCCTCGAAGGCGGCGCCGACGCCTGCCGCGCCGCTGGCATCCCGGTCGCCGGCGGCCACAGCATCGACTCGGTGGAGCCGATCTACGGCCTGGTGGCGATCGGCCTGGTCGATCCGGCGCAGGTCCGGCGCAACAGCGGCGCACGTCCGGGCGACGTGCTGGTGCTGGGCAAGCCACTTGGCGTGGGCGTGTTCTCCGCGGCGCTGAAGAAGCAGGCGCTGGACGCGGCCGGCTATGCGCGCCTGCTCGACACCACCACCCGGCTCAACACGCCCGGCCCCGAGCTGGCCCAGCTGGCCGGCGTGCACGCGATGACCGACGTCACCGGCTTCGGCCTGGCCGGACATGCGCTGGAAATGGCGCGCGGCTCCGGCTGCCGGCTGTGCATCGACTGGGCCGCGGTGCCGCTGCTGCCCCAGGTGCGCGACCTCGCCCGCGCCGGGTTCGTTACCGGCGCCTCGGCACGCAACTGGGCCAGCTATGGCGGGCGGGTGGCGTTCGAGGGCGCATTCGACGAACTCGAGCGGGCCCTGCTGTGCGACCCGCAGACCAGCGGCGGGTTGCTGGTGAGCTGCGCGCCCGGGACCGTGGACGAGGTGCTGGCGGTCTTCCGCCGCCACGGTTTCGACACGGCTGCCGTGATCGGCAAGGTGGCCGAAGGCGGCGACGGGCTGCTGGTCCGCTGACGGTCGGCGGTGCGACCGCCGCCGGATCGCACGGCGGAAACGCGACTGTCTAGCGGTATTGCTTTTCCTCGACGAACTGCGAGCCGGCCAGCCGGTTGATCTCGTTCTTGATGCCGATGCGCTCGCCGTTGCGCGCCGCGACCGCACGCGCCAGTTCGATGAATTCCGCGCCGAAATCCTGCGCCGCTTCCTTCGCGCGCAACGCGTCCTGTACGTCCCACATGCGCTCGTTCACCGCGCGCAGGCCGGCCTTGAGCTCGTGCAGCTCCGGCGCCCGTGCGACCAGTTCGCGCCACAGCGGCAGCAGGCCCTCGAGCTCGACCACGACATTGCGCCGACGGTCATCCTGGTGGATGCGCTCGGCCTTGATCTCCAGGATCGTGATCTTGTCGACGAGCTCCCCGATCGAAACGGGGACCATGATGGTGTTCATGCCGGCATCCTGTGGGGCGATCGCAGGGCGCGATTCTACCGGCCACGATCGCGCTTCACGCGCCGCGGCAGGACTCAGCTGGTGATGGTCTGGGTCAGCGATTCCCAGCTCGGCGGTTGCGGCCAGTCCGGCTCCTGGTTGCCGTCGAGCACGCGGCGCAGGTCGCGCTTGTCGATCTGCGGGGCCAGCACGTGGACCAGTTCCAGCGCGTAGTCGCGCAGCACGCGTTCGCGCGGCAGCACCGCCCAGGCGATGCATTCGGTGATCTCGGTCGGCGCCGGCCAACCGCGCAGGTCGGTGTCGCCGGTGCTCACCGCCATCTCCGCCAGCAGGCCCACGCCGAGGCCGGCGCGGACGTAGGTCTTGATCAGGTCGGCATCCAGCGCGGTCAGGGCCAGGTTCGGCTCCAGGCCGACCTTGTTGAAGGCGCGCTGCAGCGACGACTCCGGCCGGGTCGAGGATTCGTAGCTGATCAGCGGGTACTGCGAGAGTTCCTGGATATCCGGCGGCCGGCCGGCGCGGTCCAGCGGATGGCCGCGCGGCACCAGCGCCAGCCGCCGCCAGGTGTACAGCGGCACCGCGATCCCACCCTGCGGCTCGCCGCCGGCGGTGCTGACCACGGCCATGTCGGCGTCGCCCTGGCCGAGCAGGTCCAGCGCTGCGCCCTCGGTGGACTGGGCCAGGTGCACGCTGACCTGCGGGAAGTCGCGCTTGATCCGGGCGATGGCCGGCGGCAGCACGAAGCGGGCCTGGGTATGGGTGGTGGTGATGGTGAGCTGGCCCTGGCTCTCGCGCCGCTGGTTGGCGGCGTAGGCGCGGATGTTGGCGGTTTCGGCCAGGATCACCCGGGCCCGCTCCAGCACTTCGGCGCCGGTCGGGGTGATCGCCTCCAGGCTGCGGCCCTTGCGCACGAACAGCAGGAAGCCCAGTTCGTCCTCCAGCTGCTTGAGCTGCTTGGACAGGCCCGGCTGGGTCGCATGCACGCGCGCCGCGGCCAGGGTGATGTTGAGCCCGGCATCGGCGATGGCGACGAGATAGCGGAGCTGGGTCAGCGTCATCGGAGGGGGGCCGGGGCGCGGGCGAAGGGGTCCGGGGACTGTAGTGGCAATCAACGCCCCGATCTTATAACCGGGATGCATGAGCATTGTGCCGCAAGTTATTTCCGCCCGTTATGAGCGGGGGTTACGGTCGGCATCCCGCTTCCCGACCGGCCTTCCGTGAGCCCGATTCCGCCCGCCGCCACGCCCTTCGACCTGCCTCCCGGCAGCGTCGCCTTGGTCGGCGCCGGCCCGGGCGACCCGGGCCTGCTGACCCTGAACGCGTTGCGCGCGCTGGAGGCCGCCGAGGTCGTGCTGTACGACCGCCTGGTCGGCCCTGGCGTGCTGGCCCTGGCCAATCCGCAGGCCCGACTGGTCGAGGTCGGCAAGTCCGCCGGCAACCACAGCATGCCGCAGGAGCAGATCCACGCCCTGATGCTGGAGCACGCGCGTGCCGGTCGCCGGGTGGTCCGGCTCAAGGGCGGCGATCCCTTCGTGTTCGGCCGTGGCGGCGAGGAAATCGAATACCTGCGTGCGCACGGCATCGCCTACCGCGTCGTGCCCGGGGTCACCGCCGCACTCGCCTGCGCCGCCTATGCCGGGATCCCGCTGACCCATCGCGACCATTCCCAGTCCCTGCGCCTGCTGACCGCGCACAGCCGCGATGGCGTCGACGCGCTGGACTGGGAAGCACTGGCCCAGGAACGGCAGACACTGGCCATCTACATGGGCGTCGGTGCGCTGGAGCACCTGCGCGAGCGCCTGCTCGCCGCCGGGCGCGACCCGTCGACCCCGTTCGCGCTGGTCGAGAACGGCTCGCGCCCCGAGCAGCGCGTTGTCACCGGCACCCTGGATGATCTGGCCGACACCGCCCGCGCCCACGCCGTGGCTTCGCCGGCGCTGTTGATCCTCGGCGAAGTGGCCGCACTGGCCACGCAGCTGCACTGGTTCGGCGCCGCGCCGCTCGGCCCGCTGCCGGCCGGAACAGCCCTGCCCGCTGAACAGCTTCTGGCCCGCGCCGCCTGAAACCCCCGTACTCACCTGACCGCTTCCCATAACCCGGAAAGAATCCATGGCCATCTACGACAGCATCCTCGACACCATCGGCCGCACCCCGGTCGTCCGCCTGCACCGCGTCGCGCCCGCGCACGTGGACCTGTACGTGAAGGTCGAGGCGTTCAACCCGGCCGGCTCGGTCAAGGACCGCCTGGCCCTGGCGATCGTGCTCGACGCCGAGGCAAAGGGCCTGCTCAAGCCCGGCGACACGATCGTCGAGGCGACCTCGGGCAACACCGGCGTGGCCCTGGCCGCGGTGGCCGCCGCGCGCGGCTACAAGTTCGTGGCGGTGATGACCGAGACCTTCTCGGTCGAGCGCCGCAAGCTGATCCGTGCCTACGGCGCCAAGGTGATCCTGACCCCGGCCGCCGAGCGCGGCACCGGCATGGTCCGCAAGGCCGAGGAACTGGCCAAGAAGCACGGCTGGTTTCTCGCCAGCCAGTTCGCCAACCCTGCCAACCCGGCCTACCACCGGCAGACCACCGCCGCCGAGATCCTGCGTGACTTCGCCGGCCGTCGCCTCGACCATTTCGTCAGCGGCTGGGGCACCGGCGGCACCATCACCGGCGTGGGCGAAGTGCTGCGCGTAGCCCGCCCGGAGGTCAAGATCACTGCCGCCGAGCCGGCCAATGCTTCGCTGCTGGGTGGCAACGAGTGGAAGCCGCACAAGGTCCAGGGCTGGACCCCGGACTTCCTGCCGCAGGTGCTCAACCGCGAAGTCGCCGACCAGATCGTGACCGTCGCCGACGAAGAGGCGATCGCCACCGCGCGCCGCCTGTCGACCGAGGAAGGCATCTTCGTCGGCATCTCCTCCGGCGCGACTGTCGCCGCCGCGCTGAAAGTCGCCGCCGACGCGCCGAAGGGCTCGGTGCTGCTGGCCGTACTGCCGGACACCGGCGAGCGCTACTTCTCCACGCCGCTGTTCGAGGGCGTCAACGAGGGCTCGGACGACGAGTGGCTGGCCTCGCTGGGCTGAGCCTTCGCTATAAGCGGTTCACGACGACGGGCGGCACGCAGGTGCCGCCCGTTTTCTTTGTCGCCGGCCCGGAAGAGCAAAGGCAGGAACCTGGCGTCGCGGGGTGCGATGCGGGTATCCCCTTCCGCGACGCCCCCGGCATCGCCCGGTGGGCGATGCCTCCTCCTTGATTTCGCTGCAGGGGACACCCGCATCGTCTGGAGGTGACAGCGATCGATGTGCCCCGCTCCGCGATTCAAGCGGAACTGGAATCCCCCATCGTCCCGCGGAGGATGGCTCTTGCGTGAGCATGCTCTGCTTCTGGAGGCGTCAGCCCCCGATCAGAACGAGACGTGATGCCCTTCGGGGCGAAATAAAGGAGGAGGCGCCGGTTTCATCGGCGCCGGGGGACATTCGCCCCGAAGGGCATCACGTCTCGTCACCCGGCGACCTGGCCGCGCTTTGGCGCCGTCCCTTCGCATCAATGCGCGAAGCAACGACGCCATACCCGCGAGATCAACCACGACCAGCCGGTCGGCTGCTGCGAGCGTTCCGCCGTGACAACGGATGGAGATGCGCCGCGAGCGGGCGATCAGACCCGCATCGTTCCCGTATCCAGGTAGCGCTGGTGCCACGACAGCGCCTCGCCCAGCAGGTGCGGGGTGTGCCTGCCCTTGCTGTCACGCACGGCACGTTCGAAATAGTCCTGCAGCATCGGCCGGTAATCCGGATGCGCGCAGTTCCCGATGATCTTGCGCGCACGCTGCTTGGGCGACAGGCCGCGCAGGTCGGCCAGGCCCTGCTCGGTGACCACCACCGCCACGTCGTGCTCGGTGTGGTCGACGTGGCTGACCATCGGCACGATCGCCGAGATCGCGCCGTTCTTGGCCGTGCTCGGGGTCAGGAAGCAGGACATGAAGCCGTTGCGGGCGAAGTCGCCCGAGCCGCCGATGCCGTTGATGATGCTGGTACCGGCGACGTGGGTGGAATTGACGTTGCCGTACAGGTCGGCCTCGACCATGCCGTTCATGCCGATCACGCCGAGGCGGCGGATCAGTTCGGCGTGATTGGACATCTCCTGCGGGCGCAGCACGATCCGCTGCCGGTAGCGGTCGATGTTGGCGACGAAGTCGGCCACGCCCTGCGGGCTGAGCGCGAACGAGCTGGCCGAGGCGACCTCGATGGTGCCGTCGCCGATCAGCTCGAGCATGCCGTCCTGGATCACCTCGGTGAACGCGGTCAGCCCGCGGAAGCCGGCCTCGCGCAGGCCGGCCAGCACCGCGTTGGCGACATTGCCCACGCCCGACTGCAACGGCAGCAGGTTTTCATGCAGGCGGCCGGCGCGGATCTCGTGGCGGAAGAACTCGACCAGGTGCCCGGCGATGCGCCGCGAGGTCTCGTCCGGCGGCGCGAACGCGCCGAGCCGGTCGGGCGCATCGGTCTCGACCACCGCGATCACCTTGTCCGGGTCGCAACGCAGGTACGGCTCGCCGAAACGGTCGCCCGGATGCACCAGCGGGATCGGCTTGCGCGCCGGCGGCAGCGCGGTGCCGTAGTAGATGTCGTGCATGCCGTCCAGGCCGAGCGGCTGGCGGTGGTTGACCTCCAGGATCACCTTGTCGGCCAGGTCCAGCCAGGTCTTGTTGTTGCCCACCGAGGTCGACGGCACCAGGCGCCCGTCCGGCAGGATCGCGCTGACCTCCACCACCGCCACGTCCATGTGCCCGAGGAAGCCGAACCAGGTGTACTGCGCGACATGGCCCAGGTGGATGTCCATGTACTCGATCTCGCCGGCGTTGATGCGCGCGCGCAACTCCGGATCGGACTGGTACGGCAGGCGGAAGTCGATGCCGCCGGCGCGGGCGAGCGCGCCGTCGAGCTCGGGCGCGGTGGAGGCGCCGGTGAGGATGCGCAGCGCGAACGGCTCGCCGCGATCGTGCGCGGCACTGATCTGCGCCGCCAGCGCGAGCGGGATCGCCTTCGGGTAGCCGGCGCCGGTGAAGCCGCTCATGCCGACCGACATGCCCGGGCCGATCAGCGCGGCGGCCTGTTCGGCGCTCATCCGCTTCGCGGCCAGCCCGGCGTGGGCGATCCTGTTGCTCATTCTGGGTGTTCCTGGGGGAGTGTGCCGATTTTACCGGCCGGCGATGGCCGGGCCCTGACGCGGAACATTGCGGCGGCTTCGATCTTCGGCTAATTGCGTCGCGCCGCAGGCTGTGGACACGCTGCCGTACGCAGGATGGACCGGCTGGACGTCAGGCCTCGTAGAGTTCCAGCGGCAACCCGTCGGGATCGGCGAAGAAGGAGAAGCGGCGGCCGGTGTATTCGTCCACGCGCACCGGCTCGGCGGCCACCCCGTGCGCCTGCAGGTGGGCCAGCGCCGCGTCCAGGTCGTCGACACGGAAAGCCAGGTGGCGCAGGCCGCAGGCTTCCGGCCGCGACACGCGCGGCGGCGGCGCGGGAAACGAGAACAGCTCGACCTGGGTGCCATCGGCCAGGCGCAGGTCCAGCTTCCAGGAGTCGCGCGCCTCGCGGTAGGCCTCGGCGACCACCTGCAGGCCCAGCACCTCGACATAGAACCGCTTCGAGCGCGCGTAGTCGGAGGCGATGATCGCGACGTGGTGGATGCCGGCCAGGTTCATGCCGGCATTGTAAGCACCGTGCACCCGCACCCTCGCGGGAACCAGCAAGGCCTGCTGCCGCATGTCACCGTCAATGCGCGGCCGCTGCGGCGTCGGAAGCGCTGCCGCCGCTGTCGTGGCGGCCGCTGTGCATCAGCAGCACCAGCGGCATCGCGCACACGGTCAGCAGCATCATCAGCCAGAAGTCGTTGGCGTAGCCGATCGCCGCCGCCTGGCGCGAGACCTCGGCGTTGAGCAGCGCCGCGCCCGACGTGGTGGCCGGGTTCCATATCGCAGGCAGCAGGGTCTGCTCCGCGCCGTAGGCGGGAATGCGCGCGGCAATCTCGGCATGGTTGGTCTGGCCGGCACGCGCCAGCAGCGCCACCACCATCGAGATGCCCACCGACGAACCGATGTTGCGGACCAGGCTGAACAGGCCCGCGGCCTCGGTGCGCTGCGAGGCATGCAGCGTGGAATAGGCGATCGTGGAAATCGGCACGAACACCAGGCCCAGGCCCATGCCCTGGACCACGCCCAGCCAGACCACCGCCTCGATCGAGGCTTCGGTGCCGAACTGCGACATGCCGTGCAGCGACAGCACCATCAGGCCCATGCCGACCAGGATCGGGATCCGCGCGTCGACCCGGCCGAGCATCCGTCCGACCAGCATCATCGTGAACATCGTGCCGATGCCACGCGGCGCCAGCACCATGCCGATGGTCAGCACCGGGTAGTGCATCAGCGTGCTCAGGTACGGCGGCAACAGCGCCAGGGTCGCGAACAGGACGATGCCGACGACGAAGATCAGCACGCAGCCGACCGCGAAGTTGCGGTTGCCCAGCAGCCCCAAGTCCAGCAGCGCGTGGTCGCGGCGGTTCCACCACCACAGGCCGTACATGTACAGGGCCAGGAAGGCCAGCGCCGCCTCGACCTGGATTTCCAGGCTGCCGAACCAGTCCATGGTCTCGCCACGGTCCAGGAACAGCTGCAGCGCGCCGATGCCCAGCGCCAGCAGGGCCAGGCCGATCGCATCCAGCGGCCGCTGCCGCGACACTTCGGGTTTGACGCTGGCCATGATGCCGATCAGCGCGACCGCGCCCACCGGCAGGTTGATCAGGAACACCCAGTGCCAGCTGTAGTACTCGGTCAGCCAGCCACCCAGCGGCGGGCCGAGGATGGGCCCAACCATGATCCCCATGCCCCACATCGCCATCGCCGCGCCGTGCTTTTCCTTGGGGAACGCATCGAGCAGCAGCGATTGCGAGATCGGCACCAGCGAGGCGCCGAACACGCCCTGCAGGATGCGGAACAGCACCATCTGGCCGATGCCGGTGGCCATCGCGCACAGCAGCGAGGCGAAGGTGAAGCCGGCCACGGCGATGATCAGCAGGCGGCGCCGGCCCAGGCGCCCGGCCAGCCAGCCGGTGACCGGGGTCAGGATCGCGGCGGCCACGATGTAGCTGGTCAGCACCCACGAGGCCTGGTCCTGCGTCGCCGACAGCGAGCCCTGCATGTCCGGCAGGGCGACGTTGGCGATGGTGGTGTCCAGCGCCTGCATCAGCGTGGCCAGCATCACCGAGCCGACCAGCAGCGCGCGGCTGCCGCCCTCGGAGGAGTTGAGGCGCTTGATCATGTCGGGATCCGGTAAAGCGATGCGGCGACCGGCGCCGGGTGGCGCCGGTCAGTAGGCGGGAGTCAGTGCTGGCCGGCGGCGACCGCGGCGGTCGCTTCGGCACCACCCGGAACCGCGCGCAGGTCGACCTTGACCTCGGCGCTCATGCCGGCGCGCAGCACCGGCGCGTCGCTGCGGTCGGCGCCGTCGATCTCCAGCCGCACCGGGATGCGCTGCACGATCTTGACCCAGTTGCCGGTGGCGTTCTGCGCCGGCAACACGCTGAACTCCGCACCCGACGCCGGCGCGATCGAGGCCACGTGCGCCTTCCACTTCACGCCCGGGTAGCTGTCGACTTCGATCGTCGCCGGCTGGCCGACCTGCATCTTCGCCAGTTCGGTTTCCTTGAAGTTGGCCTCGATCCAGACCGGATCGGTGGCCACCAGCGGCATCGCGGTCTGGCCGACGTTGAGGAACTCGCCGACCTGCAGGTCGTGCAGGCCGATGATGCCGTCAACCGGCGCGCGCACCTCGGCGTGGGTCAGGTCGAGCCTGGCCTTGGCCAGCATCGCCAGCGCGGCGCGGTAGTCGGGCAGGTCCTCGGTCGGCGTGTTGGCCTTGCCGCTGAGGGTGGCGGCGGCTTCGCTCTGCGAGGCGATCGCATCGGCCAGGTCGGTGCGCGCCTCGGCCACCGCGTGGCGGGCGTCGTCGACCATCTTGCGCGAGACCAGCTGCTGGCCGGCGAGCTGCTCCATGCGCGCCAGGTCGCGCTGGGCCCAGCCCAGCGTTTCGCGCGAGGCCTGGATCGAGGTGCCGGTGCCGGTGACCTTGGCGCGGCTGGCATCGACCGCGTTGGCCATGTGCGCGAGCAGCGCCTCGTTCTGCGCCACCGCGATCTCCAGCGGCTGGGTGTCGATGCGGAACAGCAGGTCGCCCTTCTTCACCGCCTGGTTCTGGCCGACGGCCACTTCGACCACGCGGCCGCCGACCTGCGGCGCGACCAGGATGCGCTCGGCCTTGACGTAGGCGTTGTCGGTATCGACTTCGCGGCCGGAATGGAGCCACTGCCAGCCGAAGAAGCCGCCGACCGCGAGCGGACCGGCGACCCACAGCCACGCGGGCACGCGGCGCTTGCGGACGGGAGCAGCCGCGTCTGGCGCGGCGTTGTCGGACTTGCTGGTCATGGGGGTCAACTCTTGGGGGAGGATTCGCCGCGGGTCTCGCGGTCGAGCTGGGTGAGGTTCTCGCGCACGCGGTCCAGGACCGACAGCGTGGTGGCCAGGTCGGTGGCGCTGATCCCGGCCATGGCGTCCTTGCGCAACGCCTGGGCGACCGCCTCGACCTCGCCGGTGACCTGCGCCGACGGCGGCAGCAGGTACAGGCGCCAGACCCGGCGGTCGGCCGGATCGGCGCGGCGTTCGACGAAGCCGGCCTTCTGCAGCCGGTCGATGACCCGGCCGACGGCAATGGGTTCCATGTCGAGCTGGTCGGCCAGTTCAACCTGGGTGACGCCCTCGGCACGGGCCAGGGACTTGAGCGCGCGCCACTGGGCGCGGGTCAGGTCCAGGTGCGCCACCCGCCGGTCGAAGACGCGACCGAAGAGCCGGTGCAGGTCTGCGACCAGGTAGCCGAGGCTTTCGCGGGGGTCGGTCTTGGGCATGGGTGCATAGGATATAGATGCCTAGGCAGGTATTTCAACGGCCCCATGTCACGGATGGCGCGATTCAGCGTTGCCTGCATGGGACGCCGTGCCGCGGGAATGGACCCCGGCCCGGAACAGGCACGTGTCGTGGCACCCTGCGACAACCGCAGCTGCAGGGCGCGCTAGGCGCTGGCCATGAAGGCCTCGATCCCGTCGGCCGAGCGCACCAGGGCGTCGGTCAGCACCTTGTGGCCGTCACCGGTGACCAGCACGTCATCCTCGGTGCGGATGCCGATGCCGCGCCATTTCGCGTGGACCGAGGTGTCGTCGGCACCGATGTACAGGCCCGGCTCGATGGTGAAGACCATGCCCGGCTCGAGCAGGCGCGATTCGCCGTCGATCCGGTAATTGCCCACGTCGTGCACGTCCAGGCCGAGCCAGTGCCCGCTCTTGTGCCGGTAGAAGCGGCCGTAGTGGCCCTCGGCGATGTTCTTCTCCAGCGAACCCTTGAGCAGGCCCAGCCTGAGCAAGCCCTCGGTCAGGGTCTCCACCGCCGCCTCGTGGATCGCCGACCAGGCCACACCCGGCCGCGCGCAGGCCAGCGCCGCCGCCTGCGCCGCGCCGACCAGGTCGTGCAGCGCGCGCTGCTCTTTCGAATAGCGGCCGTTGACCGGGAAGGTACGGGTGATGTCGGCCGCGTAACCGCGGTATTCGGCGCCTGCATCGATCAGGACCAGATCGCCATCGGCCGCGCGCGACCTGTTGTCCACGTAGTGCAGCACGCAGGCGTTGGCACCGGTGCCAACGATGCTGCCGTACGCCGGGCAGGCGTCGGCGGCGCGGAACACGCGCTCGACCTCGGCCTGCAGCTCGTATTCGTGGATGCCGGGACGTGCGGCGCGCATCGCCGCCTCGTGCGCGCGCACGCTGATGTCGGCGGCCTTCTGCATCAGCTTCAGTTCGTCGCGAGACTTGAACAGGCGCTGCTCGTGCAGCAGGTGGCCCAGCTCGAGGAACTCGTGCGGCGGCTGCGCGCCGTGGCGCACCTGCGCGCGCACCCGGTTGACCCAGCCGATCAGCTTGAGATCGAACTCGGCATCGCGGCCGAAGTGGTAGTAGACCCGCGAGCGCCCTTCCAGCAGGCCGGGCAGGATCTCGTCGAGGTCGTCGATCGGATAGGCGTCGTCCATGCCGAACGCCTCGACCGCGCCCTCCTGGCCGGCGCGCGCGCCGTCCCAGCCCTCGCGCTCCGGATCGCGTTCGCGGCAGAACAGCAGCGCCTCGCCGTGCTTGCGGCCCGGCACCAGCACCAGCACCGCTTCCGGTTCGGGAAAGCCGCACAGGTACCAGAAGTCGGAATCCTGCCGGTACGGGTAATGGGTGTCGTGGCTGCGCACCCGCACCGGCGCGGCCGGCAGGACCAGGATCGCGTCCTCGCCCGCCATCCGCATCAGCTGGCGGCGACGGCGCGCGAACTCGGCCGAGGTGATCCCGGTGAGCGAGCGCAGCATGTCAATTCAGGCTGCGGCGATGGCGCGGTCCCAGCACACAGTCGCCGTGCAGCAGCAGGACGGCGACGCGGACGAACTCCTCCAGTTCGGAGAGCGCGTCCTCGTCCTCGTCTTCGTCCTCGTCGATCTCCTGCACGCTGGCGCCGGCCAGGCGGGCCAGGTCCTGCAGCGCTTCGGCGCCCTCTTCCGAAAGCGGCGGCTGCGCGCCGGCGGCCAGGCCGAAGCCGCCGAGGAAGCTGCGGCACCAGTCGAACAGCGCCTGCGCGCGGGCGCGCAACGGCAGGTCGTCCGCGCCGAGCAGCAGTTCGAAGGAGAACTCGCCGTCGCCAAGCTGCGCGGCCGCGACCTTGCGCAGCCGATCGAGCGCGCTGCCCGGCGCCGGCGCAGGCACGCCCGCATCGGCCAGCACCCGCGCCGGCCAGGCCACGGTGTCTTCGCCGCCACCGGCCAGCCAGCCGCACAGGGCACCATGCAGTTCCGGGGCTGTCGCGCCCAGGCCCAGTGCGCGGCTGGCTTCGGTTACGTCGTCGGCGGAGGGGAGGTCGGGCATGCGGGGCGTCGATGGCGGCGGCTGATCCAAGGAAGTGTAACGCCCCGCCCCGTCCGCTTGTCGCCGTTCCCCGGCCATGCCTACACTCGCCAAAACCATCCATCACGCCCTCCCATGCCGTCCGACGTCGCTGTGCGATACCGCCAGACAGGACCCGAGTGGACGGGCCGCCCATGACCGCCGCACTCATGGCCTTCGCCGGCGGGCTGTTGATCGCCGTGCTGGTCCTGCTTTGGCGCTGGCGCGCCAGCCACCTGCACCAGCACGATGCACTGCAGGCACGCGAGGAACACCTGACCGTCGCCCTGTGGGGCTCGGGCGAGCAGTTCTGGGACTTCGACCTGGATCGCCGCGAACTGCACCTGCTGCAGGCCACCGAATCGGGCGCCGACCTGGGCCTGGTGGTCGCCAGCCAGCGGGCGACGCTGCCGCTGGTCCATCCGCACGACCGCGCCAGCCTGCGCCGCCGCCTGCGCGCACACCTGCGCGGCGACGAGCCGCTGTTCACTTCCGAGCACCGGGTCGACCCGGAGGGCGACGGCAACTGGATCTGGATGCGCGTGCACGGGCGCACCGTCCAGCGCGACGAACGCGGCCGGCCGCGGCGCCTGGCCGGCACCGCCCGCGACACCACCGCCAACCGCCATGCCGACGCCGAGCGGCGCATCGCCAGCGAAGTCCTGCGCAGCATGAGCGAGGCGGTCGCGGTACTGGACCGGGAGCTGCACTTCGTCGCGGTCAACCCCGCCTTCACCCAGATCACCGGCTACAGCGACGTGGAAGCGCTGGGCCGGCCGTTCACCATGCTCGACAGCGAAGGCGAGGGTCGCGGCAGCGCGCTGCGCCAGGACATGAACCGCCAGCACTGGCAAGGCAACGTGTGGATGACCCGCCGCGACGGCGAGGAGATCCTCTGCCACGTCAAGCACAACGGCATCCCCGATGCCGGCGGCGAGGTCAATTTCCACGTCGTCGTGCTCAGCGACATCACCGAACAGAAGCGCGCCGAGCAGGAGCTGCGCTATCTGGCCAACTACGACGCGCTGACCAGCCTGCCCAACCGCTCGCTGCTGTCCGAGCGTCTGGCCCGGGCGATCGTGCGCGCACGCCGCGAGGGCGGCCACGTCGCCGTGCTGTTCCTTGACCTGGACCGGTTCAAGGACGTCAACGACTCGCTCGGCCACGCCACCGGCGACCGCGTGCTGCGCGCGGCGGCCGAACGCGTGCAGCACGCGGTCGGCCCGCAGCACACCGTCGCCCGCCTCGGCGGCGACGAATTCACCGTGGTCCTGGAGGGGCTGGGCGTGCCCGCCGAGGCCGAGGACGTGGCCCGCCGGGTGATCGAAGCCTTCGCCCTGCCGCTGTCGCTCGACGAACACCACGAGATCACCGTCTCGCCGTCGATCGGCATCAGCCTGTTCCCCGACCACGCGCAGGTGCCGACCGAGCTGCTCAAGCACGCCGACACCGCCATGTACCAGGCCAAGGCGGCCGGCCGCCGCACCTGGCAGGTGTACTCGGCCAGCATGGACGAGACCATCCGCCGGCGCGCGACCCTGGCCGGGCTGCTGCGCCGGGTGGTCGAGCGCGAGGAGCTCTCGCTGGTCTACCAGCCGCGCTATTCGCTGCACGAGGACCGGGTGGTCGGCGCCGAGGCGCTGCTGCGCTGGCGCAACCCGGAATTCGGCTCGATCCCGCCCGACGACTTCATCCCGCTGGCCGAGGACACCGGCCTGATCATGGAAATCGGCGAGTGGGTGCTCAAGGAAGCGTGCACCACCCTGCGCCAGTGGAGCGAGGCCGGGCTCGACGGGCTGCGCATGTCGGTGAACGTGTCGGCGATCCAGCTGCTGCGCGGCGACCTGGCCGCGACCCTGGCACGGATCCTGGCCGAGACCGGCGTGGCGTCCGGCCAGCTCGAGCTGGAGCTGACCGAAAGCGCGATCATGGCCAATGTCGGCCGCAGTGCCAGCGTGCTGCACGCCTGCCGCGTCCTCGGCGTGGGCGTGGCGGTGGACGACTTCGGCACCGGCTATTCCTCGCTGGCGTACCTGAAGCGGCTGCCGCTGACCACGCTCAAGATCGACCAGGAATTCGTCGGCGACCTGACCCGCGACCCGGACGACGAGGCCATCACCAGTACGGTCATCGCCATGGGCCACTCGCTGCAGCTGACCGTGGTCGCCGAGGGCGTGGAGACCGCCGGCCAGTTGGAATTCCTGCGCGACCACGGCTGCGACGAAGTCCAGGGCCACTACATCGCCGCGGCGATGGAGCGCGAGGAATGCCTGGCCTTCCTGGCACGCCCGGTCGCGGTGCCGGCCTGACCGCCGGAGCCGTGCGACGCCGGCCCGCCGTCGCCGCTTGACCGCCCGCACGGGCGCTGCCTATCGTGGCCGCCATGGATCCTTCCATCGACGCCATCGCCCAGCTCCGCGCCCTCGCCGCGCGGGTCGAGGCATTGGCCGAACGCTGCCAGCGCCTGACCGACGAGAACCGCAGCCTGCGCCAGCAGCAGGAACAGCTGTTCGCCGAGCGTGCCCAGCTGCTGAACAAGAACGAGCAGGCGCGTTCGCGGGTCGAAGCGATGATCGCGCGGCTGAAATCACTGGAGCAGCACACGTGAGCAGCCACGCCGAACCGGTCAGCGTCCGCATCCTCGACCGCGAATACACCGTGGGCGTGAACGCCGACGAACGCGACGGACTGGTCGCCGCCGCGCGCCTGCTCGACGCGCGCATGCGCGAGATCCGCGGCAACAACCGCATGGTCGCGCTGGACCGGGTCGCGGTGCTGGCCGCGCTGAACCTGGCCCACGAAGTGCAGCAGCTGCGCGCCGAGCGCGACGCGCAGCAGCGCGAACTGGCCGGCACGCTCGACACGCTCAACCGTCGCCTCGACGGGCTGCTCGGCAGCTGAATGGGCGCGCGGCCATAGGCCGCATCTTGCGACGCTGAACTGCGCATTGCCGATTCCTTCGCGCACACCGACGGACGGGCTAGGCAGTGCGCGTCGGGACGCTATAATTGCCCCGCGTTCTCTGCCGTGTTCGACAGCTGGCAAAACATTCACCTTGTCCCTTAAAAACGACACCGGGGATGCGACGACGCCGGGTGTGCATGTCCGCCTTCGCAGCGGAAAGCCCGATGGTTTCCCAGCTTCCCCACTTGAACCCCGGGTTCAAGGTCGTTTCGCCGCATCGGCATGGCGGAGAACCTTTTTTGCGACAGCGCCTCCTTCGGGAGGCGTTGTCGTTTCCGGGGCCGGCGTCGCCGGAAGCCCCGCCGCACCACGGCGATTTCCACGACGCGGCTTGGCGCGGCCGCCGTGGTCCGCGATCATGTCCGCCTCCTTCGACCTGCTGGCCCGATGAACCAGGACCGCGACACGCTGCGCCGCCAGTTGCGCCAACGCCGGCGCGAACTGCCTGCCGCCGCGCGCATTGCCGCCGCCGAGGCGCTGGCGCAGCGGATCCTCGCCCTGCCGTTCCTGCCCGACAGCGGCTACGTCGCCGGCTACTGGGCGATGGACGGCGAGATCGGCCTGCACGTGCTGCAGCTGCGCCTGCCGCCGGGCCTGGTCTGGTGCCTGCCGGTCCTGCACGGCGACACGCTGCGCTTCGCGCCATGGCGTGCAGGTGATCCGCTGGTGACCAACCGCTTCGGCATTCCCGAGCCCGACGTGGCGCCTTCCTCGGCACTGCTGCCCGAAGCGCTGGCGCTGGCGGTGATGCCGCTGGTGGGCTTCGACGGCCATGGCCAGCGGCTGGGCATGGGCGGCGGCTGGTACGATCGCAGCTTCGCGTTCCGCCGCGACCGCGCCGCGCCGCCGTGGCTGGTCGGCGCCGGCTTCGGCGTGCAGCAGGTCGATGCGCTGGAAGGCGCCGACTGGGACATCCTGCCCGACGCGATCTGCACCGAATCCCACACCCTGCTGCGCTCCCGCGCGCCGGAGACCGATCCCGCATGACCGCCCGCAAGCGCTACTGGCTGATGAAGTCCGAACCGGACGCCTTCTCCATCGACGACCTGCAGCGGGTCGGCACCGAGCCGTGGAACGGCGTGCGCAACTACCAGGCGCGCAACTTCATGCGCGATGGCATGAAGGTCGATGACGGCGTGCTGATCTACCACTCCAACGCCAAGGTGCCCGGCATCGCCGGTGTCGCTCGCGTGGCCAGTGCGGCCTATCCGGACGAAACCCAGTTCGACCCGAAGTCGCCGTACCACGATCCCAAGGCCAGCCGCGAGCAGCCGCGCTGGTTCCTGGTCGACGTGGCCTTCGAGCGCAAGCTCGAGCGGGTCATCCCGCTGGAAGAGATCAAGCAGCACGCCGATGCACTCGGCGAAGGCTTCCCGCTGACCTCGCGCGGCAGCCGCCTGTCCGTGTTCCCGGTCACTGCCGCGCAGTGGAAACTGCTGCTGTCGCTGGAATGACCCGCCCCACATCCACGCCCCCCCTCCGAAGACCTGATCCCATGAGCGAAGCGAAGCGCCTGGCCGGCGAGAAGGCCATCGACTACGTCGAGGACGGCATGGTCGTCGGCGTCGGCACCGGTTCGACCGTGGCCTATTTCATCGACGCGCTCGGCCGGATCCGCGACCGCATCGCCGGCGCGGTGTCCAGTTCCGAGCAGAGCACTGCGCGGTTGAAGGCGCTGGGCATCGAGGTGCTGGACGCAAACGCCGCCGGCCCGCTGAAGCTGTACGTCGACGGCGCCGACGAATGCGACCCGCACAAGCGCCTGATCAAGGGCGGCGGCGCGGCGCTGACCCGCGAGAAGATCATCGCCGAGGCCAGCGAGACCTTCGTCTGCATCATCGACCCGGCCAAGCGCGTGCCGGTGCTGGGCAGGTTCCCGCTGCCGGTGGAAGTCATCCCGATGGCGCGCAGCCTGGTCGCCCGCCGCATCCTGGCGCTTACCGGCGGCCAGCCGGTGTGGCGCGACGGCGTGGTCACCGACAACGGCAACTGGATCCTGGACGTGCACAACCTGGCCATCACCGACCCGGTGGCGATGGAGACCGCGCTCAACCAGATCCCCGGCGTGGTCAGCGTCGGCCTGTTCGCGCGTCGCCCGGCCGACATCGTCATCGTCGGCGGCGAACCGCCGCAGGTGCTGTAAGTCCACCCACCGTTCCCTTCGCCACCGGAACCCGCCATGTCCCGCCTGCCCCGCCTGGTCGCCCTGCCCCTGTTGCTGCTGCTCAGCGCCTGCGCTTCGGCGCGCACGCCCTGGGTCGAACTGGGCGGCGAACGCTTCAGGATCGAGATCGCCGACAACGACGACGAGCGCGCACGCGGGCTGATGTTCCGCGACGTGCTGGAACGCGGCCACGGCATGCTCTTCATCCACGACTACCAGGAGCCGCAGGCGTACTGGATGAAGAACACCCGCATTCCGCTGGACATCCTCTACTTCGACAACGAACGCCGCCTGGTCTCGCAGCAGCGCGATGTGCCGCCGTGCTCGGCCGGCGATGCCTGCCCGCCCTACCCCAGCCGCGTGCCCGCGCGCTACGTGCTGGAACTCAACGCAGGCGAAGCGGCGCGGCTGAAGCTCAAGGACGGCGCGGAGCTGCGCTTCGGCCCCGGCATCCCGCCCACGCCGGGCGGCTGACCGCAGGTCTGGCGCGCGTCCGGCGGGCGCCGCGGGCTTGATTGTGGCGCCAGCCGGCCCCAGTCTTGCGGCATGGGGATCGATTCGCACCTGCCTGACCGGAACACGCCCGACTGGGGCACGCCCGACCGGGGCACGCTCGACTGGAGCACGCTTGACTGGAGCAGGCTCGCCGCGCTCGACGACGAGTCCCTGCCGCTGCTGCCGGCCGCGCTGCTGATCGCACGCGACGAATATCCCGGACTGGATCCGCGCCCGTACGACGTCCTGCTCCAGGGCCATGCCGAGCACCTGCGCGCCGAGGTGGCCGCGATCGAACAGGCGCCGCTGAAGATGGCGGCGATCAACCGCTACCTGTTCGAGGAACTGGGCTACACCGGCAACCACGACGAGTACTACGACCCGCGCAACAGCTACCTCAACCAGGTGCTGGAGCGCAGGCTGGGCAACCCGATCTCGCTGGCGATGGTGCAGATGGAAGTCGCGCGGCGACTGGACCTGCCGCTGGATGGCGTGTCCTTCCCCGGCCACTTCCTGGTCCGCCTGCCGGTCGATGGCGGGCTGCTGGTGATGGACCCGTTCAACGGCGGCCGCCCGCTGGCGGTCGAAGAATTGCGCGAGCGCGCCAAGCCGCACCTGGGCCAGACCCCGGACGACGACACCCTCCTGCAGATCCTGAGCCCGGCGCCGCACCGCGCGATCCTGGTGCGGGTGCTGCGCAACCTGCACGGCCTGTATGCCGAAACCGGGCAGTGGGACCGCGCCGCGCGCAGCGCCGACCGCGTGCTGCGGCTGACCCCGGCGCAACCGGAGGCCCTGCGCGACCGTGGCCTGGCCTACCTGGAACTGGATTACCTGCCCGGCGCCCGCCAGGACCTGGGCCGGTACCTGGAACTGGCCCCGGAAGCGGCCGACGCCGACCAGATCCGCGAGCGGCTGGTGGATGCCGGCGGCGTGCGCACCGCGCTGCACTGAGCGCGGGCGCCCCGCCCTCAGATCTCGACCATCTCGAAATCGTCCCGGGTCGCGCCGCAGTCAGGGCAGGTCCAGGTGTCCGGGATGTCCTCCCAGCGGGTACCCGGCGCAATCCCTTCCTCGGGCAGGCCCTCGGCTTCGTGGTAGATGAAGCCGCAGACCACGCACATCCAGCTGCGGTAGGTGGTGGCGTCGGGTTCGCTCATCGGATAATGCGGGGCTCAGGCACAGGTGCGGGACCGCATTGTCCCATCGCCGCCGCCGCCGCGGAAACCCCGATGCCCCCCCGCCACGACCGGCCGCCGCGCGGCCTCTACCTGATCACCCCCGACGAGCCCGACACCGCGCGCCTGCTGGCCCGGGTTTCGCCGCTGCTGGGCGAGGGCGTGGCCTGGCTGCAGTACCGCAACAAGGCCGCCGGTGCCGCGCTGCGCCGCGAGCAGGCCGTCGCCCTGCAGGCGCTGTGCGCCGCCGCCGCGGTGCCACTGCTGGTCAACGACGCCGCCTCGCTGGCGCGCGAAGTCGGCGCGGCCGGCGCCCACCTGGGCGAAGACGACGGCGACATCGCTGCCGCACGGGCGCTGCTGGGGCCCGGCGCGATCCTCGGCGCATCGTGCTACGACAGCCTGGAGCTGGCGGAACGCGCGGTAGCCGCCGGCGCCAGCTACGTCGCCTTCGGCGCGTTCTTCCCGACCACCAGCAAGACCGTCACCCGCCGGGCCGCGCCGGCGCTGCTGGCCGAAGCGGCCCGCCTGGGCGTGCCGCGGGTGGCGATCGGCGGCATCACCGCGGACAACGGCCGGGCGCTGGTCGAAGCCGGCGCCGACCTGCTGGCGGTGATCGGCGGCGTATTCGATGCGCCGGACCCGGTCGCCGCCGTGCGCGCCTACGCCGGCTGCTTCCGATAGGCCACCGGCCTCCGTCTCCTACAATTCCCTTTTCGCCGTACAGGAACCATCCGATGAACCATGACCGCTCCCATGCCCTGTTTTCGCGCGCGCAGCAGCTGCTGCCGGGCGGGGTCAACTCGCCGGTGCGCGCGTTCAAGTCGGTGGGCGGCGAGCCGTTCTTCGTCGAACGCGCCGACGGCCCGTACCTGCACGACGTCGATGGCAACCGCTATATCGACTACGTCGGCTCCTGGGGCCCGATGATCGTCGGCCACAACCATCCGGCGGTGCGCGCGGCGGTGGAGAAGGCGATCGGGAACGGTCTTTCGTTCGGTGCACCGTGCCCGGCGGAAGTGACCATGGCCGAGACGATCACCCGGCTGGTGCCGTCCTGCGAGATGGTGCGCATGGTCAACTCCGGCACCGAGGCGACGCTGTCGGCGATCCGCCTGGCGCGCGGCGCCACCGGCCGCCAGCGCATCGTCAAGTTCGAGGGCTGCTACCACGGCCACGGCGACTCGTTCCTGGTCAAGGCCGGCAGCGGCATGCTGACCCTGGGCGTGCCGACCTCGCCGGGCGTGCCGGCGGGCCTGAGCGAGCTGACCGCCACACTCAGCTACAACGACTTCGAAGGCGCCACGCGCCTGTTCGACGAGGTCGGCAGCGAGATCGCTGCGCTGATCATCGAACCGGTGGTCGGCAATGCCAACTGCATCCCGCCGCGCGAAGGCTACCTGCAGCACCTGCGCGCGCTGTGCGACCACCATGGCGCACTGCTGGTGCTGGACGAGATCCAGTCAGGCATGGGCCGCACCGGCACCCTGTTCGCGCACTGGCAGGACGGCGTGGTGCCGGACATCGTCACCCTGGCCAAAGCGCTGGGCGGTGGTTTCCCGATCGGCGCGATGCTGGCCGGGCCGAAGGTCGCACAGGCCATGCAGTTCGGCGCGCACGGCACCACCTTCGGCGGCAACCCGCTGGCCGCGGCGGTGGCACGCGTGGCGCTGCGCAAGCTCGCCTCGCCGCAGATCGCGACCAATGTCTCGCGGCAATCGCAGGCGCTGCGCGAGGGCCTGCTGGCGATCGGTGCGGAGTTCGATCTGTTCGAACAGGTCCGCGGCCGCGGCCTGATGCTCGGCGCGGTGCTGAAGCCGGCGTACGCGGGACGCGCTGGCGAGATCCTCGACCACGCCGCTGCCCACGGCCTGCTGCTGCTGCAGGCCGGCCCGGACGTGCTGCGCCTGGTGCCGGCGCTGAACCTCACCGACGCCGATGTCGCCGAAGGGCTGGCCCGGCTGCGCGCGGTGGCGATGTTGGAGATGGATT
>JAGHZW010000178.1:0-609 GCA_017745195.1 Pseudoxanthomonas sp. | reverse complement strand
TCGATCGCGGTGACCATGTCGACCATCGCCTGGATCCGCGGGTCGGCTTCGCAGGCGGCGACGCGTGCGGCGATCCAGGCGTCCTCGTCGATGCGCGCGCCGAGTCCGTCGCCCAGCCGCCGCAGGTAGTCGGTCGTGGTGATCGCGCCGCCGTCGTAGGCGGTTTCCAGGCCGGAGGCGAACAGCACCTCCATTACCCGCGACGGCTCGCAGCCGGCGGTCGCGGCCAGGTGCGCGCAGCGTCGTGGCCGCGCGTAGCGCGCGAGCACGCCGTCGAAGTCGAGCAGCAGCAGGTCCAGCCGCGGGACGATCATCGCGTGGGATGCATCAGGCGGTACGGCATGGCGGTCGGCGGCCGTGTCGTCGTGGCGCGGGCCGGCATGGTCAGCCGGCCGCGGTCGCCTTGAACGCTGCACGCGCCGCGTCGATCGTGGCGGCGATCACCGCTTCGTCGTGCGCGCTGGACAGGAAACCGGCCTCGTACGCCGACGGCGCCAGGAACACGCCGCGCTCGAGCATCGCGTGGAAGAAGCGGTTGAATGCGCCGATGTCGCAGGCGGTGGAAGCGAAGAAGGTGCTCGACGCGGCCGGCCTGAAGACCCGCGTGGT
>JAGHZW010000177.1:1400-24571 GCA_017745195.1 Pseudoxanthomonas sp. | reverse complement strand
GTTCTTCAGCGACTACGAGAGCCGCATTGGCCTGGTGTACGAAGGCCGCAGCGGTGCCTTCGCCAGCGCGCGGGTGGCCCACAGTCCGGCGAAACCGCCGCCGATGACGAGCAGGTGTGGAAGCCGGCCGTTGCCTTCGCTCATGTCGTTCTCCCATGCGTGCCGTCGGCGGGCAACGGATCCTGGTCGATCCGCGAATGATGCTTGGTGTCGGGCATCCACACGTATGTCGCAAGGGACACGGCAATACATGCGGTGACATACCAGTAGAACCCGCTTTCCATCCCGGCCTGCTTGAACCACAGCGCGATCGACTCGGCCGTGCCGCCGAAGATGGCGACGGTCAGCGCGTAGGGCAGGCCCACCCCCAGCGCACGGACCTCCACCGGGAAAAGTTCGGCCTTCACCACCGCGTTGATCGCGGTATAGCCGCTCAGCACCACCAGCGCGAGCATCACCAGCCAGAACGCCTCGCCCGGGCCCTGCACCGACTGCAGCCGCGACAGGATCGGCACCGTCAGCAGCGTGCCAAGGACGCCGAAGGCGATCAGCACCGGCCGTCGGCCAATCCGGTCCGACAGTGCGCCGACCAGCGGCTGCAGCAGCATGAACGCGAACAGCGACAATGCGTTGACGCGCGCGGCATCCTGGCTCGACAACCCCGCGCTGTTGACCAGGAACTTGTGCACGTAGGTCGTGTACGTATAGAAGGCCAGCGTGCCGCCCATGGTCAGCCCGACCACGGTCAGCAGGGCGCGCGGATGCTGCAGCAGCACGCGCAGCGTGCCCTGGCGCCGCTGGTGCGCGCTCGACGGGTCCGCCTCGCCGCGCACGAACGAATCGGTTTCGGCCATGTTCCGGCGCAGCCACGAGGCGGCCAGCGCGGCGAACGCACCGATCGCGAACGGGATCCGCCAGCCCCATTCGCGCAGCTGTATGTCATCCAGCAGCAACTGCAAGGCGAGCAGCACCGCCAGCGCGAGCAGGTGGCCCATCACCAGGGTCACGTACTGGAAGCTGGACCAGAAGCCGCGATGCTGGCGTCCGGCCATTTCGCTCAGGTAGGTGGCCGAGGTTCCGTATTCGCCGCCGACCGACAGCCCCTGCAGCAGTCGCGCCAGCACCAGCAGCACCGGCGCGGCCACGCCGATGCGGGCGTATCCGGGGGTGAGGGTGATGAGCAGCGAGCCGGCGCACATCATCCACACCGACAGCAGCAGCGCGGCCCGGCGTCCGTGCCGGTCGGCGTAGCGGCCGAGCATCCAGCCGCCGAGCGGACGCATCAGGAAGCCGACCGCGAAGATCGTCGCGGTCTTCAGCAGCTGGCTGGTGCGGTCGCCGCCGGGGAAGAACACCTCGGCGAAGTACAGCGAGAACGCCGCGTACACGTACCAGTCATACCACTCCACGAGGTTGCCGACCGAGCCGCTGAAGATGCTGCGCAGGCGGTGGGCCGGGGTGACGTGGCGGGCGGGCTCCATGGATCGATTCTGGCATGCAGCGGCGGCTGCGGCCGCCATGGCGCTGTGCAAGACTGCGCCGGCGGCCGCCATGGCCGCGCCGCAAGAGCATGGTCATGGCCGAAATCGAGAAACGGATCGCCCTGCTGATCGATGCCGACAACGCGCCGGCTGCCAAGATCGACGTGATCCTGGCCGAGGTCGCCCGCTACGGCGTGGCCAACGTGCGACGCGCCTACGGCAACTGGAAGAGCCCGCACCTGAAGGGCTGGGAGGCGGTGCTGCACGAGTATGCGATCCGCCCGATCCAGCAGTTCGCCTATTCCACGGGCAAGAACGCTTCGGACATGGCGATGGTGATCGACGCGATGGACCTGCTGTATGCACGCAATCTGGACGGCTTCGCCATCGTCACCAGCGACGCCGACTTCACTCCGCTGGTGATGCGCCTGCTCACCGATGGCGAGAAGGTCTACGGCTTCGGCGAGAAGAAGACCCCGGCGCCATTCGTCAATGCGTGCTCCAAGTTCACCTACCTGGAAGCGCTGGGCGTGCCGGAGGAGGGCGGCAAGACGGTCGCCTCCGCGCCGAAGGGCGCGCAGGAGCTGCGCAGCGACGCGCGCCTGGTGCAGATGCTGCGCAGCGCGGTGGAGACCGGCAGTGGCGACGACGGCTGGACCCACCTGGGCGTGGTCGGCAGCCAGATCAGCAACCAGGCCTCGTTCGATCCGCGCAATTACGGTTACGGCAAACTGAGCGACCTGATCAAGGCCAGTGGCCTGTTCGAGGTCAAGCAGGAAGGCAAGACCATCTGGATCCGCGACAAGCCGCGGCGGCGTGCGGCGGCGAAAAAGGCCGGCGGCTGAAGTCGGCGCGGCCTGCCGCCGCGGCCGTGGTTCGCAACGACGAGGCGACGTTCCGTCGCAAACGGCGCCTCAATAGAGGTCGACCGGATCCACGTCCAGCGACCAGCGCGTGCGCCGTGCTTCCGGCAGCGCATGGATCACCGGCAGTGCGGCGTCGAGCAGGACGTGCAGCGCCGGACGGGTCGCCGATGACAGCAGCAGCTGCATCCGGTACAGGCCGGCGCGGCGCGACATCGGTGCGGTCAGCGGACCGTGCAGTTCGACCGGTGACTGCACCATCGCGCCCGCCAGAACCTCGCGCGCCGCGCGCAGAAAGGCGTCGGCTGTTTCGGCCTGCTGCGCTTCGGCGCGGAGCAGCGCCAGGTGGGCGAACGGCGGGAAACCGGCGGCTTCGCGCTGGGCCAGCTCGTCGCGGGCGAAGGCGTCGTAGCCGCCGTTGATCAGGTCGTGCAGCAGGCGATGGTCGGGGTGGTGGGTCTGCCACCAGACCTCACCCGGACGCTGCGCGCGACCGGCGCGGCCGGCGACCTGGATCAGCAGCTGGGCCAGTTTTTCGCCGGCGCGGAAATCCGAAGAGAACAGGCCCTCGTCCACGCCGACCACGACCACGCGGGTGAGGTTGGGCAGGTCGTGGCCCTTGGCCAGGATCTGGGTGCCGACCAGGATGCCGGGCCGTTCGCCGAGTTCGGCCAGCAGCTTCGCCAGGCCGTCGCGGCGGGCGGTGGTGCCGCGGTCGATGCGCAGCACGGGCCAGTCGGCGAAGCGTTCGGCCAGCAGTTCCTCGAGCCGTTCGGTGCCGATGCCCTGCGGCTGCAGGGCCAGGCTGGCGCAATCCGGACAGGCCAGTGGCCGGGTCTGGCGGTGGCCGCAGTGATGGCAGACCAGTTTGCCGCCACCGGCATGGACGGTCAGCGGCGTGCTCTGCACCGGCGTGCTGCAGCGCGGACACTGCGCGCTCCAGCCGCAGTCGTGGCACAGCAGTACCGGCGCATAGCCACGGCGGTTCTTGAACACCAGCACCTGACCGCCGTCGCGCAGCGCCGCGCCGATCATCTCCAGCACTTCCGGCGCGAGCCCGGCCTGCAGCGGCCGCTTGCGCACGTCGAGGATGCGCACCGCCGGTGGCTTCGCCTCTCCGGCGCGCTTGCGCAGGCGCAGGTGCGCGTAGCGGCCGGCACTGGCGTTGTGCAGCGTTTCCAGCGACGGCGTGGCGCTGCCCAGCAGGACGGGGACATCCAGCGCCTTGGCCCGGACCAGGGCGAAGTCACGCGCGTGGTAGCGGATGCCGTCCTGCTGCTTGTAGCTGGCGTCATGCTCCTCGTCGACGACGATCAGCCCGGCCTCGGGCAGGGGCGTGAACACCGCCGAGCGCGTGCCGACGATGAGCCGCGCCTCGCCGCGCCAGGCCGCGGTCCAGACCCGCGCCCGCTCGTTGTCGTTCAGGCCCGAATGCAGCGCGTGCACCGGCACGCCCAGGCGGGCGCGGAAGCGGGCCAGGGTCTGCGGGGTCAGGCCGATCTCCGGGACCATCACCAGCGCCTGGCGGCCGCGGGCCAGGCAATCGGCGATGGCGTGCAGGTAGACCTCGGTCTTGCCGCTGCCGGTCACGCCTTCCAGCAGGAAGGGACGGAAGCCACCGGCGGCGGCCAGCGCGTCGATCGCGGCCTGCTGCTCGGCGTTGGGCGCCGGTCCGGGTTGCGGCGCGGCCGCCTGCCCGGCCACGGCCGGGATCGCGACGCGCTCGGCGAAGCCGCGCCGGGCCAGGGCCCGCGCCGCTTCGCGCCAGCCGTCCTGGAGGCTGTCCAGCGAGTCCTCATCCTTGGCGCCTTCCTGCAGCAGTTCGGCCAGCCTTCGCGGGCGGGTATTGCGGCGCAGGCCGGCCAGGCCGGTGGTGCCGGCCTCGCTGAGCGTCCAGGCCCAGGCGTGGGTGTCGGGCAGCGCGTCGCCGGCGCGCAGGGCCGCGGGCAGCGCGGTGGCGAACACCTCGCCCGGCGGCGCGTGGGTGTAGCGGGCCAGCCAGCGCAGCGAGTCGAGCAGCTCGCCGGAGAACAGCGGCTCGGGGTCGGGCAGGGCATGGGCCTGGCGCAGTTCCATGCCTGCGGTGGTGGCGCCGGTGCCGACCACCACGCCCGCCAGCTCGCGATTGCCGAACGGTACCCGGACCCGGTGCCCGACCAGTGCGTCCGTGGCCGCCGTACCGGCGGGCGGAAAGTAGTCGAACAGCCGCGGCAGGGGTACCGGCAGGGCGATCTGGAGGCTGGCCGGCGCATCGGGGTGGGAATGGGGCATCGCGGCAGTCTAAGCCACCCGTGTCGTGGCCCTCGGCGCAATGTCGGGTTGCACGCCATTGCTCTTGGGCAGCTGATAAACCGAATGTAAACACCCGTCACACTTGGATATTTTCCTTTATCCACACGGACTGTGGATAACCTTGTGCATGAAGGCGATGCTTCACGCCACAACTGCGGCAATTCAAGCCTGTCCACCGAGGTGGTCAAAAAAGCGCCACATCGAAATATCCATAAAGATCAATATCTTGTTCGTGAAACACACGTGTAGCAAAGGGCTGGAGTGCAAAAAACGCGGTTTTGGGCCGAAAGTAATTGCGCTGTGCACAACAGTTCGCCGGCAGGCCTTGTCATTGCTTGACCTGAACAGTGTCGGCGTGGCTGTCAAGGGCGAAGCCCGCGGCGGGTCGGCGTATTCTCCCCGGATGCCGGAGACCCGATGCGCGACGAACCATTGAACCAGGCGCCGGATCTGCCGGCGGCATTGACCGCCTTCCTGCGCGGTGCCGAACGACGGGCTTTCGTCTTCCTGTGGCTGCAAGGGGGAAGCGTCGACGCGGCCGAGCATGCCCTGGGCGCGGCGATCCGGGCGTTCCCAGGCCCGGCCGAACACATGCCGATGGCCGAATGGCCGGTCCGGTTCTGGAAACTTCTGCTTGCCCAGCCCGCCGATCAGGGCCGCTGGCCACCGGCGCTGGCCTTCCTGGGGACGCTGCCGGTACCTGTCCGCCAGGCGCTGTTGCTGCGCCAGGTCGCCGGCCTGGACGAGGAGGTCGCCGCCTCGGTACTCGGGATGGGCGCGGCCGCCTACCAGCAGGCGCTGGCCCTGGCCTGCCCGCGCGATCCGGCTGGTGCGCCGGACGCGGGCGGCTGGCGGCGCCAAGCCGAGGCGATCCAGCAGGCCGGACGCGACCTGGATCCGCACCAGCTGCAACGGCTGCCGCAGCTGCGCCAGGCGGCATTGGCCGGACGCCCGTCGCCCGTCGCAGTCCAGACACCCGCGCCGGCGAAGCCCACCGGGTCCCGGCCGCCGCGTCCTGCGCGCCGCCGTGGCTGGCTCATGGTCGCCTTGGCGGGACTGGTGATCGTCCTGGGTCTCGTGGCCTGGTTCCTTTCGTCCCCGGCCGCCTTCAACGTCGCGCGCGACGCCGGCGGGAACGCCTCCCCGCCGCCGGTCGATGACCTGCGCGTGCATGACAACGATCCGATCGTGGTCGAGCCGTTGCCGGAGGCCGACCCGCCGGCACAGGCGCCCGGCTTGCCGACGCCGTTGGACGAGCCGGTGCAGGATCCGGTGATCGCCGAACTGGCGCTGCTGTCGTGGTACGCCGCCGGGATGCCGGCCTCGCGCATCGAGCGCGAAACGGAGGGCGAGGCCGGGCCGACCGGCGCCAGCGGCGCCGCAGAAAGCGCAGAAAGCGCAGAAAACTACGCCAGCACCGTCGCCATGGAAGCCTGGCAGCAGCTGGATGCGATCGATCAGGCGCAGGTGCGCGCGGCCGCCGCGACCCTGCAGTCGCAGCCGCCGGAGGCGGCCGCGGGCCTGCGCGCCCGCTTCGCCGCGCTGGATGCCATGGAACGGGCGGGCTGGCTGCTGGGCCCGGCGCTGGGCGCCGACTATGTACGGCTGCAGCCGCTGGTCGGCTTCGTCGGCCAGGACGAACGCGGGCCGCTGCTGGCGGCGCTGCGCGCGCTGACACCCGAACAGCGCACGCGCCTGGGCGAGTTGTCCGCGCGCACCCCGCCAGCGGACCGGGCGCAGCTGCGGCGCGAACTGCTGGCCACGCCGCCGGCCGGGCGCGGTGCCTGGCTGGAGCAGCGGGTACAGCAGTGACCGCGCTCAGGCGCGCGCCAGGCTCACCAGCATCAGTGCGACCGCGGCGATGACCAGCACGATGCCGTATGCCGTACCGAGGACGGCGAACTTGAGGCCGGTACGCAGCCAGCCCTGGCCGTAGACGCGCTTCTGCATCAGCAGCAGGTAGCCGGGCATCCACAGCCACAGCAGTGCGGCCGCCAGCCCGATAACGATATCCAGCAGGCGTGGCATGGCCAGGTGGCCGAGCGCCAGCAGCGCGAACTGGCCCAGCAGCGCAAGGCACAGGAAGGCGTGGCTGTAGAGCGCGACCACCAGGTGCTCCAGGTACAGGCGGCCGGACCCCAGGTAGAACAGCTTCAACAGCAGGGCGAACAGCGGCACCAGCACGAACAGGGCCGAGGGCACGCTGCCCATGAACGCGTACTTGAACAGCGACGGATCCTGGTCGATCCGCGGCATGTTGTCGGCGATATGTCGGGCCTGGCGCTGGAACCAATCGTCCGCAGCCGCATCGGCGGGAACGGCGATCGCATCCGTTTCCGGCTTGTCGCTTCCTGTCTCGGCCACCGCCGGCCTGCCGCCGAGTTCGGCGATCCGGTGATCGGCCTGGCGCCGGATCTCGGCGATGCCGCGGTCGAAACCGTACCGCGCGGGCGCCGCAATGGCGGGCAGGCCGTTCCGCGTCGTTTCCATTTCGGCTACAGCGGCATCGCGGAGCCGCGCGACTTCGGCCACCGAAGTCGCCTTGGAGAAATCGCCGGTGATACCCGAGCCGTTCACCTGCACCGGCGGCATGCCGCCGGTGGCGCCGAAATCGACCACCTTGCCGACGAAGAACGTCAGCACGCACAGGATCACGAACAGCCGCATCGGCGCCACGTACGGCGCGCGCCGCCCGGCCAGGTAATCGCTGGCCAGCGCGCCTGGCGACAGCAGCCTGTGCAGCGTGCGGAAGATGCGGCCATCGAGGTGCCAGAACGATTCGAACACCTCTTCCAGCGCGTGCGCGAAGCTGCGCACCGGGCTGTGCGCGGTCTGGCCGCAGCTGTGGCAGAACGATCCCTGCAGCGGCGCGGCGCAGTTCTCGCAGGCAGCGGAATGGCTGTCGCTCATGGTGTCGTCGTGTGGGTCCCCGGTCGGAGCTAAGATAGCGGTCCGTCGGAGCCCGGTGCCAGTGCCTGCCGCACGACCGCAGCCCGCTTCAAGTGCCCCCATGTCGCCTTCCCAAGCGCCGCGCTTCGCGCGCGAACTGCGCGCCACCGCCACGCTCGCCCTGCCGCTGGTGCTCGGCCATGTGTCGACCGGCCTGATCAATTTCGTCGACAACGTCATCGCCGGCCACCACGGCACGCGCACGCTGGCCTCGGTGACGGTCGGCACCGCGTTGCTGTGGCTGCCGATGATGGTGCCGATCGGCACGCTGATCGCGTTGACCGCTTCGGTCTCCCAGCTCGACGGCGCCGGCCGCCGGCACGAGATCGCGCCGCTGTTCCGCCAGGCGCTGTGGCTGGGGCTCGGGCTGGGCCTGCTGATGTTCGCGTTCCTCAGCGTGGTGCCGATGGCGCTGGGTGCGTTCGGCATTGCGCCGGACATCATTCCCGGCGCGACCGCGTTCGCGCATGCGGTGCGCTGGGGCGTGCCGGCGCTGATCCTGTTCTTCTGCATGCGCTATCTCAGCGAAGGCCTGCACTGGACGCTGCCGACCATGCTGCTCGGCTTCGGCGGGCTGCTGGTGCTGGCGCCGCTGGGCTACGCGCTGACCTTCGGCGTGGGGCCGCTGCCGGAGATGGGCGCCGCCGGGCTGGGGGCGGCTTCGGCCACGGTGATGTGGCTGCAGGCGCTGGGCTTCGGCCTGTATCTGTGGCGCTCGCGCCGGTTCGCGCCGCTGGGCCTGTTCGCGCACCTGGAACTGCCGCGCCGGCGGGCGATCGGCGCGCTGCTCGCCACCGGCTTGCCGATCGGGGTGACCGTGCTGATGGAGGGCGGACTGTTCATTGCCACCGCGCTGCTGATCGCGCGGCTGGGTGAAGTGCCGGCGGCCGCGCACCAGATCGCGATCAACGTATCGGCCCTGTGCTTCATGGTGCCGATGGGCCTGGCCGAAGCGACCACCGTCCGCGTGGGCCACGCGCTCGGCGCCGGCACCGCGGAAGGCGTGCGCCGCGCCGCACAGGCCGGCTACGTGATCGTGCTGGCCACGCAGGCGCTGTCGGCGCTGCTGCTGCTGACCGGGCACGACGCGATCGTCGCCGTGTATACCGACGACATGGCGGTGGCTGCGCTGGCCTCGACCCTGCTGCTGTACGCGGCCGCGTTCCAGTTTCCCGACGGCATCCAGGTGATGTCGGCAGGCTCGCTGCGCGGCCTGCGCGACACCCGGGTGCCGATGTTCCTGGCGATGGTCTCCTACTGGGGCCTGGGCATGCCGCTGGGGGCCGGGCTCGGCCTCGGGCTGGGCTGGGGACCGCAGGGCATGTGGGCCGGCCTGATCGCCGGCCTGGCCGCGGCGGCCCTGCTGATGGGCGCGCGCCTGGCCTGGCGGTTGCGGAACCTGCCGCCGGCCGTGCCCGCCCCGTCCGTCGGCACCCTGACTTCAGGCTTATGAAAGCCCGGACGCAACGGCTATCCTGCATGGCGTAACCCGCACCCCGCCCGCCGGAGCCGTTGTCCGATGAACCCGCCCCCCCTGCCGCGCTCCAATCCCGTCGGCCGCTTCTTCACTGGCCTGTGGGACCTGATGAATTTCACCCGCCGGCTGATCCTGAACCTGCTGTTCTTCGGCCTGCTGTTCCTGGTCCTGATCGGGTTCATCGCCGCGATGGGCAAGGGCGGGGTGCAGCCGCTGCAGGAGCGGACCACCTTGGTGATCGCGCCGGAGGGCCGGCTGGTCGAGCAGTTCACCGCCGACCCGGTGACCCGCGCGCTGGCGCACCTGGTCGGCGACCGCTCGGCCGAGGAAGTGCAGCTGCGTGACCTGCTGCGCGCGATCGAGGCGGCCAAGGACGAAAAGCGCATCGAGCGCGTGCTGCTGCAGCTGGACAAGCTCGAGCCGGCCGGCATGGCGTCGATGCGCGAGGTCGCCGCGGCACTGGGCGAACTGCGCGCGTCCGGCAAGCAGGTCGTCGCCTTCGGCGAGAACATCGATCAGGCCGAGTACCTGCTGGTCGCGCAGGCCAACGAGGTCTACCTCGATCCGATGGGCAGCCTGCTGCTCGAGGGCCTGGCGCGCTACCGGCAGTACTTCCGCACCGGCCTGCAGGACAAGCTGGGCGTGGACGTGCACCTGTTCCGCGTCGGCGAATTCAAGTCGGCGGCCGAGCCGTACATCCTCGATGCCGCCTCGCCGGAGGCCAAGGAAGCGGACCTGTTCTGGATGAATGACGTCTGGCAGCGTTACCTGGCCGACATCGGCCGCGCGCGCAAGCTCGACCCGGCGCAGCTGGCAGCGCAGATCGACGCGCTGCCCGAAGGCATCGAAGCCGCCGGTGGCGACATCGCGAAACACGCGCAGACGATGAAGCTGGTCGACGGCCTGAAGACCCGCGAGGAGATCGAGCAGCTGATGACCGAGCGCGGCGTGGCCGACGAGGACAACGACGCCGGTTTCCGCAGCGTCAACCTCGATGCCTATCTGGTGCAGATCGACAGCAAGCGCGTGCCGGTCGACCGCCGTCCGCAGGTGGCGGTGGTCGTGGCCGAGGGCGAAATCAGCGGTGGCGACCAGCCGGCCGGGCGCATCGGCGGCGAGTCCACCGCCGCGCTGCTGCGCCAGGCGCGCGACGAGGACGAAATCAAGGCGGTGGTGCTGCGGGTGGATTCGCCCGGTGGCGAAGTCTTCGCCTCCGAGCAGATCCGCCGCGAGGTCGAACTGCTCAAGGCCGCGGGCAAACCGGTGGTCGTGTCGATGGGCGACCTGGCCGCGTCCGGCGGTTACTGGATCAGCATGAACGCCGACCGGATCTACGCCGATCCGTCGACGATCACCGGTTCGATCGGCATCTTCGGCCTGGTTCCCAATTTCGCCCGCGCCCTGGGCAAGATCGGCGTGCATACCGATGGCGTGAGCACGACCCGCTTCGCCGGCGCGTTCGACGTGACCCGGCCGCTGGATCCGGAGGTGGGTCGGGTGATCCAGTCGGTGATCGACAAGGGTTACGCCGATTTCACCGGCAAGGTCGCCGCGGCGCGCGGCAAGCCGGTCGAGGAAGTCGATGCGGTCGCCCGCGGCCGCGTGTGGAGCGGCGCGCAGGCCAAGGAGCGCGGCCTGGTCGATGAGCTCGGCGACCTGCGCGATGCCATCGCCGACGCGGCCGCGCGGGCCAAGCTCGGCGACCGGGACAAGTTCCGCATCACCTACGTCGAAAAGCCGGCCAGCCCGTTCGCGCAGTTCATGAGCGGCTTCGCCGGCAGCCGGATCGGCGCGGCGCTGCTGCAGGATTCGGGCCTGGCGCGCACGGTGCTGGCGCGGACCATGCCCGAGACCGAAGCCCAGTTGCGCTTCGTCGAGAACGCAGTGAAGGATCGCAACGGTGCGCCAGTGAAGTCGCTGGCCTATTGCTTCTGCGGACTGTAATCCGCGGTTGCCGCTGCGCGCGCCGTCGCTGACGGCGCGTCGCCGCCTGGGGACTGGCGCCCTCAGCCGCCCTCAGCCGCCCTCGGCCGCGTCGATCTGCGCGCGCTGCCGGTCGGCGTCTTCCTGCAGGGTCTTCTCGACCGCGCGCGCCTTGTCCTGCGGTTGCTTGATCGCGTCGCGCAGTTCGGTGTGCGCCTGGGCATGAGCTTGCGGCTCCGGCGGCCGTTCGGTCGGCGGCGGTTCCGGCCGGCAGCCGGCGAGCATCGCGATGCCCAGCGCCAGTGCACCGGTGCGCAGCGCGGCAGCTATGGGTTGGGAACGGGTGTCGGGCATCGATCGTTCTCCGGCGTGAGGCCGGGGTTATCCTACGCCCATGACGACGAACCGGTGGCGGCTGGACGGGCAACTGGCATTGGTGACCGGCGCGAGCGCCGGCATCGGTCTGGCGATCGCACGCGAGCTGGCGGCACTGGGCGCACACCTGCTGCTGGTCGCGCGCGAGGACGATCCGCTGCAGGACGTGCGCGACGAACTGGCCGAGCGCCACCCGGCGCAAGACATCCTGGCCCTGGCCGCGGACGTGGCCGACGACGAAGACCGCCAGGCGATCCTGGACTGGGCCGAGGACCAGGGCGAAGGCCTGCACATCCTGGTCAACAACGCCGGCGGCAACGTCACCAAGGCCGCGGTGGATTACACCGAGGACGAGTGGCGCGGGATCTTCGAGACCAACGTGTTCGCGGCCTTCGAGCTGTCGCGCTATGCGCATCCGCTGCTGGCGCGGCACGCGGCCTCAAGCATCGTCAATGTCGGCAGCGTGTCGGGCATCACCCACGTGCGCAGCGGCGTGGTCTACGGAATGAGCAAGGCGGCGCTGCACCAGATGACCCGCAACCTCGCCGCCGAATGGGCCGAGGACGGCATCCGCGTCAACGCGGTGGCGCCCTGGTACATCCGCACACGACGCACTTCGGGTCCGCTGTCGGATCCGGACTACTACGAGGAAGTCATCGCGCGCACGCCGATGGGCCGGATCGGCGAGCCGGAGGAGGTCGCTTCGGCGGTCGCATTCCTGTGCCTGCCGGCGTCGAGCTACGTGACCGGCGAATGCATCGCCGTGGATGGCGGGTTCCTGCGCTACGGGTTCTAGGGCCCGCCACGCGCGGCCGCGTCGCTGCGGCTCAGGTCCGCAGCGCGCCTTCCGGGACCTCGATCTCCATCGCCAGCGCGAGATGGTCGGAGAACGCCGCCGGGAACGCCTGCGTGCCCAGGCACTTCAGCTCGCCGCTGACCAGGATGTGGTCGATCGCGCGCTGCGGCTTCCAGCTGGGGAAGGTCGGCACCGCGCACTCCGGCGGGCGCAGGGTGGTGTTGCGGTAGAGGACGTCCATTTCCGGCTGGTCGGGCAGGCAGTTGAAGTCGCCCATCAGCACCGCGTTGGGATGGTCCTTGAGGACCTCGGCGATGAACGACAGCTGCGCGTGCCGCGACTTGGCGCCCAGCGACAGGTGCGCCACCGCCACGGTCAGGCCTTCGCGGTCGTCGCCGAAATGCGCCAGCAGCACGCCGCGGCCCTTGATCCGGCCGGGCAGGGAGTGGTCGACCGTCCGCACCGGCTCGAGCTTGCTGAGCAGGCCGTTGGCGCTGGAGGCCACGCCGCCGACGCTGCGGTTGGGCTGGTGGGTCCAGTAGTGGAAGCCGGCGCGCTGGGCCAGGTAATGGGTCTGGTTGGTGAAACCCGAGCGCAGGCTGCCCGGGTCGCTTTCCTGCAGGCCGACGATGTCGTGGCCGCTGGCCAGCTGCGCGATCGCGTCCAGGCTGCTGCGCTTGCGCCCCACCGGCAGCGCGTGCGACCAGCTGCGGGTCACGTAGTCGCTGTAGCGGCGCGTGCTCGAGCCGGCCTGGATGTTGGCGCTGAGCACGCGCAGCGTGCGCGAGCCGGCGGTCGTTTCGACGGCAGCCGGGTGCGCGGCACGATCGACGGGCGTGGGGGAGCCCATGTCGGATGGACGGCGCGTCAGTTCGCGCCGCCACGCTCCCTGGCGACCAGGTAGTCGACGGTTGCGAGCATCTTGGCGAAGCCCTGCTGGTCCACCGACACAGTGTACTTGCCGTTGACCACCAGCGACGGGGTGCCTTCGATCTTGCTCTTCACCGCGAACTGCTTGGCCCGGTTGAGCTTGGCGTCCACGCCGAAGCTGTTGAACGTGTCGGCGAAACGCTTGGCGTCCACGCCGTACTGCGCGTAGAACGGCGCGATCTGTTCGGCGGTGACGTCAGGATTCACCGGCAGCGTGCGCTGCACGTGGATCGCGTTGAACATCGCATCGTGCGACTGCGCCAGCACGCCCAGCGCCTCGGCGGTGTAGAACGCACGCGCGTACGGCAGCCAGTAGCCACCGAACGCGGCCGGAACCTGGATTGCCGACACGTCGGCCGCCTGGCGCTGCTTCCAGGCCTGGAATTCCGGCTCGAAGTGGGCGCAGTGCGGGCAGGTGTAGCCGAACACCTCGGCGACCTCGATCTTGCCGGCAGTCGGCTGGAAGGCCTGGCCGTTGGCGATTTCGACGTAGTCGACGCCGGCCACCGGGGCCGGGCCGGTCGGGGCGACCGGTGCCTGGGCGGCGGCGGCCGGTGCCGCGGAGGCGGCGGTTTCCGCCGGTGCCGGGGTGGCCGGGTTCGTGGTTTCCGCCGGCGCCGCGGCGGGCGTCGCCGCCGGCGGAGTCGCCGGTGCCGGGGCCGGGGCTTCCGGACCGGAGCATGCGGTCAGGGCCAGCAGCAACGGCAGGGTCAGGCTGACAAGGTGGCGCTTGGTCATGGATCGGTCTCCAGGGGAGCAGACAGGGTGGGGCGGTGATCGTAAAAGGCAGGTCGGCGTGGCCCTGGCGTCAGGGCTTGGCCTTGAGTTCGCGGGCGACCAGCCAGTCGGTGATGCGCAGCATGTCCTCGAAGTCGTTGCCGAGCACGCGGTAGCGGCCGGCGACGACCACTGTCGGCGTGCCCTCCAGCCCCCAGGCGCGGGCCACGGTGGCGGCCTGTCGCACCTGCGCATCGACCCGCGGGTCGGCCATGGCGGCCAGGAAGCTCTCGGCGCTCACGCCGTAGCCGGCATAGAAGGTGGCCAGCTCCTGCGGGGTCGGGTTGCGCGGCAGCGTGCCCTTCTCGTGGATGGCCTGGAACACCGCCTCATGGGTACGCCCGAGCAGGCCCAGGTTGGACGCGGCGAAGTAGGCGCGCGCCCAGCTGTCCCAAGGCCCGCCGAAGGCCGCCGGTACGGCGACGAAGTCCGCCTCGCGCGGCAGTTTGGCCTTCCACGGCTTGAGCATCGGCTCCAGGTGCGCGCAGTGCGGGCAGGAATAGCCGAACACTTCGGCCACTTCGACCCGTCCGGGTTTGGCTGCCCACGGCTGTCCGCCGGGGATCTCGACATAGTCGCGTCCGGCCTGCGGGGTGGTCGGCGTGGCCGCCTGGGCCGCGGCGGGCGTGGCCGGCAGCCAGGCCAGGGTGGCAAGCAGCAATCCGGTCAGCAACGCCTTCATCGATCGGGACTCCCGGTGGCACCGTCCGCGCACGCGTCCGGCGGAAAAAACGACGCCGGCCCTGGGGCCGGCGCAAGTCTGGAGAGAGGGACTGCGGCTGTTCAGACCGCGCCGGCGCCGCGAAGTTTCACGGACGCGGTTCGGCGGCGGCGACCTCGGCGTCATCGGCATGGTCGTGCAGGCCCTGCAGGTAGCTGGCCAGCGCGCCGATTTCCTGCTCGGTGAGCTTGCCGGCGATCTTGGCCATGATGTGGAACGAGGCCGGGTCACGCTCGGTGGTGGTACCGGCCTTGTACTCGGTCAGGCGCCGGGCCACGTACTCGGCCTGCTGGCCGCCGATATGCGGGTAGGCCGGGCCGGGGTTGCCGGCGCCGGTCGGGCCGTGGCACGCGGCGCAAGCCGGGATGCCGCGCTCGGCGTCGCCGGCGCGGAACAGCCGCTGGCCGATCTCGTAGTACTTCAGGCCGGCATAGGCGCCATCGGCGACCACGGTGTCGTCGGCCACGCCAGCGCCCGCCTTCTGGGTGGCGAAGAACGCGCCGACGTCGCGCATGTCCTGCGGGCTCAGCGACTGGGCGAAGGGCTGCATCACCGCGGCCATGCCGGTGTTGCGCTCGCCGCTGGCGAACAGCGCCAGCTGCTTGGCGATGAAGCGTTCGCTCTGGCCGGCCAGGCGCGGATAGGTCGGCACGGACGGGTTGCCGTCGGCGCCATGGCACGCGGCGCAGGCCGCCGCCTTGGCCGCGCCGGCTTCGGCGTCGCCCCAGTGGGTCTTGCTCAGGTCCACTTCCAGCGGCGCGGTTTCCACGGGCGCGTTGTCCGGGACCGGGACCACGGTCGTCTGGGCGGCATAGGCGGCGACGGCGGTGACCGCGAAGGCCAGTCCGGCAAGGGCGAAAACGCGAGCGTGGCGCATGTGCTAGAGCTCCGGGGACCCGATCAGAAAGCGGTCGATGAATGACCGCGAAACGTGAAGATTATCCCTGTGGCGGGGCGCGACGGTCAACGAAACCCGCCATCGCCGCGCTGACGGACGACCCGCCGGCCCCCGTCGTGCGATCCTATGCCCATGTCCAATCCGCTCGAAAAGGCCCGCTACCTGGGCTCGGCGCACACGCCTGCGCAGCTGCCGCCCGATGGCGGCCACGAGGTCGCCTTCGCTGGCCGCTCCAACGCCGGCAAGTCCAGCGCGCTCAATGCCCTGACCCGGCAGAACGCGCTGGCGCGGGTGTCCAAGACCCCTGGCCGGACCCAGCAGCTGGTCTATTTCGAGGTGGCGCCGGAGCGCTTCCTGGTCGACCTGCCCGGCTACGGCTACGCCAAGGTGCCGATGGAGATGAAGGCGCACTGGCAGGGCTTCCTCGACCGCTATTTCCGCCAGCGCGAGGCGCTGCGCGGGCTGGTGGTGGTCATGGACATCCGCCACCCGCTGAAGGATTACGACCGGCAGATGCTGGCGTACGCCGTCGCCCGCGGGCTGCCGGCGCATGCGCTGCTGACCAAGGCCGACAAGCTCGGCCGCGGCCAGCAGGCCCAGGCGCTGGCCGCGGTGCGGCGCGAACTGGCTGCGGCCTTCGGCGAGGGCAATGTCGGCCTGCAGGCCTTCTCCAGCGAGAACAAGCAGGGCGTCGACGAGGCCCGCGCGGTGGTCAGCGGCTGGCTGGAGCTGTAATCCCGCCGGGCCGGCCGGGCCTAGACCTGGACGTTGAACAGGCCGCCGATCGCGTGTGAGGCGGCCATCGCCAGCGCTCCCCAGAAACCGACCCGCAACGCGCCCCGGACCATCGGCGCGCCGCCCAGCCACGCGGCCAGTCCGCCCGAGAACAGCAGCCCGACCAGGGTCACTGCGGTGGTGGCCATTGCCACGTGCTGGACCGGGGCCAGCAGTGCGCTGCCGATCGGCAGCACCGCGCCGGCGGTGAACGCGGCCGCCGAGGCGAGCGCGGCCTGCAACGGACGGGCGCGCAGCATCTCAGTGATGCCCAGCTCGTCGCGGGCATGGGCAGCGAGCGCATCGTGCGCGTGCAGCTGCTCGGCGACTTCGCGCGCCAGGGTGGGGGTCAGGCCGCGGCGGACGTAGATATGAGCGAGCTCCTCGAGCTCGTGCTGCGGCTCGCTTTCCAGTTCCTGCCGCTCCACCGCCAGGTCCGCGGCTTCGGTGTCGGCCTGTGACTGCACCGAGACGTACTCGCCGGCGGCCATCGACATCGCTCCGGCGACGACCGCGGCCACGCCGGTGGCCAGGATGACGTCCGCGCCGGCGCCACTGGCGGCCACACCGACCACCACGCCGGCCACCGAGACGATGCCGTCGTTGGCGCCGAGCACGGCCGCGCGCAACCAGCCCACGCGCTGGGTGCGGTGGTGTTCGGGGTGGCGGCTGTGCGGTCCGGGGCGTGGAGACATGCGTCCAGCGTACTCGTCCGGCCGCCGCCATGCGGGAGTGCGAAGCGTTCGCGGCATGCCGGCGGAACACTGCGAGCGTTGCCCCGGGACACCGGGAGGACGCACGCGCAGGCTATAGTTCGCCCCTCGCGATGCGGGCCGCGCGGCCCGGCATCGTTCCCTCATCCGCATTGTGCGAGCCGCCCCTTGTCGAGCCCCAGCCACGTCGCCGATACGCCGGTCACCCAGCGCAGCCAGCTGGTCGAATACATCGCGTCCGGCGAGAAGGCCAAGGCCGCCTGGCGCATCGGCACCGAGCACGAAAAGTTCGGCTTCCGCCTCGACGACCTGCGCCCGCCGGCGTTCGACGGCGACCGTGGCATCGAGGCGCTGCTGCAGGGCCTGGTCCGTTTCGGCTGGGAGCCGGTGCGCGAAAGTGTCGACGGGCAGCCGGAACGGGTCATCGCGCTGCTGCGCGACGGCGCCTCGGTCACCCTGGAGCCGGCCGGCCAGCTCGAACTGTCCGGTGCGCCGCTGGAAACCATCCACCAGACCTGCGTCGAGCTGGGCACCCACCTCAACGAGGTGCGCCAGGTCTCCGACGAACTGCAGCTGGGCTTCCTTGGCATGGGCTTCCAGCCCAAGTGGCGTCGCGACGAGATGCCGTGGATGCCCAAGGGCCGCTACCGGATCATGAAGTCGTACATGCCCAAGGTCGGCCAGCTCGGCCTGGACATGATGACCCGCACCTGCACCGTGCAGGTCAACCTGGACTATGCGTCCGAAGCGGACATGGTGAAGAAGTTCCGCGTGTCGCTGGCGCTGCAGCCAGTCGCGACCGCGCTGTTCGCCGACTCGCCGTTCACCGAAGGCAAGCCCAACGGCTACCTGAGCTATCGCTCGCACATCTGGACCGACACCGATCCGGACCGCACCGGCATGCTCGACTTCGTGTTCGAGGACGGCTTCGGCTACGAACGCTACGTCGACTACCTGCTCGACGTGCCGATGTACTTCTCCTACCGCGATGGCGTCTACGTCGACGCCTCGGGCAAATCGTTCCGGAAGTTCCTCAAGGGCGAGCTGGACGTGCTGCCCGGCGCGCTGCCGACCCTGCGCGACTGGTCCGACCACATGACCACCGCCTTCCCCGAGGTGCGGCTGAAGAAGTTCCTGGAGATGCGCGGCGCCGACAGTGGCCCGTGGTCGCGCCTGTGCGCGCTGCCGGCGTTCTGGGTCGGCCTGCTCTACGACGATGCCGCACTCGATGCGGCCTGGGACCTGGTCAAGGATTTCAGCAACGCCGAGCGCCATGCGCTGCGTGATGGCGTGCCGAAGTACGCGCTCGGGTTGCCGTTCCGCGGCGGCTCCGTGCGCGAGCTGGCGGTCGAAGCACTGAAGATCTCCGTCGCCGGCCTGCGCCGGCGCGCCGCGTTCAATGCCGATGGTATCGATGAATCGCGTTTCCTCGAGCCGCTGATCGAGATCGCGGAGAGCGGCCAGACCGCGGCCGAGCGCAAGCTGGCGCTGTTCAACGGTGACTGGAACGGCGACATCGACCGCGTGTTCGGCGAGTTCGCCTACTGACCCGCCGGCATCGCAGGTCGTCCGCGCAACCCTCGCGATCCCGCAGGCCGCTCGCTCAGAGATTGCGCAGCAGGCCCTTAAGCAGCTTCTTGGTCGTGCTGTCCTCGGGCTTCTTCGGCTCCTGTCCCGGCGGCGCCGTCGCATCGCCCGGATCCATCCCGTCCATGCCCGACATGTCCATCCCCAGCAGCGCACCGGCGGTGGACTTGGTGCGTACGCGCACGTTCCATTCCGGATCCCACGGCTGCTTCGGATCGGCCGGCTTCGGCGGCCAGGCGATATGGGTCTCCGGGCCGTAGGCGATCATGCCGAGGATGCCGGGGCTGGCCTGGCCGCTGGCCGGGTCGGCGAAGATGCCCTTCGGGATTGTGCACGAGGTGGTGGAAGGCGACAGCAGCACCTTCTCCTTGAGCCAGCGTTCGACCTGCGCACCGGTGAGGAAGTCGGCCACGCCCTGGCCGGCATCGGGAACCTCGGCGCTGCTCCAGATCACGATGGTCTTGCCCTGCATGCTCAGCCCGTGCAGGAAGTAGGCCTTGGCCCGATCCACCGGCTGCCAGCCCAGGGTCACGCCGCTGGCCAGGTCGCCGGACTGGGTGAGGGCGATCTTCGGCATGAAGTCCGCCGACGGCTGCAGATCGAACTTCAGCGATTCCGGCACGCCGGGCCCGGTGATCCGGTGCTGGCCGACCAACGAGGCGTTGGCCGGTGCGCGGCTGCGGGCCTTCGGGTTCGGCCACAGCACGTAGGACGGATCCGGATCGACGCCGCGGTCGGGTACGTAGCGGCCCTGCATCGGGTCGCCACTGAATTCGAACTTGCCGTCCTTGGCGCGCAGGTGCATTTCGCGCGGCTGGCCGGCGCGCACCTCGCTGCCGCAACCCCAATAGAACTTCAGGTGGATTTCGCCCTCGGGCACGCCGGATATACCGCTTTCATCGTGCCCGCGGCTGGCCTGCGGCGGCAGCAATGGCAGCGACGCGCCCAGGCCTAGCCCGGCCGGGATCTGCTGCTCGGCTTCCTTGCCCGGTGCCAGGCTGTTGCGCATCGCCACGTCGAAGAACTTGCCGGTGAACACCGGGTGGCGCGCATCGGGATAGGCGAGGGTGCCCTGCCCGCCGCCGCCCATCATTTTAGCGGCGATGCTGCCCATGCCCCCCATCATCGAGCCCATGTCGGGCATGCCGGCCTGGTTGTGGGTGGCCACGTCGATCCAGACCTCCGTCTCGGGTCCGTTCGATGGTGCGCTGCTGGCGGGCAGGGCGAGGGCCAGGGACGCGGCAAGGGCGAGGGTAGGCAGGGGGCGGGAGGCGTTCATGGCATGGTCCGCGTGGTGATGCTGGTATGCGTGGATGGGTTCGCAGACAGGACACGCCAGAAGCGGGGCGACGAGGACAACGCCTGTCTTTCCGGAGCGTGCGCGAGGTCCTGTCCCGCGCCGCCCGCGGAGGCTAGGCTGCCCGGTAACCGGTGCCGTGGCCGGACACGCCGCGGCGCGGGACGTCGATCGACCGGCTGCACGGAATGCCATTCCTCCATGCGCCAGCATGCAATGCCTCTGCAAGAGCCGTCGTTGAAGATCAGCCCCCCCGTTGCCGGAGCCTTCGCCGATGCAGCATTCCCTGCGCCTGCTGACCCGTGACAACGGTGTAGGCCTCAGTCGCGACCTGCGCCTGCTCGCGCATGGACTGGCCGAGGCGGGATGGGCCAGCGAGCCGGTCGGCCTGGGCAGGGGCGGCCGCTCCGGTCTCGCCGGCGAAGCGGCGTTGTGGGCGCGCCGGCTGTGGCACGGCCGCGTCGACACCCAGATCTTCATCGAGCGGGTCTACCGCCGCTGCCTGCCGCTGGCCGATCACAACCTGCTCATGCCGAATCCGGAGTGGGTGCGCGACAAGTGGCGTCCGCTGCTGCCGCGTTTCGAGCGCGTGCTGTGCAAGACGCTGCACGCGCAACGCGTGTTCGAGGCGGAGGGCTGCCGGACCACCTACATCGGCTTCACCAGCGATGACAGGTTCGACCCCGCGGTGCCGCGCGTGGGCGAGTTCTTCCACCTTGCCGGAGCCAGTCCCGCCAAGGGCACCGAGGCGCTGCTCGCGGCCTGGCGGAAGCATCCGGAGTGGCCGAGGCTGACCGTGGTGCAGGCGCCACGGCATGCGCGACCGGGTGCGGAAAGGCCGAACCTGGACCACCGGGTCGGCTACCTGCGTGATGCCGACCTGCGCGTACTGCAGAACCGCTGCCTGTTCCATGTCTGCCCGTCGGAAGTGGAGGGCTTCGGCCACTACCTGGTCGAGGCGATGAGCGTGGGCGCGGTGGTGCTGACCACGGATGCGGCACCCATGAACGAACACGTCACCGCCGAGCGCGGCGTGATGATCGGCACCTCGCCGGGTCGCCGCCAGGGCCTGGTCCTGCGGCAGAGGATCGAGGTGGAGGCGATCGAGGCGGCGGTCCAGTACGCGCTGTCGCTCGATCCGCGGCAGCTCTCGGCGAGGGGCGCTGCCGCGCGCGCGCACTATCTGGACGCGCGCCGCGGATTCCATGTGCGCCTGGGCGATGCGATGCGGGACGTAATGAGCGCCGAGGCGGGGCTGCGTGAGGCGTGTGCCGATCCTGGCCAGTAGCGGGGCGCAAGCCGCTCACGGCGCCCAGAGCTTCTCCAGTTCGCGGAAGCCCCACTGCTGCGGCGATTCCACGCCGGTGATGCGTTCGCTGCAGCCGGCTTCGGAGAGATCCACTTCGTGCTGCAGGATCTGGCTGCGCGAACGGGCCGAGAAGAATATCCGCACCCGCGGCGCGGACAGTGCCGCCGGTCGCTGTTCGACCACCACCGCCAGCCGGTCGCTGGACAGGCGCACCAGCGTGCCGATCGGGTAGATGCCCACGCTGGCGATGAACGCCTTGAGCACCACCGGATCGAAGTGGCCCTTCCACGACGCCATCCGCCGCAGCGACTCGCCCGGGTCCCAGCCTTCCTTGTAGGGCCGGTTGGAGGTGATCGCGTCGTACACGTCGCAGACCGTGCTCATCCGGGTCAGCAGCGGCGTCGCCTCCGCACCCAGGCTCTCTGGATAGCCGCCGCCGTCGAACTTCTCGTGGTGGTGGCGGACGATGTGCAGGACGCTGGCATTCTCAAGTCCGCCGGCGCGCAGCAGGCGCTCGCCCTGTTCCGGGTGCGTGCGCATCACCGCGAATTCGTCATCGGTCAGGCGGCCGGGCTTGTTGAGGATGTCCAGCGGCACGCAGGCCTTGCCCATGTCGTGCAGCAGCCCGCCCATCGCCGCTTCGCGGCAGGCGTCATCGTCCAGTTGCAGCTGCCGCGCGAGGGCGACCATCAGCGCGCTGACCGCCACCGAGTGCAGGTAGGTGTAGTCGTCGGCGGTCTTCAGCCGGGCGATGCTGATCAGCGCGCCGGGATGGCGGTTGACCGAGGCGGTGATCTCCTCGGCCAGCGGCAGCATCGCGGCCGGATCGACCATCCGCCCCATCCGCACTTCGCGGAACATGGCCTCCACCGCATCACGACCTTCCTGGCAGATCCGCCGCGCCCGGCTCAGTTCCGATTCCAGGGTTGCCGACGGCGTGGCTGGAGGAGTAATCGTGTCGCGCGTCGCCGCCGTCGCCGCCGCGGTATCGGCGACCGGCGCGCTGCCGGCTTCGTCGCCGACGTGGTCTTCGATGTCCACGCCGGCGCGGGTGTCGATGTCGACCGATTCCACGGCGCTGTCGCGCAAACGCTCGATGTCGCGCTCGGTAGCGATGAAGGAGCCGCGCCAGAACGGGTGCTTGAGCCACGGGCCATTCAGGCGCTGGACGTGCATGCCCGGACGCAGCTGCTCGACGTGGATGGTTCTGAACATGGGTTTCCGCCGTTCCCTGCGCGCAGCCGCCGCGCCGGGCGGCGGGACATGCCTGTACCGGCGTATCGGCACGGCGGCTGTCGAACTTGAGCCCGGGCCGCTGCCGGCTCCACCGCCGTGGCGTGTTCCTTCGGGCCGGCTTCCCGGCGCCGGCGGCCGGCCGCGCTACGGCGCGATGGCGGCGTGGGCCAGCACGTTGCGCCGCCACGCGGCCGGCGGCAGGCCGTATTCGCGGCGGAACGCGCGGCTGAACGAGGTGTCGTTCTGGTAGCCCACTTCCTCAGCGACGCGTGCCAGCGGGGTGCTGCTGCAACGCAGGAGATTGGCGGCCATGACCATCCGCCACTGGGTGAGGTACTGCATCGGCGAGGTGCCGACCAGCTGCGCGAAGCGCTCGGCCAGCACCGAGCGCGAGGCGCCGGCCGCGCGTGCCAGTTCGGCCAGCGTCCATTCGTGGCAGGGGCGCCGGTGCAGCGCGTCCAGCGCCCGGCCCACGACACGGTCGCCGAGGGCGGCCAGCCAGCCGGTGTGGTTGCCGGACTGGTGCGCATACTGGCGCAGCACCTCGATGAACAGCAACTCCGCCAGTTTCGCGAGCAGGCCAGCGCTGCCGGGCCGCGGCGACTTCGCTTCGGCCAGCGCGTAGCCCACTGATGATTCCAGCCATGGCCCGGCGCCGGAATCGCGCAGGCTGACCCGCACCAGCGGCGGCAGGCCGTTGAGCAGCAGCCGGGCCAGCCGCGTGTCGCAGGCCAGGTAGCCGCAGACGATGCGCGTCGGTGCCATTGCTGCCG
>JAGHZW010000177.1:0-1335 GCA_017745195.1 Pseudoxanthomonas sp. | reverse complement strand
CGTCGCTGCCATTGCTGCCGCCGTAGGCCAGCCGTTGCGGCCGGGCCGACAGCAGCTTCTCCAGGTCGGCCGGGCGACGTGATGGCGCCAGCCCCGCATCGGACGCCATGCGGTGCGCGCAGCCGGTCGGGAACAGCACCACATCGCCGGTGTGCACGCGCAACGGCGCGTGGCCTTCCATCTCCACCAGGCAATCGCCCTCGGTGACGAGGTGGAAGATCACGATCTGTTCGGCCGACGGTGCCAGCCACGGTGCGGCCAGCGCCGCCTTGGGCGACTGGTAGCACCACGGCGCGCTGAAGCGCGCGTTGACGAAGAACGCGCCGGACATCTGCACCACGCGCAGGATCTCCGACAGCGCGTCCGTCTCAGCCGACCGCGTGCCCATCCACCTGCACCGCCACGGTCGTCGGCGGATGCCGGCGCAGCGCATCCATCATCGGCGAGCGCCGCAGGCCGTCGTCCACCAGCTGCCGCAGGCGCGCGTCGTCCACGCCGGCGGCCTGGATCCGCACCTGCAGCTCCATCTCCATGGGGCCGGCGGGAATCGGCGCGCCGTCGGTTCCGCACATGCCCAGCAGGCCGCGCGTGTCGGAGCGGCTGCCTACGGTTACTTCGAGCAGGTCCAGTGCGATGCCTTCGCTGGCCGCCACCATCCCGATCGCGGTCGCGGTGCAGGCGGCGATGCCGGAACGGAACAGCCATCCCGGCGAAACCTTGTCGCCGCTGCCGCCCAGTTCGACCGGCATGTCGGTGTCCATGCTCGTGCCGCAGGCGTGATGCGAGGTGATCCGCGTGCCGCCCTGCCAACAGGCACGCGCGGAGGCGTCGTCGTGCAGGCCGTGGTCCGGGCGCCGGGTCAGCACGGTGACGGCCCGTTCCATGGCCTGGGCGATCTGGCGATGGCTGTTCATCCGCCTGCGTGCTCCGCTGGTGTTCGTCCGGGGGATTCTGACCTGCTAACGCAGCGCGGTGGGCCGCGCGGCCAGCCGGCGGACGCCCGGCAAGGAATTCCGGCAGTGCGGCGAACCACGCGTGCGACGCGGCAGCCGCGTGGACGCGCTGGCAGTTTCCGCGGACGGGCTGGCAGGACGCGGCCCCGCTGCAGTCGCAGTCTGGCACTTCCCCGATCCGCTCCAGGAGCGCACCACGATGAACGTCATGACCCGACCCGTCTCCTCCACCCCGGACCTGGACGCCGTGAAACAGCGCCAGCAGGCCGCCTGGTCCAGCGGCAATTACGCGGTGGTAGGCACCACCTTGCAGATCGTCGGCGAGCGGTTGGCCGCATTCTGGGTGTCGCGGGACGGGATACGGCCGTTGTCCAGGGCGGTG
>JAGHZW010000176.1:40031-40639 GCA_017745195.1 Pseudoxanthomonas sp. | reverse complement strand
GTCGCTGAGTTGCCACACCGACCGCTGCCCGACCGGCATCGCCACCCAGAACCCGAACCGCTGGAAGCACCTGGAGCCGCTGGACAAGGCCACCCGCGTGCACAACTTCCACGACAACACCCTGCGTGCGTTACGCGACCTGTTGTGCGCGGCCGGGCTGGCGCATCCGTCCGAGCTCGGGCCCGAGCACATCCTGCGCCGGGTCTCGCCGGTGGAGATCCGCTCGCTGGCGGCGCTGTACCGCTACCTGCGACCGGGCGAACTGTTGCAGGGAATTCCCGAGCACGCCGTCTTCCACGATTTCTGGGCCGAAGCCCGCAGCGACGCGTTCCAGCCGCCGGCGCGGGTGGAGGCGCTGCGGCGGAGCAAGTGCTGACCGGCCCGACCGGCTCGACAAGTCGGCTGACGCGAACCGACGCAGGCCGCAGCGGTATCGCAGGCCGGCGCCGGAGATCCTGGAGACGCAGGCCTGCGGTGCTGCGGTGGCGGCTGGCCGGGGCACGGTTCGAGCCGAAAAGCACCGCGCAACGTTGACCGCGACGCGACGTCCCTTTAACATGCGCGGCTCGCATCACGGTGCGACCCGCACCTGGGCTAGGTGCACGCGC
>JAGHZW010000176.1:14463-40002 GCA_017745195.1 Pseudoxanthomonas sp. | reverse complement strand
CAACGACTTAGGCCGCCTTTTCAGGCGGCCTTTCTCGTTGTGCAGAACGCCCGACAGGAGGCATGGCGCGCCTGCGTCATCCCGCTTCCGCAGGTTCCGGCGGGAAATCGGTCGAGGCGCTGAGCGCCTGCCAGCGTTCGAGTTCGGCCAGGCGCGAACTGTCCGCGGTTGCGATCGCCCGGACCGCATCGGTGCCAGCGCCAGTCGCAAGGGCGGCTGTGCCATCGCGGCCACGGCGAGGATCGCCTGCGCGGCGCGCGCGGGATCGCCCGGCTGCCGGCCGTCGTAGGCGCGCTGCCGTCGCGCCGTTGCGCCCACGACCTCGTCGTACTCGGCCCGGCCTTCGCTGAGCGAGGTCGAGGCCCCGGCGAAGTCGGTGCGGAAACCGCCCGGCTCGAGGATCGTGACGTGGACGCCGACCAGGGCCATTTCCAGCGCCAGCGATTCGGAGAATCCCTCCACCCCCCACTTGGCGGCGGAGTAGGGCGCGCGACCCGGCGCACCGATGCGGCCGCCGACGGAAGACAGCTGGATGATGTGGCCGTTGCGCTGCGTGCGCATCAGCGGGATCACCGCCTTGGTCATGATGATCGTGCCGAACAGGTTGGTTTCGATCTGGCGCCGGAAGTCGTCCAGGCCGGTGTCCTCCACCGGGCCGACGTTGCCGTAGCCGGCGTTGTTGACCAGTACGTCCAGGCCGCCGAAGACCTCCACCGCCACCTGCACGGCGTTCCGCGCCGCATCCGGATCGGTAACGTCCAGCGCGACCACGCGCAGGGCGTCGCCGTGGCGCGCGGACAGGTCGGCCAGCGGGGCCGGATCGCGGGCGGTCGCGACCAGGCGATGCCCGGCCTCCAATACCGCTTCGGCGAGTGCCCGGCCCAGGCCGCGCGAACTGCCGGTTATCAACCATCTCTGGGACATGAGGTGTGCTCCTGCGTGGGTGTGGGGGCGCTTCAGGCGCCGCGATGCGCGCGGCCTGCGGCGAGCAGGCGCCGGATCGCGTCCTCGGTCGCGGCGTAGCCGCCTTCGCCGAAATGCTGGTGGACGATGCGGCCGTCCTGGTCGACCAGGTAGAGCGCCGGCCAGAACTGGTTGCCGTAGGCATCCCAGGTGCGGCTGTCGTTGTCCTGCGCCACCGGATAGGTGATGCCGAGGCGGTGCACCGCGGCCTGCAGGTTGCCGAGGTTCTTCTCTTCTTCGTATTCGGGCGTGTGCACGCCGACCACCACCAGGCCCTGGTCGCGGTACTTCGCATGCCACTGCTGCACGTGGGGCAGCACGTGGAGGCAGTTGATGCACGAATAGGTCCAGAACTCGACCAGGACCACCTTGCCGCGCAGATCGGCCAACCGCTGTGGCGGACCGTTGAGCCAGCGGCCGATGCCCTGGAATTCCGGCGCGACCGGCGCGGGCATGGTGTGGGTGGTTTCCACCGGGTCGGCGGAAACGCCGGGCGCGCAGGCGCTGGCGAAGATGCAGGCGGCCAGCAGCGTGGCCAGTTGCGGGATTTTCCTCTTGTCCATGGCGGGAGTCCTTGCGAAGGGGGGGCGACCGCCGCGCGGCGCGGCCACGCGGCGGCCGGTTCCGGTTGGCCGCGCGTCGCGGCTCAGCGCAGCCGGATCCGCACGTCGATGTTGCCGCGGGTGGCCTTGGAGTACGGGCAGTTCTGGTGCGCGAAATCGACCAGGGCCTGCGCCTGTCCGCGGTCCAGGCCCGGCAGCGACACGTCCAGCCGCGCCTGCAGCTGATAGCCGTCGCCGACCATGCCCAGGTCCACCTCTGCATCGATGGTGGTTTCCCGGGGCAGGGCGATCCCGAGCTTGCGCGAGGCGATACCCATCGCACCTTCGAAGCATGCCGACCAGCCGGCGGCGAACATCTGCTCGGGATTGGTGCCGGGACGGCCGCTGCCGGGCGGCGAAAGCGCGACGTCGAGTTGGCCGTCGTCGCTGCGGGCGCGGCCTTCGCGGCCACCGACGACATGGGTGCGGCCGGTGTAGAGGACTTTGTCGAGGTTGCTCATGGCATGTTTCCTTGCGGGTGGGATGGATGCCGTGCGGGCACGGCGTGGTGGCGCGGAGATGGCGGCTACAGGCGGGTGGCGTCGATGACCGCCTGGGTGAACTCGCGCGGTGCTTCCTGCGGCGGGTTGTGGCCGATGCCGCCGCCGAAACTGCGGTGCTCGTATCTGCCGGTGAACCGGCCGCGATAGCTGTCGGGCAACGGATGGGGGGCGCCGTTGGCATCGCCTTCGATGGTGATGGTCGGGACGCTGATCGCCGGGCCCCGCGCCAGACGTTCCTCGAGCGCGGCGTACTTCGGTTCGCCCTCGGCCAGCCCCAATCGCCAGCGATAGTTGTGGACGACGATGGCGACGTGTTCGGGGTTGTCGAGGTTGGCCGCGCTGCGGTCGAAGGTGCCGTCGTCGAACTTCCACTGCGGGGAGGCCGACTGCCAGATCAGGCGGGCGAAGTCGCGGGTGTTGCGTGCGTAGCCATCGCGTCCGCGATCGGTGGCGAAGTAGAACTGGTACCACCAGCGCAGCTCGGCCGCCGGCGGCAGCGGCTTGCGGCCGTCTTCCTGGTTGCCGACCAGGTAGCCGCTGACCGACACCAGCGCCTTGACGCGCTGTGGCCACAGCGCGGCGACGATGTCGGCCGAGCGTGCGCCCCAGTCGAATCCGGCCAGGGTGGCGCGCTGGATTCCCAGCGCATCCATCAGCGCGACCACGTCGCTGGCCAGCGCCGCCGGCTCGCCGTTGCGCGGCGTGTCCGGCGACAGGAAGCGCGTGCTGCCGTAACCGCGCAGGTGCGGCACCACCACCCGGTAGCCCCTGGCGGCCAGCGACGGCGCCACCTCGGCGTAGCTGTTGATGTCGTAGGGCCAACCGTGCAGCAGGACCACGACCTCGCCATCGCGCGGACCCAGGTCGGCATAGCCGATATCCAGGTCGCCGGCGACGACATGCCGGTCGGCGACCAGCGTGCCGTGGTCGGCCGGTGTCGGCGCGGCGGCAGCAGCTGGCCCGGCCAGCATCAGCTGGGTGGCGAGCAGCAGCGAGGCCAATGGCAGGGACTTGCCGGGGACGGGAGGGGGGGACATGGCGTGTTCTCCTCGAGGTGTGCGGGTGATGGCGAAGTGCGGCGGGGGTGGGGACTCAGATCGCCCAGCCGCCATCGAGCGTCAGGCTGGCGCCGGTCATGTAGCCGGCTTCCTCGCCAGCCAGATAGGCCACCAGTGCGGCGACTTCGCCGGGTTGGCCGATGCGGCCGGACGGACTGCGCTGGATCGCCCAGTCGACGAGCTCGGCGGTGATGTCGGTCTCGATCGGACCGGGCTGCACGTTGTTGATGGTGATGCGGCGTGGTGCCAGGTCCAGCGCCAGCTCGCGCACCAGCGTGGCCACGGCCGACTTGGTCATCGCGTAGACGCTGCTGCCGACGATGCCGGCGCGCACGGCGGTGTTGCTGCCGATGGTGACCAGGCGGCCGCCGTCCACCATCCGCGCAGCGGAGGCCTGGATGGCCAGGAATACGCCGCGCACGTTGACCGCCAGCATCCGGTCCAGCACGTCCAGGCGAAAACCGGCCAGCGGGCTGCCGTCGTGGACGCCGGCGTTGACCACGGCCACGTGCAGCGGGCCGAAGGCGGCTACGGCGTGTTCGACCGCTGCCGCGATCGCGCCCGCATCGGCGCTGTCGGCCTCGATCGCGAGGGCGCGACCGCCTTCGGCCTCGATCGCGGCGACGACGTCGGCGGCCCTGTCGGGACGCGATACGTAGGTGAGGGCGACGGCGTGTCCTTCGCGTGCCAGGCGCCGGGCGATCGCGGCGCCGATGCCGCGCGATCCGCCAAACACCAGGGCGGCCTTCGCGGAAGCGGGTGGGTCGATGTGCATGGGAATGTCCTTCTGGGCGGCCGGCACGGGGTGGCCGGCAGTGGGGACATTCCAGCGGCCGGGCGTATCGCCGGCGTGTCGCCTGATCGGGGGATTTGTCAGCGTCTGCAGGCGAAGGCGGCGACCGATACATGCCGATACAAACCGGCGCGGCGCCGGCCGCTGCGCCGCGCTCACGGCCCGCCCGCGGGTCGTCGGGCATGCCATCGATTCGTATCGCAATGTACGTGGCGTCGGCGCCGATACAGTCGCTTACCTGCGGCGATGCCCGCAGCCGCGGCCTGACGCTAACATCGCTGCCAGCTGCAGCCCGGAACAGGCCCGATGTCCAACACCGATCACATCCTCGTCGTCGACGACGACCGCGACATCCGCCAGCTGGTCGGCGACTACCTGCGCAAGAACGGCCTGCGCGTGAGCCTGGCCGCCGAGGGGCGGGAGATGCGCGCGGCGCTGGATACCAGCGACATCGACCTGGTCGTGCTGGACGTGATGATGCCCGGCGAGGACGGCCTGTCGCTGTGCCGCAACCTGCGCGTCGGCAAGCATCGCGCCGTCCCGGTGGTGATGCTCACCGCCCGCGACGACGAAACCGACCGCATCATCGGCCTGGAGATGGGCGCGGACGACTACGTGGTCAAGCCGTTCTCGCCGCGCGAACTGCTGGCGCGCATCAATGCGGTGATCCGTCGCTCGCGCATGCTGCCGCCCAACCTGCAGGTCAGCGAGGCGGCGCGCCTGATCGGCTTCGGCCGCTGGCGCCTGGACACCACGGCGCGCCACCTGCTCGACGATGCCGGCACCGCGTACCCGCTCAGCGGCGCCGAGTTCCGCCTGCTGCGGGTGTTCGTCGACCATCCGCAGCGCGTGCTCAGCCGCGACCAGCTGCTCAACCTGACCCAGGGGCGCGATGCCGAACTGTTCGACCGCTCGATCGACCTGATGGTCAGTCGGCTGCGCCAGCGACTGGGCGATGGCGCGCGCGAGCAGGCCTACATCAAGACAGTGCGCAGCGAGGGCTACGTGTTCAGCCAGCCGGTCGTGCTGATCGGCGAGGACGCATGAGCACGACCGCGGCCGACGCGCGCGTGCGCTGGCTGCCGCGCACGCTGGGCATGCGGCTGGTGCTGATCCTGGCCACGGGACTGTTGCTGGCGCACGGGCTTTCGTTCGCCCTGCTGTTCCACGAGCGCGCCGCGGCGACGCGTTCGATGATGCTGGCCAGCATGGACGAGGACGTGCCGTTGAGCGTGGCCCTGCTCGAACACCTCTCGCCCCAGGAGCGCGAGCAGTGGCTGCCGCGCCTGGAGCGGCGCACCTATCGCTACCTGCTGCGCCCGGCGCAGCCGGGCACGCCGCTGGCCAGCGACCGCGCCCGCCAGGTGGTCGCCTCGGTCGAGCGCGCGCTGGAAAGCCGCTACGCGCTGCGGCCGCGCGCGGTGTCGGCCTCGCCCGAGCGCTACGAGATCGAGTTGACCCTGTCCGATGGCCAGCTGCTGACCATCGAGGTCACGCCCTCGCTGCTGCCGATCGCACGCTGGTTGCCATGGGTGCTCGCCGTACAGGTGGCGCTGCTGCTGGCCTGCGCCTGGCTGGCCGTGCGCCTGGCCACGCAGCCGCTGGTGCGCCTGGCCGAGGCCGCCGAGCGGCTGGACCCCGCCAGGGCCGGGGTGCCCGTGCCGCAGGACGGGCCGCTGGAAGTGTCCAAGGCGGCGGCGGCGCTCAACGCGCTGCAGGCGCGCGTGGCCGCGCACGTGGCCGAGCGGATGCAGATCCTGGCGGCGATCTCGCACGACCTGCAGACTCCGATCACGCGCCTGCGCTTGCGCGTGGAGTCGATGGACGAGAACCCGACCCAGGCGCGCCTGCTCGCCGACGTGACCCAGCTCGGCCAGCTGGTCCGCGAAGGACTCGAATACGCGCGCAGCGCGAACGTCGCGCTGGGACCGTCGCTGCGCCTGGACCTGCAGTCCTTCCTCGACAGCGTGGCCGGCGACTACCAGGACATGGGCAAGCCGGTGACGTCCGCTGCCGGCGGGAACGCCTCGCTGACCACCCATCCCCAGGTCCTGCGCCGCATCGTCCAGAACCTGGTCGACAACGCGCTGGCCTACGCGGGCGCCGCCGAGACGCGGCTGCGGGCCGGCGCCGACGGCCGCGTGTGCATCGACGTGCTGGACCGCGGCCCCGGTATTCCCGAGGACCAGCTGGAAGCGGTGCTGCAGCCGTACCACCGGCTGGAGCTGTCGCGTTGCCGCGCCAGCGGCGGCACCGGGCTGGGCCTGGCCATCGCGCACCGGCTCGCGCAGGCGCTCGGTGGCAGCCTTCGCCTGGCCAATCGCGAGGGCGGTGGACTGCAGGCGACGATCGAACTCGGCGAACCGTCGTAGGGGCGCGTGGCGCTACCCGGATGGCGGCCCATCCCCGATGCCGGCCATCCGGCCCTGTGCCCGACCGGGCAGCGCGACGCGGGTCGCGGACCCATGCCGTTCAGGCGGCGGGCTTAACAAACACCGGCGGTGACGGCATGATCAACAGCCGACCCCCGGAAGCCGCTCGGCGCAGAGGCCTCCTTGCAGGATCGCGTCACCACTTCATACGTCCGCTGGCGTCTGCCACTGCTGGTTTCGGCAGTGATCCTGATCCTGCTGGTGCCTTTTCTGCTGAGCCGGCAATGGTCGGCCAACAGCCTGGTGGCCGAGCGCTGGGTGCGGCACACGCTGGAAGTCGAAGCGGCCACCCATGGCCTGGAAGCACTGGTCCGCGAGGTCGACTCGCTGGGCATGGTCATGGGCGAGGGCGGTGCTTCGGCGCCGCTGCGCCAGCGCCTGGAGACGGCCATCGCCCGGGTCGATCCGCAGGTGCAGCACCTGGCCGTGCTCAGCCGGGACAATCCGGAGCAGCAGGTCCTGATCGGCCGCATGCAGGTGCTGATCCAGCGCCGCGTCGAAGTGGCCCGGCGGCTGGCGATGGGTGCGACCCCGCTGCAGCGCCAGGAACTGGTCGACGGGCTCTATGGCAAGTACCAGGTCCGCGACCTGTTCGAGGCGTTCCTGGCCAACGAGCGCGGCATGCTGGCCGAGCGCAGCGCCTACGCCGAGCAGCAGCGCCGGCGCGTGCGCTGGCTGGGCGCCGTCGCGGTGCTGGGCCAGCTGACGCTGATGGGGGGCGTGTTCTACCTGCTGTACCGGATGGAGCTGCGCCGCACCGATTCGGAGGCCGAGCTGCGCCAGGCCAGTGCCCGCGCGCTGGCGGTGGTGCACACCGTGCGCGAGCCGATCGTGCTGCTCGACCGGCAGCTGCGCGTGCTGATGTACAACACCGCCTTCGCCGAGCTGTACGCCGACGAAGGCCACGACGAACTCCACGAGCGGCTCGACGGCATCGGCCACGGCGCATGGCGCGACCCGGTGATCCGCCAGCGCCTGACCGAGGTGCTCGCGCGCGGCCGCGAACTGTGGGACTTCGAGCATGTCCAGCGCACGCCCGACGGCGTCACCCGGACCATGCTGCTCAACGCGCGGCGCATGCAGCTGCCCGACCTGGACGACGACGTGGCGCTGATGACGGTCAGCGACATCAGCGCGCAGAAGGCCGCGCAGAACCGCATCGCCGAACTCAACCGGCAGCTGGAGGGCAAGATCGCCCAGGTCACCGAGGTCAACCGTGAACTTGAAGCGTTCAGTTACTCGGTGTCCCACGACCTGCGTGCGCCGCTGCGGCATGTGGCAGGATTTGCCGACAAGCTCGCACGCCACCTGGGCGACGGGCTCGACGAGAAGGGGGCGCACTACCTCGAGGTGATCGACGGGTCGGCGAGCCGGATGTCGGCGCTGATCGACGACCTGCTGGTGTATTCGAGGCTGGGCCGCAACGCGATGAAGCTGCAGGCGGTGGACATGCAGTCGCTGGTCCAGGAGACGCGCGCGATGCTCGATGCGAACCGGCAGATCGACGTGGAGGAGGGCGCGGCCGCGCACCGGGTCGAATGGCGCATCGCGCCGCTGCCGGTGGTCGTGGCCGACGAGAACATGATGCGCCAGGTCTGGTTGAACCTGCTCGGCAACGCGGTCAAGTATTCGGCGCGCAGCGAGCCGGCGGTGATCGAGGTCGACTGCGTGACCACGCGCGAGGGCGAACTGCATTTCAGCGTCCGCGACAACGGCGTGGGCTTCGACATGGCCTACGCCGGCAAGCTGTTCGGCGTGTTCCAGCGCCTGCACAAGGCCAGCGACTACCCGGGCACCGGCATCGGCCTGGCCAGCGTGCGTCGCGTGGTCGCCCGCCACGGCGGACGGGTCTGGGCCGAATCGGTGCCCGAACAGGGCGCTACCTTCCATTTCGTCCTGCCGGTGCAGGACACCACCTCCACCGGAGCCCGTGAATGAGCCCGATCCGCACCATCCTGCTGGCCGAAGACAGCACCGCCGATGCCGAGATGGCCATCGACGCGCTGCGCGAGGCCAACCTCGCCAACCCCATCGTGCACGTCGAGGACGGCGTCGAGGCGATGGAGTACCTGCAGCGCAAGGGCCGCTTCGCCGACCGGCCGGACGAGGAGCCGGCGGTGCTGCTGCTCGACATCAAGATGCCGCGCATGGATGGCCTGGAAGTGCTGCGCCGGATCCGTGCCGACGAGAAGCTGCGCCGCCTGCCGGTGGTGATCCTGTCGTCCTCGCGCGAAGAGAGCGACGTGGTCCACAGCTGGGACCTGGGCGTGAATGCGTACGTGGTCAAGCCGATGGACATCGGCCAGTTCTTCGCCGCGGTCAAGACGCTGGGCAAGTTCTGGGCGCTGATCAACGCCACGCCCGGCGGCGAAGGCTGAGCGATGGCACCGCTGCGCGCGATCAGCAGGGACGCACGGTTCCGGGTCCTGTTCGTGGAAGACTCGCCGGAGGACGCCGAACTGCTGCAGATGCAGCTGGAGGACGCCGGGCTGGCCGCGGACTTCCTGCGCGTCGACGGAGAACCGGCGCTGCGCCGCGCGCTGGCCACCTTCCGTCCCGACATCGTCCTGTCCGACCTGGCGATGCCGGGCTTCTCCGGCCACGATGCCCTGCGCATCGTCCGCACGCACGCGCCGCACCTGCCTTTCATCTTCGTATCGGGCACCATCGGCGAGGACGTGGCGGTGGCGGCGCTGCAGGAAGGTGCCAACGACTACATCCTCAAGCACAGCAGCGCGCGCCTGCCCTCGGCGGTGGACCGCGCCCTGCGCGAGGCCCGCGCCGAGGCCGAGCGCGAGCGCGTGGAGGCGGAACTGATGCGCAGCCAGCGCCTGGAGAGCCTGGCGCTGCTGGCGGCCGGGCTCAGCCACGACCTGCGCAACATCCTGCAGCCGCTGCTGATCGTGCCGGACCTGATCGCCCAGCGCAGCGATGACCCGCGCCTGCACCAGCTGGCCACCGTCGTGGCCGAGTGTGGTCGCCGCGGCCATGAAATGGCCGAGTCGATGCTGTCGTTCGTGCGCGGCTCGCGCCGGGCGAGCGAGCGGGTGCGCCTGGCCGACCTGTTCCATGCGGTGCAGCTGCTGCTCAAGGGCAGCCTGCCGGCGGACCTGGCGCTGGAAGTGCGGCTGGCCGATCCGGCGCTCGCGCTGGATGCCAACTACACCGAGCTGCAGCAGTGCCTGCTCAACCTGTCGCTCAACGCGATCCAGGCCATGCCCTCCGGCGGCCGGCTGGAACTGGCAGCGGAGGAGGCCGATGGCGGCGTGCGCCTGGTCGTGGCCGATACCGGCAATGGCATGGACGAGGCGACGATCGCCCAGCTGTTCACGCCCTTCTTCACCACCAAGGCCAGCGGTACCGGCCTGGGCCTGGTGTCGAGCAAGCGGATCATCGAAAGCCTGGGCGGACGGATCACGGTTGCCAGCCGGGCCGGGCAGGGCACGCGTTTCGAGCTGTGGCTGCCGGCGCCGGTGGAGGTGGAAGAACTCGAGGGTGGCGAGGCGCCGGCCACGGCCGGCCACGGCGAGCGCATCCTGCTCGTGGCCCGCGACGGCACGCGACTGTCGCTGCTCGGCAACGCGCTGGCCAGCCAGGGCTACCGCCCCGACCTGGCCGTCGATGGCGCGGCGGCGTTGCGGCGCTGGGCCGAAGCCGGCGGCGCCGATGTGGTCGTGGTCGACTCGGGCATCACCCTGTTCGGCGCCGACGTGCTGCTTTCGACCATGTGCGAGTCAGGCTATACCGGCCCGGCCATCGTGATCGAGGATCCGGAGGCGCCGTTCGACGACGCGCGCGTACCGCCGGGCCTGCCGCTGCAGCGGTTGCCGAGGCCGCTGGACATGCGACGCCTGTTCGAGGCCGTGGCGACCGCATTGGCCGGCAGCGACTGAGCCGCGCGCGACCCTGCGCGGCGCGGCGTCCGTCCTATACTCGCGGCAACGTGGCAGGGAGTGCGACGCATGGGGCGGACGGGGAACGTGCGCGGCCAGTGGCTGGCCGGCGAACCGATGGGATGGCGTACCGGCTGGCTGGCGTTGCTGTTCGCAACGCTGGTGCTCGCCGCAGGCTGCCAGCGCGATCCCGGCGGCCAGCTGCCGGAAGCCGGCGGCGAAAAGCTGCAGGCCAAGCACGAGGAGGTGACCGGTTTCGGCCTGGTCCGCGCCTGGCCCGACCAGCAGGATGGCAACCTTGCCCTGGCCCTGGAGTTTTCGCGGCCGCTGGTCGGCACCCAGGATTTCGACCGGCTGCTCAGCGTCGAGCCGGCCGGTTCCGGTGAAAGCGCCTGGTCGCTGTCGGACGACGGCAGGATCCTGCGCTATCCCTTCGTCGAGCCGGCGCGCGAGTACACCGTGGACGTGGCCGCGGGCCTGCTCGCCGCCGACGGCAGCCGCCTCGCCCAGCCACTGAAGAAGACCGTGTACACCGGCGAACTGGAGCCGGTAGTCGGTTTCGCCTCGCAGGGCAGCGTGCTGCCGGCGCGCGAGAGCCGCGGCCTGCCGGTGGTGTCGGTGAACGTGCCGGAAGTGGACGTGGAGTTCCTGCGCGTGCGCGAGGGCGAACTGCCGCGCTTCTTCGCCCAGTTCCAGCGCGGCGGCCGTCGCGGCGGCTGGGAGCTGGACCGCGACTACGACGACAAGGCGCCGCTGCGCGAACTGGCCGAGCCGGCCTACCTCAACCGCTTCGTGCTCGGCGGCGAACGCAACGAGCGCGTGCTCAACTACCTGCCGGTGCAGGACATCGCCGAGCTGCAGCAGCCGGGCCTGTACTTCGCCGTGCTGCGCCGTGTCGGCCAGTTCAGCGACCAGTACGACACCGCGTTCTTTACCGTCAGCGACATCGGCCTGCACGCGCGCGCCTACCGCGACACGCTGTACGTGCACGCCGCCTCGCTGCACGACGGCGCGCCGCTGAAGGGCGTGGAACTGCGCGTGCTCGACGCCAGGGGCGAGGCGGTGATGAAGTCGGCCACCGACGGCAACGGCAACGCGCTGCTGGAGTACCGGCTGGATGCAGGCCAGGTGCTGGTCGCCCGCCGCGGCAAGGACGTGTCGCTGCTGCCGTTCAACCAGCCGGCGCTGGACCTGTCCGAGTTCGCGGTCAGCGGCCGCGCGCAGGCCGACTTCGACGTGTTCGCCTGGTCCGGGCGCGATCTGTACCGCCCGGGCGAGACCGTGCGCATCGCCGCGCTGCTGCGCGACGGCGACGGCAAGTCGCTGCCGCCGCCGGCTGCCGGCAAGGGCGGCACGCAGCCGCTGTTCCTGCGCTTGAAGCAGCCCGACGGCCGCGTGTTCCGCGAGACCCGGCTGGAGCCCGGCGCGCAGGGCTACTACGCGTTCGAACAGGCGATCCCGGCCGATGCGCCGACCGGCCGCTGGCAGGTCGAGTTCCGCACCGATCCGGCGGGCAGGGATGCGGTGCAGGGCATGACCCTGCGGATCGAGGAGTTCCTGCCCGAACGGCTGAAGCTTGACCTGTCCACGCCGAAGGAACAGCCCGTGCTCAAGCCTGGCGAGCCGCTGAAGCTGCAGGCCGAAGCCGCTTACCTGTATGGCGCGCCGGCGGCCGGCAACCGCTTCACCGCGAAGATGGCACTCGCGGTGGCGCGCGAGCCGCTGGAAGGCCTGCCCGGCTACGCGTTCGGCGATCCCACAGTGGAACTGCCGAAGGAGCCGCGCGACGTGCTCGACACCGCGCTCGATCCGCGGGGCCGGATCGAAGAAACGCTGGCGTTGCCCGAGGAAGCGGCCAAGGCGGCCACCCCGGTCCAGGTGACCATCGCCGGCAGCGTGCATGAAAGCGGCGGCCGCCCGGTCAACCGCAGCCTGCAGCGCGTGCTGTGGCCGGCGCCGGTGCTGGTGGGCGTGCATCCGCTGTTCGACGAGGCCGATGGTGCGGACGCCAATGCCAGTGCGCGCTTCGAACTGGTCCGCGTCGATGCGCAGGGCAAGCCGCAGCCGGCCAAGGGGCTCAAGGTGACGCTGGTGCGCGAACGGCGCGACTACCACTGGCGCTACCAGGACGACGGCGGCTGGGATTACGACTTCACCCGCCGTTTCGAGAACGTGGAGACGCGCACGCTCGACGTCGGCAGCACCGCGGCGCGCTTCGACTTCCCGGTGGAGTGGGGCGAGTACCGCGTCGACGTGCTCGATCCCGCGACCGGCCTGACCATGCGCTATCCGTTCCGTGCCGGCTGGAGCTGGGGCGACGACAATCGCGGCCCGGACGCGCGCCCGGACAAGGTCAAGCTGGCCCTGGACCACACCGGCTACCGCGCCGGCGACACGCTCAAGGTCACGGTGACCCCGCCGCACGCCGGCCGCGGCGTGCTGCTGGTGGAGAGCGACCGGCTGCTGTACGCGCACGATATCGAGTTGCGCGGCCAGGACGGCAAGGCCAGCGGCACCTTCGAGATTCCCGTCACCGGCGACTGGGAGCGGCACGACGTCTACGTCACCGCACTGGTGTTCCGCGGAGGTTCGGCGGCCAGCCAGGTGACACCGGCGCGTGCGGTCGGCGTGGCCCATGTGCCGATGCGCCGCGACGACCGCCGGGTCGCGGTGGGGCTGAAGTTCCCCGCGCAGAGCCGGCCACAGCAGGACCTGCCGGTGACGGTCAGCGTGCCGCAGCTGGCTGGCCGCAAGGCGCACGTCACCGTCTCGGCCACCGACGTGGGCATCCTCAACATCACCCGTTTCCCGGTGCCCGATGCCAACGCGCATTTCTTCGCCCAGCGCCGCCTGGCCACCGACGCCTACGACGTGTACGGACGGGTGATCGAGAGCTTCGCCGGCGGCAACGCCCGGCAGCGCTTCGGTGGCGACATCGCCCTGGAAGCGCTGCCGCAGGCGCGTCGGCCGACCGCGCGAGTGCAGACCGTTGACCTGTTCTCCGGCCCGGTGGCGCTCGATGCGCAGGGCAATGCGCGACTGAAGCTGCCGTTGCCGGATTTCAACGGCACCCTGCGCGTGTCGGCGCTGGTGTATGCGGACGACCGCTACGGCAAGCGCGACGGCGAGGCGCTGGTGCGCGCGCCGGTAGTCGCCGAAGCCGGCATGCCGCGCGTGCTCGCCCCCGGCGACCGCGGCACGGTCAGCCTGGACGTGCAGAACTTCAGCGGTGCGGCCGGCGAGTTCCGGGTGCGGGTCGAAGGCGAAGGTCCGCTCTCGGTCGGCGAAGGCCAGCGCCGCCTGCGCCTGGAGGATGGCGCGAAAACCACGCTCGATTTCCCGCTGCTTGCCCAGCCGGGCAACGCGGTGGCGAAGGTGCGCGTGCGCGTGGACGGCGGCGGTTACGCGGTGGACCGTCGCTACGAGCTGCCGGTGCGCGCGGCCTGGCCGGGCGTGCTGCGCGTACAGACCCGGGTGCTGGAGAACGGTGCGCCGTTGTCGCTGGACACCGCGCTCGCCGAAGGCCTGATCGCCGATACCGTCGACGTACGCATGCAGGTGACCGCCTCGCCGCCGATCCCGTTCGCCAGCGCCCTGCAGGGCCTGCTCGACTATCCCTATGGCTGTGCCGAGCAGACCACCAGCAAGGGCTACGCGGCGCTGCTGATGGATGCGGCGACCGCGCAGCGGCTTGGCACGCGCGGGCTGGACGCGGCCACGCGCCGTGCGCGGCTGGAAGGCGCATTCGGCCGGCTGGCGGCGATGCAGGGCGGCAACGGCCATTTCTCGCTGTGGGGCGGCGACGATTCGGACACCGAGCCGGCGCTTACGCCGTACATCGTCGATTTCCTGCTCGACGCGCGCGAGGCCGGATTCGCCGTGCCCGACGGCGTGCTGCAGAAGGCGCTCGATCGCCTGTCCGAGGACCTGCTCGCCGGTGGCGCGCAGTTCTACGGCCGCGACCATCGCGACCACCTGCGCTTCGCCAACCGTGCCTATGCCGGTTACGTGCTGGCCCGGGTCAACCGTGCGCCGCTGGGCACGCTGCGGGCGCTCTACGACCAGGAGAAGGACGCCAGCCTGACAGGCCTGCCGCTGGTCCAGCTCGGCCTGGCCCTGGTCCTGCAGGGCGACGGCAAGCGCGGCGCGGCGGCCATTGCCGACGGCTTCGCCCGCGACCCCGACAGCCGCCCGCCGTGGCTCGGCGACTACGGCAGCCGCATCCGCGACGACGCGCTGATGATCGCGCTGCTGCACGAGCGCGGGCAGGCCGACGCGAAGTACGACGCGCGCGCGGTGGACCTGGCGCGGGTGCTGCAGGCACGTCGCGACGAGGACCATGGCGGTCGCCTGTGGCTGAGCACGCAGGAACAGATGGCGCTGGCCAGGCTGGGCCGGGCGCTGGATGCCGGCGGTGGCCGGCAGGTCGCCGGGCGCCTGTTGTCTGGTGGCGAGGCGCAGGTGCTGGAACCGGGCGTGCGCCTGGTCCGTCGCCTCGACCACGCCGCGTTGGTCCGCGGCCTGCGTTTCGAACCCGACGGTGGCCCGTACTACGCCAGTATTGAAGTCGCCGGCATCCCGCGGCAGCCGCCTGCGGAAGACAAGCGCCGGGTCGGAATCAGCCGCGACTGGTTCCTCGCCGACGGTACGCCGTGGAAGGGAGGCACACTCAAGGAAGGGCAGGTGCTGGTCGCGCGGCTGACGCTGCAGGCCGAACAGGCCATGCCCGACGCGCTGGTCACCGACCTGCTCCCCGCAGGCCTGGAGGCGGAGAACCTCAACCTCGGCGACAGCCGCCAGTGGGACGGGGTGAGCATCGAGGGCGTGGCCTTGTCCGAACGCGGCGAACAGGCCGAGCTGCGCCACGAGGAATACCGCGACGACCGCTATGTCGCCGCACTGGCGCTGGGGCGGGGCGGCACCGCGCGCCTGTATTACCTGGTGCGCGCGGTGACGCCGGGTGTGTATGCCGTGCCGCCGCCGCAGGCCGAGGACATGTACCAGCCGACCCTGCGCGGCACCGGCGTGGCGCGACCTGCGCAGGTCACGGTGACGCCACCCTGAGTTGCGGCTGCACGGCCGGGCAGCCCGGCCGTGCGGCTCACCGCGGCGAAGGCTCCTGGTGACGCGCGGCGGCTGCCTTCGTCGCCAGCGCATCCATGACCGTGTCCAGCCTGGCCTCGTAATCCTGCGGGAACGTCCAGAACTGGAGCTGGTCGCCGCTGAGGTTGCGCTGCAGTCCGCGCTGGTCCGGGGTCATCTGGAACAGCATCTTCAACAGCACGTCGCTGCTGACCCAGGGATGGTCGTACCAGAAGATGTGCGAGCGCCGGTCCATGCCCGGCAGGTCGTCGGCGCTGGCCGAGACCAGGTCGAAATCCAGCCGGTGGGAAGCGTCGACCAGCCAGCGCGCGTCCGCCGCCGCCAGTTCGGACGGATCTGGCCGGCCGGCGCGCGAACCTCGCTGGTGCAGGCGCGACAGCACCAGCACCGAGTCGCGCATGTTGGCGGTGACCGTGACCCGTCGCGGATATCGGTGGTAGACCTGCAGCTCGGCGACGAACTGGCGGAAGTCGGCGTCCGGCGCCGGGAAATAGACCTCGCCCAGCCGCAGCGATCCCGGGTCGTAGCCGGCCGACGGCGTGCCCAGGATCGCCAGCCCTGGCGAGGCGACCATCGCCCCGGAGCTGTAGGCGATCACGTTGATGTGCCGGGCGCGGGTGTGCTGCGCGAGCATCCGCACCAGCTGGGCGAAGGCCGGCGCGGTGCCCGTGGCCTTGTCCACGTCGTGCGAGAAGCGCATGAAGTTTTCCGCCGACGGCCAGATGAAGGACAGCACCACCGAGTTGCGCCCGGTGAAGTGGCGGTACTGCGCCGCCTGCGCGGTGGCGCGGCCGACGCCGGTGTTGGCCCCGTGCACGTAGATGGTCAGGTCCGGATCCGCGCTGGTGGCCAGGGCCTGGTCGATCTGGGCGAAGAAGGCCAGCGCCTCCGCGTCCGCTGCGGCGGCGCCGATGCCGATCGACGCGCGTTCGCGCATCGCATCGACCAGGATCTGCGGCCGGGGTCCGCTGGAGGCGCGTGTGGACAGCTCGTACAGCCAGTCCCAGTCGCCGCCGCCGATGCTCAGGTCGGCCACGCCCAGGTGCAGGGCGTCGTCCGGGAAGATCGCGTAGGCACGCGCATCGGCCGGGCCGAACGGCACCCGGTTGGTGGCGTAGAAGACCTGGATCGCGTTGCTGCGGTCGAGGTTGGCGTTGGCGCCGAACAGGTTGGGCCCGCCGTTGAGGAACACCGTCGGCGCGGGCATCAGCCGCACCGGCGGCTGGCAGGCGGTCATGACGGCGGCGGCGAACAGCGCGGCCAGGCAGGCACGGAATCGGCGCATCGGAACCTCGCGTCCGGGTGCGTTGTGCGACGGCCGGTTTCCGCTGCGCGCGGATGCCGGCGTCCAGCTTCGGTCAAGGCGGCATTCCCGATGCGGGCAGTTGTAGCAGAGCCGGGCGGAACCGGGGGACCGCGACGGACGCCCCATCGGGGCCGGGCTATAGTTCCGGCGGGACTTCGGGCGGACCGGGCGGATGGAGCGCAGCGCCACAGCCGGGATGACGCGCCGTGCCGTGCCGGCGTGGAAACGATGGACGCTCGCGCTGCTCGGCCTCGTCGCCGGCGGTGCATCGGCCGTGCCGCCGCAACCGGTCGACCCGCCGCCGCTGCCCGCGGTCGAAGGCCAGTGCGTGGTGCTGCTGCACGGGCTGGGCCGGACCCACCGCTCGCTGGCACGGCTCGAGGCGGCGTTGCGCCAGGCCGGTTACGCCACCGCGAACATCGACTATCCCTCGCAAAGCCAGACCATCGAGGCCTCGGCGCGCGAGGCGGTCCCGCGCGGCGTGCGCGAATGCCGGCAGGCGGGCGCGCGCACGATCCATTTCGTCACCCACGCGCGCATCGACGGGCTGGGCCGGGTGGTGATGCTGGGTCCGCCCAACCAGGGCAGCGAGGTGGCCGACGCGCTGGTGGGCACAGCCCTCTACGACCATTTCAACGGACCGGCGGGCGCGCAGCTGGTGACGGGGGCCGACGGCATCGCCGCGCGGCTGGGGCCGGTCGACTTCCCGCTGGGCGTGATCGCCGGCAACGAGGCGACCGCGATCGACAGCCTGCTGGCCACCCGCATTCCCGGCGAGAACGACGGCAAGGTCGCGGTGGGGCGGGCCCGGGTCGATGGCATGCACGACTTCCTGGTGCTGCCGGTCAACCACACCTTCATGATGGTCAACGACGTGGTGATCGGGCAGACGCTGCAGTTCCTGCGCCACGGCGCATTCCTGCACGAGGTTGAGCCGCTCGCCGCGCCATGAAAAAAACCCCGCCTTGCGGCGGGGTTTTCTGCAGGACTCTCTCCGGACCGGATCAGTCGAGCGGAGTGATGTTCGAGGCCTGGGCGCCCTTCGGGCCCTGGGTCACCTCGTAGCTCACCCGCTGACCTTCCCTGAGGGAGCGGAAACCCTTGGAGTTGATCGCGGAGAAGTGTGCGAACACGTCCGCGCTGCCATCTTCCGGCGAAATGAAGCCGAAACCCTTGGCGTCGTTGAACCACTTGACGGTACCGTTGGCCATGATGCTGCGTAATCCTTGATTGGCGGAATGCGCGGCGATTGCCGCGAGGCGGAGTATGCAAAGCCTCGCGGCGCCTGACAATGCGTGCGTGGTAACAAATGCAAGAGTTACCGCTAACACTGTCGCGGATTCACCCCCGGGCGGTCGCCAGCCGCGGTCAGGTCAGCCGCGGGCCAGTTCGGCGACCAGTTCGGGCAGGCCGGCGGAGGCGGCGGCGACGTTGTCCAGCACTTCGGCCAGGGTGATCTCCTGCGCATCGCCGCAACCGGCGGCCCAGTTCGCCACGATCGCCAGGCAGGCGTACTCCAGGCCCAGCTCGCGGGCCAGCGCGGCCTCGGGCATGCCGGTCATGCCGACCAGGTCGCATCCGTCGCGGCGCATCCGCGCGATCTCGGCATTGGTCTCCAGGCGCGGGCCCTGGGTGGCGCCGTAGCAGCCGCCGTCGACCACGCGCGCGCCGGTCACCCGCGCCGCTGCCAACACCTTGTGCCGGAACATCGGGCTGTAGGGGTGGCCGAAATCCACGTGCAGGGCCTCGCCTTCGCCGTCCCAGAAGGTCGACTCGCGACCCCAGGTGTAGTCGATCAGCTGGTCCGGGCACGCCAGGACACGCGGGCCGTATGCGTCGGTGATGCCGCCGACCGTGTTCAATGCCAGCACGCGCTTCGCGCCGATGTGCTTGAGCGCATGCAGGTTGGCACGGTAGTTGACCCTGTGCGGCGGCAGGGCGTGGCCTTCGCCGTGACGGGCCAGGAACGCGATCCGCTGCTCGCCGAGGCGGCCGATGCGCAGCGGCCCGGACGGCGCGCCGTAGGGCGTGTCGACGTGCCGTGCCTCCACGTCCTCGAGCGCGGCCAGGCGATAGACACCGGTGCCACCGATCACGGCCAGGGCGATGTCCATGCCGGCCTCAGTCCTTCAGGGCGTAGATGGCGGGCAGGTTGCGGCCCTGTTCGGAGTAATCCATGCCGAAGCCGAACACGTAGCGGTCGGGCAGCTCCAGGCCGACGTAGTCGGCCCGCACCCCGTCGACGCAGCGGTCGTGGCGCTTGACCGTCAGCGCGGCGATGCGCACGTCGGTGGCGCCCTGTTCGATGCACCAGCGGCGCACCTCGGCCAGGGTATGGCCTTCGTCGAGGATGTCGTCGGCGATCAGCACGCGGCGGCCGTACAGCGACGTGGCCGGGCGATGCTTCCAGACCAGTTCGCCGCCCTGGTTCTGGCCGCGGTAGCGGGTCGCGTGCAGGTAGTCGAACTGCAGGTCCAGGCCGCGCGCGCCCAGCTCCAGCGCTAGCTGCCCGGCGAAGGGCAGGGCGCCGTGCATCACGGTCAGGAACACCGGCACGAAGCTGTCGCCCAGGCGGTGCGGCGGTACTTCGCCGATGTAGTCGCGGGCGATGGCGTCGGCCATGGTCGCGATGGCCGCGTCGATGGCGGGACGGTCGACCAGCAGGTCGGATTTTTCGAGGACTTCGGCGATCAGGAGTTCGGACATCGGATGGGGTTACCGGAAAAGGAAGTAAGGGTGACGGGCCGGTCAGGCGGCCGTGGAGGGCAGGCGCGACTGCGCGCCGTCGTAGCGGGCGTCGGCCAGCAGGCCGGCCCAGCCCAGCGCGCCGCGGCCGATCAGGCCGGTGAGCGCTGCGGTATTCAGGCGGCGGCCTTCGACCGCGCGCAGTGATTCGTCGACCAGCTCGGGATGGCAGACCAGGACCACGTCGCAACCGGCGTCCAGGTGCGCGTCGACCCGCGCCTTGACCCCGCCGGCCGAATACGCGGCGGCCATGCCGATGTCGTCGGAGAAGACCACGCCGCGGAAACCCATCTCCTCGCGCAGGATCCCGCCGATCCAGCGCGGCGAATAGCCGGCCGGTTCCGGCGCGACCTGCGGATAGGCCACGTGCGCCATCATCACCGCGTCGGCGCCGGCCTCGATGCCCGCGACGAACGGAACCAGGTCCTCGGCGCGCAGCGTGTCGAGCGTGCGCGGATCGACCGCGGCGTCGAAGTGGGTGTCTTCGAGCACGGTGCCGTGGCCGGGGAAGTGCTTGAGCGTGGCGGCCATGCCGACGCTGTGCATGCCGCGCACGTAGGCGCGGGTGAACGCGGCGACCACCTGCGGGTCGTCGCTGAAGGCACGGTCGCCGATGGCGCGGTTGCCGCGGGCCAGGTCGACCACCGGGGCGAAGCTCAGGTCCACGCCGCTGGCGCGCACCTCGCTGGCCATCAGCCAGGCGTGTTCCTCGGCCAGCTTCAGCGCGGCCGGGGGATCCTTTGCATACAGCTCGCCGAAGCGCTGCAGCGGCGGCAGGGCGCTGTAGCCGTCGCGGAAGCGTTGCACCCGGCCGCCTTCCTGGTCCACGCAGACCAGCTGCGGGCGCGGCGCGGCGGCGCGGATCGCGGCGGACAGCTCGGCCACCTGGTCGCGCGAGGCGAAATTGCGCTTGAACAGGATCACGCCGGCGACCGCGTCGTGCTGCAGCCAGTCGCGCTCCTGCGCGGTCAGTTCGGTGCCGGCGACGCCGATCACGAGCATGCGGGGAACTCCATGTCGCGCGCAGTCCGCGCGCCGGCGCATTGTCGCAGATGCGGGTGAAGCTGTAGGAGCCGGGCCGCCGGCGACGCCCCGGCGGGCCACCGTCAGCGGGCGCGTGGACCTGACCTACACGGCGCAGCCGTCCGGGCCGCAGGCTTCGCCGGCGGCGGGCGCCGGTGCGGCATCGGCCATCGCCTGGCGCAGCGCCTGGGCGAACAGCTCCGGTGCCTGGCCGCCCTGCACCGCGTAGCGGCCATCGATGACGAAGGTCGGCACCGCGCGGATGCCCATCGCCTGCGCCTGGCCGAGCTGCGCGCGGACCTCGGCCAGGCCCTCGTCGGAGTCGAGGAAGGCGCGGATCCGCTCCGGCGCCAGCCCGCCGGCGGCGCCGGCAGCGACCAGGGTCTGCGGATCGGCCAGGTTGCGGCCTTCGGCGAAATGGGCACGGAACAGCGCCTCGCCGACCGCCGGCGCGTCGCCTTCGCGTGCGGCCAGCCACATCAGCCGGTGCGCGGGCAGGGTGGTCACCCGGACCTGGCCGCGGTCGAAATCCATCGGCAGGCCTTCCGCGCGCGCGGTCGCCTGGGTCTGGGACAGGATCTGCGCGGTGCGCTCGGCACTGCCGAACTTGGCGGCGTAGGCCTCGCGCAGCGGGATCGGGGTCGCGTCGGCGTCCGGATCCAGCTGGAACGGGTGCCAGTGCACGTCCAGCGCCGGTGCATCGGCGCCGAGCAGCTCGACGCCACGTTCGAAGCGGTGCTTGCCGATCCAGCACCAGGGGCAGACCACGTCGGACCAGATGTCGATTCTCATGGGCAGCAGATGGGGGCGGCAGGCGGGGCGCTCAAGGTTCAGGACGCGCCGTCGCGCTCGGCGGCGCTCCAGCGCGCATACGGCCGTTCCGCCAAGGCCAGGTTGTAGTAGCGCTGCAGGTCGGTGACCTCCTGGCCCAGCCATGCCGGGTGCGCGAAGACCTCGTCGGCCGAGTCCAGTTCGATCTCGGCCACCACCAGGCCGGCGTTCTCGCCGAGGAACTCGTCCACTTCCCAGAGGTGGCCCTCGTGGCGCACGTAGTGGCGGCGCTTGTCGACCAGTCCGCCGACGCACAGCGCCAGCAGCTGGCGCGCGTCGGCGACCGGCACCGGATAGTCGAATTCCTGGCGGGTGTGTCCCGGTTCGCGCGATTTGATGTTGAGGAAGGCGTGCCCGCCTTCGATCCGTACCCGCACCGATGCCCGCTGGGTGCCACCTTCGACCGCGGCCAGGTCGTTCAGGTATCCCTGCGCCATCGGCTGGACCCGTTCGGCCGCGGCGCGCCAGCCCTCGCCAGCGACCAGGAACTTGCGTTCGATCTCGATGCCCATGCTGGCGTCCTCCTTCCCATGCCCATGCCCGCAACGGGCCAGCGCGCATGCTAGCGCGGCCGGTGACGCAGGGCGGCTTTCGCGCAACGCATCATGGACGCTCCGGCGGCCATCGTGTATTAAACCGGCATTCCGGCGCATTCCCCCGCGCGCCATTCCCCAAGGCTCCCCTGGCCCAACGCATGCAGAAAGACACCGCGATCCGCCTGCTCATCGTCGACGACCGCGTGGAAGACGCCGAAGCGATCGTCAGCACCCTGCGCAACGGCGGCATCGCGGTGCGTCCGCTGCGCCCGCAGAACGCGGCCGAACTGGCGCAGATGCTCGGCAACCAGGCTATCGACCTGGTGGTGGCCACGGACGCGGTGTCGATGCCGCTGGACCAGGTCCGCACCCAGGTCGCCGCCAGCGGCAAGGACCTGCCGTTGCTGCAGCTGGTCGACCGCATCGACGAGGCGGCGGTGCTCGCCAGCCTCGGCGGCGGCGCCCGCGCGCTGGTGCTCCGGCACCGCCCGGAACACCTGCTGGAAACGGTCCGCCGCGAATGGGCCGACCTGGAGGCGCGCCGCGGCCTGCGCCGGCTCGAGGCGCAGCTGCGCGAGACCGAGCGCCGCTGCGATTCGCTGATCGCTTCCTCGCGCGATCCGGTGGCCTACATCCACGAAGGCATGCATATCCGCGCCAACGACGCCTACCTGGAGATGTTCGGGTTCGAGGCGTTCGACGAGGTCGAGGGCATGTCGCTGCTGGACCTGGTCGGCCCGCAGCACATCGAAGGCTTCAAGCAGCTGCTCAAGTCGCTGTCCAAGGGCGAGCCGCCGCCGGCCGAATACCTGATGGAGGCGCGCCACGTCGATGGCAGCACCTTCCCGGCGAAGATGGAATTCGCCACCGCCAGCTACGAGGGCGAGGCCTGCGTGCAGGTGGTGTTCCGCCGCCGCGAGGAGCTGGACCCGGAGCTGGCGCGCGAGGTCGAGGAGCTGCGCCGCCGCGACCAGGTCACCGGCCTGCTCAACCGGCCGACCTTCATGCACCTGCTCGAGGATGCGGTGGCCACGGTCGGCCGCGACGGCGGCCAGTACGGCTTCCTGCTGGTCGAGCCGGACCATTACGCGCGGCTGCTGCCGGACATCGGCCTGGATTCGGCCGACGCGCTGATCGGCGCGCTGGCCGCGCGGGTGCGCGCTACGGTCGATGCCGACGCCCGCGTCGCGCGCTTCGGCGAGCACAGCTTCGCCCTGCTGCTCGAGGGCAGCCATGCACGCACCCGCGCGGCTGCCGATGCGCTGCGCGAGGCGTTCGCCACCCACGTGTTCAGCGTCGGTGCCCGCTCGGTCACGGTGACCGCCAGCATCGGCGGCGTGCAGGTCGGCGAAAAGATCGCCAGCGTGCCGCAGATCCTGTCGCGGGCGAACCAGTGCCTGCATTCGGCGGTCGAGCTGGGCGGCAACACCGTGCAGGTGTTCGATCCGGGCGCGGCCGACCGTGCCGAGGAGGAGCGCGTCCAGCTCTGGGTGGCGCGGATCCGCGAAGCGCTGGTGGGCGAGGGCTTCGTCCTCCACTACCAGCCGATGATGAGCCTGCAGGGCGAACCCGGCGAGCTGTACGAGGCGCACCTGCGGGTCGACGCCGGCGGCGAGCTGGTCACGCCCTCCGGTTTCCTCGGCATCGCCGAGGAGCACGGCCTGCTCGGCGAGATCGACCTGTGGGTGGTGCGCCATGCGATCGCCGTGCTGGGCGAGCGCGAGCGCGCCGGTCGCCAGACGCGCATGCTGGTGCGGATCAGCCCGGCCTCGTTCGCCAACCCGACCATGGTCGACCTGGTCAGGCGCGAACTGGCCGCCCAGGGCGTGCCCGGCGAGCGGCTGTGGCTGGAGGTGCCGGAGGCAAAGGTGTTCACCCACCTGCGCAACGCCCAGCAGTTCCTCGCCGCGGTGGCGCCGATGGGCTGCCGTTTCGGCATGGAGCAGTTCGGTTCGGGGCTGGATTCGTTCCAGCTGCTGGCCCACCTCAAGCCGGCCTTTCTCAAGATCGACCCGCGCCTGACCGACGAGATGGGCAAGCCGGGCGAAGCCCAGGACAAGGTCCGCGAAATCACCGCGCGGGCCCGCGACGAGGGCATCACCACGCTGGCCGAAGATGTCGAGGACGCGCCGGCGATGAGCCAGCTGTTCAGCGCCGGCGTGGATTACGTGTCCGGCGGTTTCGTCGCACCGGTCGGCGCGGCGATGAACTTCGACTTCAGCTGAGCACGGCCGCGGCCGGCGTGCCGCGGTCCGGGCCGGGAGGATCGCCATGCACGTGCCGGGCATGCAGGACCTGCCGCCGTTCGAGACCCACCGGGTCGGCAACCAGCCGCCGCCGTTCGAGCCGCGCGACCTGTGGACCGACGACGCGGCCCTGCGCGACGCGGTCGCCGACGGCGGCGCGGCCGCCTGGATGGAAGCGCTGCAGGTCTACGCGCGGCTGGCCGGCGACGAGCTGTACCGGCTCGGCTTCGACGCCAACCGCGACCGTCCGCGGCTGCGCACCCACGACCGCCAGGGTCACCGCATCGACACGGTCGAGTTCCACCCGGCTTACCACCGGCTGATGGATCTGGCCAAGGTGCACGGCGTGGCCGGGCTGCCATGGCACGAGCCGCAGCCCGGCGCGCACGTGGCCCGTGCCGCACTCAGTTACCTGCACCACCAGGCCGAAGCCGGCACCAGTTGCCCGCTGACCATGACCCACGCCGCGGTGCCGGTGCTGCGCCGCGAGCCGTCGTTGCGCGAGTGGGCCGACAAGGCGGCCGCGCCGCATTACGACCCGCGCGACGTGCCGACGCGCGACAAGGCCGGGATCACGCTCGGCATGGGCATGACCGAGAAGCAGGGCGGCTCGGACGTGCGCGCCAACACGACCACCGCCACGCCGCTTCCGGGCGGCGACGGCTATGCGCTGGTCGGGCACAAGTGGTTCATGTCCGCGCCGATGTCCGACGGCTTCCTGGTGCTGGCGCAGGCGCCCGCCGGGCTGTCGTGTTTTCTCATGCCACGCAGGTTGGCGGATGGCGCGAAGAACGCGTTCCGGCTGATGCGGCTGAAGGACAAGCTCGGCGACTGGGCCAACGCCTCGTCGGAAGTCGAGTTCTGCGGCGCGCAGGCCTGGCGGGTCGGCGAAGAAGGCCGTGGCGTGGCCACCATCATCGAGATGGTGATGCTGACCCGGCTGGACTGCATGCTCGGCGCCGCCGCGCAGGTGCGCATGGCCATGGCCCAGGCGCTGCACCACGCGCGGCACCGGCTCGCCTTCGGCCGGCCGCTGGTCGCGCATCCGCTCATGGCCAACGTGCTGGCCGACTTGGCGATCGAGTCCGAAGCCGCCACCGCCTTCGCCCTGCACGTGGCCGCGGCGGTCGATGCCGCGCCGGACGATCCGCAGGCCGCGGCCTACGCGCGGATCGCCACGGCCGTCGGCAAGTACTGGCTGTGCCGGCGCGCGCCGGCGCTGGTCAACGAAGCCCAGGAGTGCCTGGGCGGCGCCGGCTACGTCGAGGAATCGATCCTGCCGCGGCTGTACCGGCAGGCGCCGCTGAACTCGATCTGGGAAGGCAGCGGCAACATCCAGTGCCTGGACGTGCTGCGCGCGCTGTCGCGCGAGCCGGCCGCGGCCCATGCGCTGCGCGCCGCGCTGCTGGATGCCTCCGACCGGCATCCGCTGCTGGAGCGCGAGGTCGCCCGGCTCGAGCACCGGCTTTCGGCCGCCGATGTGCTCGAGCTGCAGGCGCGCGCGC
>JAGHZW010000176.1:13629-14427 GCA_017745195.1 Pseudoxanthomonas sp. | reverse complement strand
TATTGCAGGCCGCCGGCAGCCCGCTGGCCGAAGCCTTCCTGCGCAGCCGCCTGGGCGGGGAACACGGCCTGGCGATGGGTACGCTGCCGGCCGGCGTCGATTTCATCGCGATCCTGGACCGCGCACTGCCGGCCTAGGCGGTTGCGGCGGCGCCAGCTTCCGCAGCGCCGTCCCGACGCCGGGCCGGCGTGCGCTCGCGACGCAGCCGTTCAATCCAGGAACTGCAGCCGCGCCAGCTCGGCGTAGAGCCCACCCTGGGCGAGCAGCTGGTCGTGGGTGCCTTCGGCCACGATCCGGCCCTGGTCCATCACCACGATCCGGTCGGCGCGCAGTACCGTGGCCAGGCGGTGCGCGACCACCAGGGTGGTGCGGCCGCGCATCAGGTTCTCCAGCGCGTGCTGCACCGCGCGCTCGCTCTGCGCATCCAGCGCGCTGGTCGCTTCGTCCAGCAGCAGCACCGGCGCGTCCTTGAGCAGGGCGCGGGCTATTGCTATCCGCTGCTGCTGGCCGCCGGACAGGCGCGAGCCGCGCTCGCCCAGTTCGCTGGCATAGCCTTGCGGCAGCGCCTCGATGAAGCCGTCGGCCTCGGCGGCGCGCGCGGCGGCGCGGACCTCCTCGTCGCTGGCCTGCAGGCGGCCGTAGCGGATGTTGTCGATCGCGCTGGCGGCGAACAGCACCGGCGCCTGCGGCACCAGCGCGACCTGTTCGCGCAGCCGCGACGGATCGGTGTCGCGCAGGTCGATGCCGTCGATCCGCACCGTGCCGGACTGCGGATCGTGGAAGCGCAGCAGCAGCGAC
>JAGHZW010000176.1:11360-13592 GCA_017745195.1 Pseudoxanthomonas sp. | reverse complement strand
GGCGATCCGCGCGTAGGCCGCGGCCTGCGGATCGTCCAGCGCGACCGTCTCGCCGGGGCGCACGTGCAGGTCGAAGCCTTCCAGCGCCGGTGCGTCGACCCGCTCCGGGTAATGGAACACGACCTGCTCGAAGCGGATCTCGCCGCGTACCGGCACCGGCAGCGCCACCGGCTGCGCCGGCGCGGCGACCTGCGGCCGTTCGTCGAGCAGTTCGGAGATGCGGCCCATGCCGCCGGCGGCGCGCTGCAGTTCGTTCCAGACCTCGGCCAGCGCACCGACCGAACCGCCGCCGATCAGCGCGTACAGCACGAACTGGCCGAGCGTGCCCCGGCTCATCGTGCCGTCGATCACGTCGTGCGCACCCGACCACAGCACCAGCACGATCGCGCCGAACACCAGCACGATGGCCGCGGCGGTGACCGCCGCCTGCGCGCCGATGCGGCGCCGCGCGGTGGCCACGGCCAGGTCGAGCGCGGCGCCGAAACGGCCGCGTTCGTAGGGTTCGCGCGCATAGGCCTGGACCGTGCGCACCGCGCCCAGGGTCTCGGCGGCCAGCGCATTGGCATCGGCGACGCGGTCCTGGCTGGCGCGCGAGGCCTTCGACAGCCGCCGTGCGCCGAGCACGATCGGCAGCACGGACAGGGGGATGCCGACCAGCGAATAGGCGGCCAGGTGCGGGCTGGTGACGAACAGCATCACCAGGCTGCCGATCACGGTGACCGTGCTGCGCAGGGCCACCGACATGGTCGTGCCGATCACGCTGCGCAGCAGTTCGCCGTCAGCGGACAGGCGCGAGACCAGCTCGCCGCTGCGGCTGCGATCGTGGAAGGCCGGGTCCAGCGCGACCAGGTGCGCGTACAGCTGGCCGCGCAGGTCGGCCACGACCTTCTCGCCGAGCAGCGACACGAAGAAGAAACGTGCCGCCGTGGCCACCGCCAGCACCACCGCGACCACGAACAGCAGGCCGAACGCGGCGTTGATCTGCCCGCCACCGGCGTTGAAGCCGTGGTCGATCATGTAGCGCACCGCCACCGGCAGGCTGAGGGTCGCGCTGGAGGACACCGCCAGCGCCACCAGCCAGGCGAAGAACAGGCCGCGATGGGGACGCACGAACGGCCACAGCGTGCGCAGGCTGCCGAGCCGGCGCAGGCGCCCGCCGCGTTCGCTGCCGTTGCCGTCGGTGCTGTCGGCGTCGCGGTCGGTCATGGGTGTTTCTCCGGGGGCTGCATGGGGTGGAAGCGGACGCGGTCGCGGGAGGCGTCGCGCAGGCGCACCTGCAGCGCCGCGACCTGCGCGGCGGGCAGGCGCAGCGACAGGTGCGCGCCGTCGGCCTCGAAGCGTTCGCCGGTTTTTTCGGCGGCATGGGTGATCAGGGCGGCATGGACCGCGCCGAGGTCCTCGAAGCCGCAGGCCAGTTCGATCTCGGCCATCGCCACCAGCGGCTGGCGGGTGGCCAGGCGCAGGCACTCGGCGGCAGCGCCGCCATAGGCGCGGACCAGTCCACCGGCACCAAGCTTGATCCCGCCGAACCAGCGCGCCACCACTACTGCGATGCGGTCGTAGCCCTGGCCGTCGATCGCCGCCAGGATCGGGCGGCCGGCGGTGCCGGCGGGTTCGCCGTCATCGCTGGAGCGGTAGTCCTGGCCGAGCCGCCATGCCCAGCAGTTGTGGGTGGCATCGGCGTCGGCGACGCGGGCGATGAAATCCATGGCCTGCGCCGGACCTTCGACCGGCGCTGCGTGGGCCAGGAACCGGCTGTGCCGCACTTCGAGCAGATGCGTGGCGGGGGCGGCGAGGGTATCGGTCATTTCTCGCCCTATTGTAGCCGCCGCGCCTGCGACGGCCGGCGCGGGCGACGCCGTCAGCGCGCCAGTGGTTTCAGGTCAGCGGGTACCGGAGTGGTCGGGTGGGTGACCCTGAACCGCTCCAGGCTGGCCCGGGCTTCCTCGATCTGGCCACGGTCGCGGCGCTCGCGGATGCGCTGCAGCCATTCCGGTGCGGGCAGGCGCTCGTCTTCGCCGACCGCCACGGCGACGGCGGGCGTCATGCCGTCGACCACGACGGATTCGGCCAGCGGCGGGGCCGGTGCCGGCGCCGGATATGCATCCGTCGGTGGTGCTTCGGCGACCTCTTCGACCGGGGCGGGCGCCGCAGCCACCGGCGCGGGTGGCGCGGACGCGATCGCCGATTCCTGGCGCTCGGCCTGGACCACGCGCTGCTCGAGTTCGGCAT
>JAGHZW010000176.1:0-11302 GCA_017745195.1 Pseudoxanthomonas sp. | reverse complement strand
GAACATGCGTGCCAGCGCGGCGGCGGCGGCGACCTCCTGCGCGCGGGCCTGCTCGACTTCCACCGCGGCAGCCTGCAGGTCGGCCTGGCGGGCCGCCTTCTCGGCCCGCTGGGTCGCGCGAACCTGGGCAGTCGCGACCGCCGTTTCCTGTGCGCGCACGGCTTCGCTCCGCGATGCGGCCTCGGCTTCGGCCTGCAGTTCGACCTGCCGGCCGGCCTTCTCCGAGCGCTGCCGCGAACGCTCGGTGCCCGCGGCCACCGCGGCGCGGTGCGCCTCGGCGGTGAGCGGATCGACGGGCGCGGGCCGCTCGGCCGCCGTCGGCGCGTCGGGAGCGGGGGGCGGCGGAGGTGGCATGTCGGCTGTCGCGGCCGGGAGCACCGCATCGGCGACGATCGCGAGTTCCGCGGCGGGCCGCGGCGGTTCCCGCAGCTGCCAGGCCACGCCGATGGCCAGCGTCACCGAGGCGGCCAGGCCCAGCGCGACCGGCCAGCGCCGGTGGCGGCGCGGGGCTTTCGGCTGGGTGGGCCGGCTTGCGGCGCGCGCCGCGGCGAGGATGCGGGCGTCGAGTTCCGCGGGCGGAACCGGTGTCGGGTCCAGCAGGCGGGCCAGCGCCCGTTCCTGCGGATCCAGGGGATCGTGTTGCGGATTCATGGATTCAACCTCGCGCGCAGCTTGTCCAGCGCATAGCGCAGCCGCGATTTGACCGTTTCCCGGCCGACGCCGGTGATCCGGCCGATTTCCTCCAGGCTCAGTTCCTGCTGCAGGCGCAACAGCACGGCCTCGCGCTGTTCGTCGGGCAGTTCGTCCAGCGCGTGCTGCAGGCGCTGGCGGATTTCGTCGGCGCCGGCGCGGCGCTCCGGGTCGTCCGGATCGGCCAAAGCGGCGGTGCGCAGGTCGGCGTCGATCGGGGCAGGCGGCCGGTGCCGCTGCGCGCGCCAGTGGTCGTTGAGCCGGTTGTGGGCGATCCGGTACAGCCAGGTGGAGAAGGCCGCGTCGGGTTTCCAGCCGGCGCGGGCGGCGATCACCCGCTGCCAGACGTCCTGGTACAGCTCCTCGGCCAGCGGCCGGTCGCGCAGCTGGCCGAGCATGAACCGGTACAGCGGACCTCGGTGGCGGGCATACAGTGCCTCGAACGCGGCCGCGTCGCCGCCTGCCCAGGCGAGCATCAGTGCGTCATCGGTCGATCCGGCCACGGGCTGGTCCATGGCGACCAGACTACGGTTCGGCGCGTGCGGTGCAAGCGGGTGCATGCGACCGATGGCGCCGGGGGCGAACGGGAGGGCATCGACGAATGGCATGCCGATGACAACGTCCGGCGCTGCCCGGTGGGGTCCGGTACGGCATATGCGGGTGCGGCGGCGTTATGCTGGCGGCGAGGGGCCGGGGTCGTCGGGGATACATGGTTTCAGCAGGCACAGTCGAGGGCACAACCGTCGCGCAGGCGGCCGTTCCGCGTACGCCGCTCGAGCGTGCGGTGGCGGCCCTGCATGCGCTGTTGCCGCCCGGCGCCCAGCTGGCCGTGGGCTGGCGTGACACGGTGCTGGGCAGCCATTTCCTGATGGCTCCGTCGATGCAGGCCGGTCCCGCGCGGCGCCTGGAGCTGGTCCTGGCCGAGGCCGGCTCGCTGCCGGACGAACCGGGCACGCTGTCGCTGTCCTGGCACGACGACGAGGACGCGAACCTGTCCGTCGTCGTGCAGCTGCAGGAGGCCATGGACGAGGCCACGCGCGAGCAGTGGGCCACCACCGCGCGGACGCTGCTCGGCTCGGCGCTGGAGGCCAGCCGCGCCCAGGCGCGCATGGACAAGCTGGAGAAGTCGCGGCAGCTGCAGCAGGCGCTCTACGAGATCGCCGAACTGGCCAGTGCCGAGGGCGAGACCGGCGACATGCTGTACCGCCTGCACGCGATCATCGGCTCGCTGATGTACGCGCCCAACTGCTACATCGTCACCTGCGACGACAGCCGCGAGTCGCTCCGGTTCATCTACTTCGCCGACGAGGCCGACACCTACCAGCCCGACCCCGAGCAGGAGTGGACCGAGGAGGACATGCCCAACAGCCTGACCTTCGCCCTGCTCCGGTACGGCAGTGCGCTGCGCGGGCCGTCGAACCTGATCCGGCGCAAGCTGCAGGTGCCGTACAGCCCGATCCAGGGCCCTGACAGCCAGGACTGGCTCGGCGTGCCGATGAAGCGCGGCGAGCGGGTCTGCGGCGCGATCGTGGTGCAGAGCTACGACCGCCCGGCCAGCTACACCGACGAGGACCGGGCGCTGCTGGGCTACGTCGCCCAGCACGTGCTCACAACCATCGACCGTCGCCAGGCCCAGGTCGAACTGGAGCGCCGGGTGCGAGAGCGCACCGTCGAGCTGCAGCACGCCAACCGCGAGCTGCAGGAGGAAGTGGTCGAGCGCCAGCGCGCCGAGCGCCTGCAGCACGCGCTGTTCCGCATCACCGAGATGGCGATGAGCTCCGAGTCGCTGGAGCAGTACTACGCCAAGGTCCATGCGGCGGTGGACGAGCTGATCTACGCGCGCAATTTCTACATCGCCCTGGTCAGCGACGACCAGGAGTCGATCGAGTTCGTGTACTCGGTCGACGAGAAGGGCGACCACCGGCCACCGCGCAGGCTCAGCAACGGCCTGACCGAGTACGTGCTGCGGATCCGCGAGGCGGTGCTGGCCGACCGCACCGACATCGACCGGCTGGCCGGCGAGGGCGAGATCCACCAGTACGGCAACACCGCCTACAGCTGGCTGGGCGTGCCCCTGCACCGCGACGGCGAGGTGGTCGGTGTGCTGGCGGTGCAGAGCTACACCGCCGACATCCGCTTCAGCGCCGACGACCAGCGCCTCCTGACCTTCGTCGCCCACAACATCAGCAATGGCCTGGCCCGGCAGCGCGCGCAGGAGCGCCTGCGCGCGGCTCATGCCGAACTCGAGCAGCGCGTGGTCGAGCGCACCACCGAGCTGGAGGAAGCCAACGAACAGCTGGTCGCGCAGATCGGCGAGCGCATGCGCGCCGAGGAACGGCTGACCCACCAGGCCCTGCACGACACGCTCACCGGACTGCCCAACCGCGCCTACCTGCTGGATTGCATGGCCAGCGCGATCGACCGCGCCAAGCTGGGCGACGGCATGCCCTTCGCCGTGCTGTTCCTGGACCTGGACCGGTTCAAGCTGGTCAACGACAGCATCGGCCACGCCGCCGGCGACGAGCTGCTGGTCGAGGTCGCCAAGCGCATTGTCTCGGCGATGCGCGCCGACGACGTGGTCGCGCGCCTGGGCGGCGACGAGTTCGCCATCCTGGTCAGCTGTCCCGACGGCGGCGACAGCGTGCGCGACCTGGCGCCACGGTTGCTGGCGCTGATCGGCCGGCCGCTGTGGGTCGCCGGGCGCGAACTGTTCCCCTCGGCGAGCATGGGCATCGCGCTGTGGAACCCGCGCTACACGATCGGCGAAGAACTGCTGCGCGACGCCGACGCGGCCATGTACCGCGCCAAGAACGAAGGCCGCGACCGCTACGCGATCTTCGACGAGGCCATGCGCGAACAGGCGGTACGCAGCCTGGACCTGGAGGCCGACCTGCGCCGGGCGATCATCAGCCGCGATTTCCTGCCGTACTACCAGCCGATCATGCGCCTGGAGGACGGCGAGGTGATCGGCCACGAGGCGCTGCTGCGCTGGCAGCACGAACGCCGCGGCCTGCTGGCGCCGGCCGCCTTCATCGCCCTGGGCGAGGAGAGCGGCCTGATCGAGCAGGTCGACTGGCTGCTGTACGAACAGGTGATCGGGGAGCTGGCCCGCGGCGGCAGCGGCTACATCTCGGTCAACGTCTCGCCGCGGCACTTCCGTTCGCCTGATTTCGCCGACCGCCTGCTCGGCCTGCTCCACGCGGCCGACGCCGACCCGGCGCGGTTGCGCGTGGAGATCACCGAGGTCGCGCTGCTGGACGATGCACCGCGCACCCTGCGCATCCTCAACACCCTGCGCGAGCACGGCGTGCAGGCGCAGCTTGACGATTTCGGCACCGGCTTCTCGGCGCTGTCGTACCTGCATCGCTTCCCGATCTCCGGACTGAAGATCGACCGCAGCTTCGTCGCCGGCCTGGACGAGGAGGGCGGCCGCGAGGAGAGCCTGGCCCTGGTCCGGGCGATCCTGGCCCTGGCCGGCACCCTGGGCATCGAAACGGTGGGCGAGGGCATCGAGACCGAAGCCCAGCGCAGCACCCTGGCAGAGATGGGGTGCAGCTGCGGACAGGGCTTCCTGCTCGGTCGTCCGGCCGCCCGGCGCCTCGATTCCTGAGCGGTCAGGCGGATTGCAGTCAGGGCACGGTTCGCGCCGGCCGTCTAGAATGGCGCGCATGCAGCATGACGCCATCACCCGCCCCACGCCCCCCGCATCGGCCGCCCCGTGGCCGCGCCGCCTTACCCGCCAGGTCCTGATCGGCGGCGTCGCCGTCGGCGGTGGCGCGCCGGTGGTGGTCCAGTCGATGACCAATACCGACACCGCCGACGTGGCCGCGTCGGTGAAGCAGGTCGCCGAACTGTGGCGCGCCGGCTCCGAGCTGGTCCGCCTGACCGTGAACACGCCGGAAGCCGCCGCGGCGATCCCGCGGATCCGCGAGAAGCTGCTGATGATGGGCGTGGACGTGCCGCTGATCGGCGACTTCCACTACAACGGCCACCAGTTGCTGGCCGGCGAGCCGGCCTGCGCCGAAGCGCTGGCCAAGTACCGGATCAATCCGGGCAACGTCGGCTTCGGCAGGAAGAAGGACACCCAGTTCGCCTCGATCATCGAAGCGGCGATCCGTTACGGCAAGCCGGTGCGCATCGGTGCCAACTGGGGCTCGCTGGACCAGGCGCTGGCCGCGCGGCTGATGGACGAGAACCACGGCCGTGCCGAACCCTGGGACGCCGGGCGCGTGCTGCGCGAGGCGCTGATCCTGTCGGCGGTCGAGTCGGCCGCGCGCGCGGTGGAACTGGGCCTGCCGGCCGAGCGCATCGTGCTCAGCTGCAAGGTCAGCGGCGTGCAGGAACTGATCGCGGTCTACCGTGACCTGGCCGCGCGCTGCGACTACGCGCTGCACCTGGGCCTGACCGAGGCCGGCATCGGCAGCAAGGGCATTGTCGCTTCGTCGGCCGCGTTGTCGGTGCTGCTGCAGGAAGGCATCGGCGACACCATCCGCATCTCGCTGACGCCCGAACCGGGCCAGCCGCGCACTACCGAGGTGGTGGTCGCCCAGGAACTGCTGCAGACCACCGGCCAGCGCGCGTTCACGCCGATGGTCACCGCCTGCCCGGGCTGCGGCCGCACCACCAGCACCTTCTTCCAGGAACTGGCCAAGACCGTGCAGGAACACGTGCGGGCGAAGATGCCCGAATGGCGCATCTCGCACCCGGGCGCGGAGAACCTGTCGCTGGCGGTGATGGGCTGCGTGGTCAACGGCCCGGGCGAATCGCGCCAGGCCGACATCGGCATTTCGCTGCCGGGCACGGGCGAGGCGCCATCGGCGCCGGTGTTCATCGACGGCGAGAAGAAGGTGACGCTGAAGGGCGAGAACATCGCCGCCGAGTTCGTGGCGCTGATCGACGACTACGTCGAAACCCGCTATGCGCGGAAGGCCGGCTGAGGTTTTTCCGGGGCTGTCTTCCCTGGCCGCGGTGCTGCGCGGCAACCTGGGCTACCTGGCGCTGCTGTTCGCCGGCGTGCTGCTGCCGCTGTGGCTGTTCGCGGCGTTGGCCGACGAGATCCACGAAATGGAGGCGCTGGTCTTCGACGACGCGCTGCTGCTGCGGCTGCGGGCCTGGACGTCGCCGGTGGCCGACGAGGTGTTCGTCTGGATCAGCCTGGCCGGCTATCGATACGGCGTGGTCCCGGTCGACATCCTGCTGTCGCTGGCGCTGCTGGCCTGGCGCCGCTGGCGCGAGGCGGCGTTCGCGATCATCGCCTTCACCGGCTCGGCGCTGCTGAACCTGGCGACCAAGGCTTTTTTCCAGCGCCAGCGGCCTTCGCTGTGGGAGTCGATCGCGCCGGAGACCACCTTCAGTTTTCCCAGTGGCCACGCGATGGGCTCGATGACCCTGGCGACGGTGGTCGTGCTGCTGGCCTGGCGCACGCGCTGGCGCTGGCTGGTGGCGGTGCCCGCCATCGCATTCGCCGGGCTGGTCGGCCTGTCGCGGCTGTACCTGGGCGTGCATTACCCGTCCGACGTGCTCGGTGGCTGGGCGGCCGGACTGGCGTGGGCCGCCGGCGTGTACCTGGTGCTGTTCCGCCACCGCCGGCCGTGGCGGGAAGGCTCCCGCTGGGCCGCCCCCGCGCCTTGATCCGGCGGCTCAGTCGTCCCAGGCCGCAGGCAGCGCATCGATATGCGCGACCAGCGCGTCGGCGATCCGCTGGTGGTCGGCGAGCGAAGGGTGCGCATGGCAACCGCCCATCTGCAGGCCGTCGATCGCCAGGTGGCTGGTGCGCGTCTCGCCCGCCTCGCGCAGTTGCGCCAGCACGCGCCCGACTTCCGAGCGGATCTCGCCATCGAACAGGCCGGTCGACCACAGCACGATCCGCGCATGCGGATGGCGCCCGCGCAGCGACTGCACGAAGGCGACGTAACCGCGCTCGTAGTCGGCATGCAGTGCTGCGCGGTCCTTCCAGCGTTCGCCGGCCGCCAGCGGCGTGGAGAAGTCGTTGGTGCCCAGCGCCATCACGATGACCTGCGGCTGCCAGCCGCTGTCCCCATCCCGCGCCGAGCGGTCGAACAGCAGGTACGGATAGGCCTGCGGCAGCGTGTCGGCCGGCATTCCGCCGTAGTTGCGCACGACGCCGCGGCCGGAGATCGCGTTGACCCGGTAGCCGGCATCGTAGTGGCGGGCCACGCGCGGGCCGTAGGCCAGGGTGGTGTCGGTCGTCGCCCACACCTGCGCCTCGCTGCAGTCGCGCTGCGGCGACAGGTTGCCGTAGCCGACGGTGTGCGAGTCGCCGATGAACTCGATCCGCCGCGCCGGCTCCGCCAGCGGCAGGGCGCTGCTGCCCGGCGGCAGGAAGAAGCCGTCGAAGCGGTCCGGCCCGGCCTGGCTCTCGGTCGCCACGTCGATGCGGACCCGGTGCGGCCCGGGCGCCAGGCCCGCGATGCGGTAGCGGCCGGTGGCCGGGCGACGCAGCGTGGCGAGCGGTTCGCCGTCGACCTGGACGTGGAGGATGACCTGGCCCGGACCGATGCCGAAATCCACCTGGCTGCCCCGGAACGCCGTCTCGAAATAGACGCCGGGCCACTGGTAGGTGACCGCCCCGCCGCCGGCAACAGCAACGGCGCGACCGCCGATGGCCAGCGGGGCGGGCCGCGTCGCCGCGGTGGAGGTATCGATGCGATCGACTCGGATGGTGGGCGCTGCGGGCGAGGCGGCGCTTGCGGCGCAGATAACCAGCAGCACGAGTGTGGACAGCCAGGATTTCATGCGTCTCCGCGGCGATGCCTTGCAATGCGCATCGTATATGGCGCGTCGTGCGCGCAGCACGCGATCGGTCCGGTGGTTGCGCCCGGCATCGCGGGAAAGCGGGGGCCGGATGTCGATCGTTTCGTGCCGGAACGATCGCGATTCCCGGTGCGGAGGCGGTGGATCCGCCGGGGCCGGTCCGGGCGTGGAAAAGAAAAAGCCACCCGGAGGTGGCTTTTTGGAAAAGTGGTGGAGCCAGGGAGGATCGAACTCCCGACCTCGTCATTGCGAACGACGCGCTCTCCCAGCTGAGCTATGGCCCCACAGATGCGACAGGTCGCCTGTGCGAGGTGGCGATTCTAGCCTGTCGAAGCGGCAGGTGCCAACAGGGGCGCCAGCGCGGATTCAAGCTCGCGGCGGCGCCAGCCCTGCAATGCGGGCGGCCACTGGCCGTTCTCGAGCAACGCTTCCAGGTACCGGCGCGAGGCGAGCACACCGTCGGGCAGGGCCAGTTCCGCGCTGCGCCGGGCCACGGCGTCCTGCAGGCGCTTGATCGCGTTGCGGTCCGGGTCGCCCGCCGGCGCCGGCATCCGGTCCTCGTCGGGCAGCGGCGTGGACAGTGCCTGCCAGATCGCCGCAGCGAGCCGGCGCGGCGACTTCGGAATGGCGTCGAGGCGGCGTTGCAGCGCGTCGGCGTCGGCCGGCGGATCGCGCGACAGGGTGAAGGCCAGGTCGTTGTCCAGTACCCAGCTGCGCGGATGGTCCTGCTCGCGTGCGTAGCGATCGCGCCAGCGCAGCAGCCGCAGCAGGCGGCGCTGGCCGGCAGCGTCGAGGAACTGCGCCGAACGCATCGACAGGTGCGGCCAGGTTTCGCCCTCCTCGCGCGCGGCGGTGGCGAGCATGCGCTCGACATCCTCGGCCAGCCAGGCTTCGCGGCCGAGCGCGCGCAGCCGCCCGGCCGTGGCATCGTGCAGCGCGGCCAGGTGGCGCACGTCGTCGGCGGCGTATTCGAGCTGGGCCGCGCTCAGCGGCCGGCGCATCCAGTCCGAACGCGTCTCGCCCTTGGGCAGGACCACGCCGGTCACCTGTTCGACCAGCTTCTGGTAGCCCAGGCCGGCGCCGGTCCCGGCCAGGCCCGCGGCGACCTGGGTGTCGTACATCGGCCGCGGCAGGGTGCCGCAGGCGCACTTGAACGTGATCAGGTCCTCGCTGGCGCTGTGCATCACCTTCAGCACGCCCGGCGCGTCCAGCCACGCGGCCAGCGCGGCGGCCATGCCCGGCAGCAGCGGGTCGACCAGCAGGATCTCGTCGCCGACCGCCATCTGGACCAGCGCCAGGCGCGGCCAGTAGGTGCGTTCGCGGATGAATTCGGTGTCCAGGCCGATGCGGGACGGGGCGTGCTCCAAGCGGCGCAGGAGCTCGGTGGGGTCGTTGATCCAGAGGGGTTCTGACACGTCGGTTCCGGTGGTGTTCTCGGTTGCCCGTGCGGGCTGCGATAGCCTAACGTCAAACCGCCGGAGGCGGACGGGATACGAAGGAGCGGTCTTGCGCACGAGCGCCCGGGCATTGCTATGCATCGCGGTCCTGCTGGCCGCTGGGTGCGGCCGCGCGCCGGAGCCCGGCGTGCCCGTGGCCACCGGCCCGGCCGGACCGGATGGCGCGCCACCCACCGGCGGCGGCCGGCCGAGCGTGACGGTGACCGGCGACGAGCGTCATGCGGTGGTCGGGGTGTGGACGCCGCCGAAGGTCGAACTCGGTGATCCCGGCGAACGGGCGGCGTGGTACGGGCGCGCATCCGGGGCACTGGAGGCCGGGCACCTGTTCGAGGACGCCACCGCGGCCGTGCCGATCTACCTGGCGCTGCTGGAGGCCGACCCCGGTGACCGCGTGGCGCAGCGTGGCCTGCAGCGCGCGCGTGGCAAGGTCGTGGCCGAGGCGCGCACCGCACTGCGTGGATCAGGCGAGGACGCCAGCGGGTTGCCGCGCGCCGAACAGCTGGCCGCGGTCGCACGTGCGCTGGCGCCCGATGATCCCCGGGTGCAGCAGCTGCAGCGCGACGTCGAGGCGGCGCGCCGCCTGGCCGCGCTCGACCGCGCCGGCGAAGACGACCTGCGCGCCGGTCGGCTGGGCGAGCAGGGCAATGGTGCGCTGGCCTACTTCCGCGACGCGCTGGCGCTGCAGCCGGACGATGCGCGCGCGTTGCAGGGCCGCGCGGCGGTGGAGAGCGCAGCGATCGACCGGGCCGAACAGGCCGTGGCGGGGCTCGACTTCGCCACGGCCGAGCAATGGCTGGGCCACGCCCAGGCGGTGCGCGAGGACGAAGCCGGGGCGGTGCGCGATGCCCGCCAGCGACTGGACGCGGCACGCAACGCCCGGATCCTCGCCCTGCGCGACATCGCCTTGCGCGACCTGGCGCGCGGTGGCGAAGGCCTGCGCGATGCACGGACCCGGCTGGCCGATATCCTGCAGATCGCGCCGGCCGGCGACCAGGTCGCTGCGCAGTTGCGCCAGCGGATCGACCTGGCCACCCATTACGGCGTGTTCGGGCCGGGACAGGTGTTCACCGACGCGCTGGCCGAGGGCAGCCGCGGCCCGCAGATGGTGGTGGTGCCGCACGGCGCGTTCCGCATGGGCGCGCTGGATTCGGAACCGGGTGCGGCCGACGCGGAAAAGCCGGCCCATTACGTGCGCTTCGAGCGCGGTTTCGCCATGTCGCTGACCGAGGTGACGGTGGCCGAGTTCGGCCGCTACGTCGCCCAGGCCGGTGCGCGTCCGCGCGCGACGCGGCGTGGCAATTCGATCGTCTACGACGAGCGCAGCGGCAACTTCGCCCGGCGCAGCGGTGCGGACTGGCGCTCCGGCTACGACGGCCGGCCGGCGGCGCCGAACGACCCGGTGCTGCACGTCAGCGTGCGCGACGCCGAGGCGTATGCGGCCTGGCTGTCGGCGCAGACCGGGCGCCACTACCGGTTGCCGAGCGAGGCCGAGTTCGAGTACGCGCTGCGCGCCGGCAACCCGGGGCGCTTCCCGTGGGGCGACAATGCGATCCCGCCGGACGGTTCGGGAAATTTCGCCGGCGGGAATGATGTTTCGCCGAGTGGCCGGACCTGGAACAACGCCTTCGTCGGCTTCGGCGACGGTTATTGGGGGCCGGCACCGACCGGGCGCTTCGAGCCCAATGCATGGGGCCTTCACGACCTGGCCGGCAATGTCAGCGAATGGGTTGCCGATTGCTGGCACGCCAGCTACCGGCGCGCGCCGGCCGACGGCGCGGCGTGGTTCAATCCGGGTTGCCGGTCGCGGGTGGTGCGGGGCGGGGTATGGTCGGGCTCGCCGGCGCAGACCCGTTCGGCCTGGCGGTCGCCGATGGATTCGGACATGACCAGCGCGCGCATCGGTTTCCGCCTGGTGCGCGGCATCTGACAGCAGGAGAGGGGCGATGCGACAGGATCCGTTCGGCCAATCCGGTGATGCGGGACAGGGATACGGACAGGCGCCGCGCCGACGCGGTTTCGGCCTCGGCAACCTGCGCTGGCTGATCCTGCTGGGCTTCGCCGCCTACGGTGGCTGCTACTACCTGTCCAACCGGACCCAGGATCCCTACACCGGCGAGACGGTGCTGATCGACAGCTCGATCGGCGCGGAGGAGGAGCGGGCGATGGGCCTGCAGGCCTACCAGGAGATCCTCTCGCAGGAGCGCCCACTGGATCCGTCCGACCCGACCTCGCAGCAGGTCCGGGAGATCGCCCGGCGCCTGATCGAGAAGGTGCCCGATGTCACCGCCGAACTGGCCGCCGAACACGGCATGGCCGCGCCGGAACACTGGCGCGAGACCTACGCCACCCGTCCGTACCACGACGCGCGCTTCGACTACGAG
>JAGHZW010000175.1:1298-30573 GCA_017745195.1 Pseudoxanthomonas sp. | reverse complement strand
ACGAGGTCACCCGCCTGCGCGAGAACGAGCTGGGCGAGGAAAGCACCAAGCCGAGCTACCAGCGCGGCACCCCGCGCAAGCTGCCGGTGCATGCGCTGACCAAGGCCCAGCTCAACATCCCGCCGCCGCCGGCGGTGACCCGCGTGGCGCCGCCCCGCCCGGCCCCGGTGCGCGAGGAGCGCGAGGAGGCCCCGGCGCCTGTCGCCGCTGCCCCGGCGCCGCGCGCGCCGGCACCCACCCCGGCTTCCGGTGGCGTGGTCGGCTTCTTCAAGCGCCTGTTCGGTGGCGACACCACGCCGGCCGCACCTGCGCCGGAACGCCAGGCGCAGAACGATGGTCGTGGCAACCGCAGCGATCGCAGTGACCGTGGTCGCCGTGACGGTCGCAACGAAGGTGGCCAGCAGGGCAACCGCGGCAACCAGCAGAAGCAGCAGCGCGGCCAGCAGCAGGGCAAGGGCGGCAACGCCCAGCAGCAGCCCCAGCAGCCGAAGCAGGAGCGCTCGCAGCAACCGCAGAAGGGCACGCAGCAGCCGGGCCAGGGTGGCGGCCAGCAGGGCGGTAACCGCCAGCAGCAGCCGCAGCAGCAGAAGCAGCCCAAGCCGCAGAAGCCGGCCGTCGAGAACGCGGAAAACGCACGGCAGGCGCCGGCACCGCGCCAGCGCCCGGAAGACGCGCCCCGTGCCGCGACGCCGGTGCCGGCTGACGTCGCGCCGGCCGAGGCCATCGCGGTGACCGCCGCCGCGGTCGCCGTACCCGCTGTCATTGATGCGACGACCGAAGCCGCCAGCAGCCCGGCGCCCGTTGCCGAAGCCACTGAAGGCGTGACCGCCGCCGTTACAGGTGAAGCCGGCACGACGGAGGGTGGCAGCCGTCGCCGCCGTGGTCGTCGTGGTGGCCGTCGTCGCCGTCGTGGCGGCGAGGCCGCAGGCGTCCTCGCCGAGGGCGGAACCGAACTGGCTGACGAGCTGGACGATGCCGGTGACGACGAAACCGGCGACAACGACACCGTCGAGCTGGCAGCCGATGGCGCACCTGCGGTCGCCGCGGCCGACCAGCCGGAGTTCGATTTCGACGACATCGCCGCGCCCGCCGTCCCGGTGAAGGCCGAACCGGCAGCAGCGCCGTCGGCACCGGAGCCGGTGGCCGCAGCTGTCGCGGCCCCTGCCCCGGCCCCGGCCGCGCGGGCGGTGGAACCTGTCGTGATCCAGACGAGCGACGAGCCGCTTCCGGTCGCCGCCGAACCGGCCCGTGCCGCCGCCGAGGCTGTCGCAGACGAGCCGGTCGTAGTGGCTGAAGTGGTCACACCGGCAGAAGCCGCCGCCATCGCGGTCGATACCCTGCCGGACGCACCGCTGGAAACGACCATTGCTGCGATCGAACCGGGCACGGAAGCGGCAGAAACGACGGTGCAGCCGATCCAGGAGACTGCCTACGTCGGGCACGAACCGGAACCCGCGCCGGCAGCGGAAGTGTCACTGCCGACCACAGGCGGCCTGTTCGACACGGTGCCTGCCACCGCGCCAGGAACGGCCGGGCCGATCGTGGACGAGACGAAGAAGCCGGAAGTGGAGGTCGCTGACACTGCTGCCGCCCGCGACGACAATGGTGCCGTGACCGACAAGGAAGCACCGCCACACCAGCAGGCCTGATCGAACCTGCCCGTCCTCCCGTCGTGGCGGGAGGACGGAATCCGATCCATCGCAACACGGTCCGGCGCTGCGCGCCGGACACGCCACCGAGATCCGCCGCCTAGATGGTGCCGACCGGGTCCATCAGGCCGTAGCGCGCAGCCAGACGCGCCAAGGCGATGGTGTCGTCGACATCGACCTTCTCGAACAGTCGCGACTTGTGCGTGTTGACGGTCTTCGGGCTCAGGTTAAGCCGCTGGGCGATCGCATCCTGGCGCAGCCCCTGCACCAGCAGCATGGCCACTTCCAGCTCCCGCGGTGAAAGCGTGTCGAATGGCGAGGCCTCGCCGCCGACGCTGGCCAGCGCGATGTTCTGCGCGATGCTGCTGCCCAGGTAGCGCTTGCCGCGTGCCGCGTCACGCACCGCGTTGAGCAGTTCGCGTGCATCGCCGCCCTTGCCGACGTAACCGGATGCGCCGACATCAAGCAGCCGTTTCGGCAATGGCCCGTCCTCGAGCACCGACACGATCACCACGCGGCTACCCACGCGACCGCGTATGAGACGTTCGGTGACTTCCAGGCCGCTGATGCCCGGCAGATGCAGGTCGCAGAGCACGACGTCGGGCCGGTGCTTGCGGATCAGCGACAACGCTTCTTCGCCGCTTTCGGCTTCGCCAACGACCTGGATGTCGGATTCCGCCGACAGGATCATGCGCAGGCCAGTCCTAACCAGTGCATGGTCGTCCACAAGAAAAACACGAATGGTCATGCCGCTCCCTCGGTATGTCCCGGGGACAGCCTATCCTCGACCATGACAATCGGCAAGCATCCGTATGGTCGCCATCAGGTTTCCCTCGAAACCTTTGCTGCGCACGCCTCGCAGCGCGTGGAAGCAGGCACCGGGAATCACGGAATCGGCCGGGGTTCAGCCCATGGAAGCCGTGGCTTCGGGATTCCATCAGGCCCTCTTTCCCCTGATATGCAAAACCCCCTTGCGGGGGCTTTGCGTGTCTGGCGGAGAGAGTGGGATTCGAACCCACGGTAGTGTCGCCACTACGCCGGTTTTCAAGACCGGTGCCTTAAACCGCTCGGCCATCTCTCCGTTTTGCCGTCGTGGCCTTCGCACGACCGGCGGATTGTCGCACGCGAGGCCGGCGCGATCAGCCTGCCTCGGCGGCCTCTGCCTGTTTCGCGCCCGCCTTACCGCCGCAATTGCCGCAATCCAGGCGCGAAGCCTCGATCTGCTGCGGCAGGTGTTCGGCCAGGAAGTCGATGAACACCCGCACCGCCGGCAGCAGGCCGCGACGCGACGCGAACACGGCATGGCAGATGCCCTGCGGCAACGACCACTCGGGCAGCACCACTTCCAGTTCGCCGCGGCGCACGGCTTCGGCGCAGACCGTCTCCGGCAGCATGGTGATGCCGAAACCGTCCTTGACCATCGCCTGCAGCAGCGGGAAGTCGAAACCGGCCACGCGCGGCTGCAGTTCCACGCGCCGCACCTCGCCACCGGGGCCATGCAGCTCCCAGCGCTGGTGCGCTTCGTCCTCGTGGATGCTCAGGGTCAGGTGCGAGGCCAGATCGGCCGGATCCTTCGGCCGTCCCGCGCGATCCAGGTACTTGGGGCTGGCGACGAGCAGTTCCTGGATCTGGCCGAAGCTGCGCATCACCAGGCTGCCGTCGTCGTCCAGCCGCGCACGCACGCGCAGTGCGACGTCGAAGCCTTCGTTGATCAGGTCGACCCGCCGGTTGCCGATGTGCAGTTGCAGGCGCACCTTGGGGTACTGGTCGAGGAATTTCGGCAGCAGCTTCGGCAGCTGCTGCTGGGCGATGGCGACCGGCACGCTGACCCGGACCACGCCGCGCGGTTCGGCACTGAGCCGGTCCACGACCTCGCGCGCGGCCTGGGCCTCGGTGAGCATGGTCTGGGCATGGCGATAGACGCTCATGCCCACGTCGGTGACCGCGAAACGGCGGGTCGAGCGCTGCAGCAGGCGCACGCCCAGGTCGGTCTCGAGCTGGCTGATGCGCCGGCTCAGCCGCGACTTGGGAATGCCTAGCGCGCGCTCTGCGGCAGCGAAGCCGCCGTGCTCGACCACCATGGCGAAATAGTAGAGATCGTTGAGGTCCTGCATGACGATATTTCCATATGCGGAACAAACGGTAGCATATAACCACCTTTATTCCATCAATGCAACGCCCGATAGTGTCCGGGACGCGACGATTCCGCCGCCCCGATCAGGACACCAACCATGAAACTGCTACACATCGACTCCAGCGCCCTGGGCCAGAACTCCGTCACCCGCGAGCTGACCGCAGCCATCGTCGCACAGTGGGCGGCCGCGCTGGATGGCCTTCAGGTCCAATACCGCGACCTGGACCGTGATCCCCTGCCGCACCTGACCGGCAGCAGCCTGGCCAAGGCCGACCCGGCCGAGGCCGAGGATGCCGAACGGACCCTGCAGCAGTTCCTCGACGCCGATGTCGTGGTGCTCGGCGCGCCGATGTACAACTTCAGCGTGCCGTCGACGCTGAAGGCCTGGATCGACCGGGTCGCGGTGGCCGGGCGCACGTTCCGCTACACCGAAACCGGGCCCGAGGGCCTGGCCGGCGGCAAGAAGATCATCGTCGCCAGCGGCCGCGGCGGCTTGCACACCGGTGCGCCGAGCGACTTCCAGGAACCGTACCTGCGCCAGGTGTTCAGCTTCCTCGGCATCGACGACATCGAATTCGTCCGCGCCGAAGGCGTGGCCTATTCGCCGCAGCACCGCAGCGACGCGATCACCGCAGCCAAGGCCGCGATTCCGCAGCCGGTGGCTTCGGGACGCAAGGCGGCCTGACCGGGGCTGGCGCGGGGCATCACGCCTCGCGCCGCGCAGTGGGTCAGGCGATGCGCTCGGCGCCGCCCATGTAGGCGCGCAGCGCTTCGGGCACGGTGATCGAGCCGTCGGCGTTCTGGTAGTTCTCCATCACCGCGATCAGGGCGCGGCCCACCGCCACGCCCGACCCGTTGAGCGTATGCACCAGCTCGGGCTTGCCGGTGGCCGGGTTGCGCCAGCGCGCCTGCATGCGCCGGGCCTGGAAATCACCACAGGTCGAGCAGGAGGAGATCTCGCGGTAGGTGTCCTGCGAAGGCAGCCACACTTCCAGGTCGTAGGTGCGACGCGCGGAGAAACCCATGTCGCCGGTGCACAGCGCGACCTTGCGGTACGGCAGGCCCAGTTTCTCCAGCACGGTTTCGGCGGCGCGGGTCATGCGCTCGTGTTCGGCGTCGCTGTCCTCGGGCTTCACGATCGAGACCAGCTCGACCTTCTCGAACTGGTGCTGGCGGATCATGCCGCGGGTATCCCGACCGGCACTGCCGGCCTCGGCGCGGAAGCACAGCGAGTGCGCGGTCATGCGGAGCGGCAGGCGTTCGGCCTCGACGATCTCGTCGCGCACGGTATTGGTCAGCGGTACTTCCGAAGTCGGGATCAGGTAGCGGCGGTGTTCGCCCAGCTCGGTGGAGAACAGGTCCTCCTCGAACTTCGGCAGCTGGCCGGTGCCTTGCAGCGAATCGGCATTGACGATCAGCGGGACGCTGGTTTCCTCGTAGCCATGCTCGCCGGTGTGCAGGTCGAGCATGAACTGGGCCAGCGCCCGGTGCAGCCGCGCCAACTGGCCACGCAGCACGGTGAAACGCGCGCCGGAGAGCTTGGCCGCGGTGTCGGCGTCGAGCCAGCCATGACGCGCGCCCAGTTCGACGTGGTCCTTGACCGGGAAGTCGAAGCTGCGCGGCGTACCCCAGCGGTGCTTCTCGACATTGCCGGCTTCGTCCTCGCCCTGCGGAACGTCGTCGGCGGGAATGTTCGGAATCCCCAGTGCGATCGCGTCGATCCTTCCACGGATTTCTTCCAGTCGCGCCTCGGAAGCCTTCAGCTCGTCGCCGAAACCGGCGACCTCGGCCATCAGCGCCGACACGTCCTCGCCCTTGGCCTTGGCCTGGCCGATCGCCTTGGAGCGCGTATTGCGCAGGTTCTGCAGCTCCTGGGTACGCACCTGGATCGCCTTGCGCTCGGACTCCAGCGACTCGATCGAGGCGACGTCGAGCGTGTAGCCACGCGCGGCGAGGCGTTCGGCCAGGGCGGCGGTCTGGTTGCGGAGCAGCGCGGGATCGAGCATGGGAGGCGTCGTGGTGAAGGCGGATGCGGTCGGCCATTATCGCCAATCGCGACCGGTCGCGCCCGCCCGCACCCGCCAATTCAGCGGTGCTGTGCCAGAATCCGGTCGACCCTCCATTCTCCCGCCCATGGCCCATTCGCCCGCACTGCCCGGTTTCCTCCAGCGCCTGCCCGGACGCTGGCTGCTGGTCGGCGCCGCCTTTCTCCTCGGCTGGTTGCTGTTCGTCCTGGTCTGGCTGGCAGCCCGGCGCGACGACGCGCCGGCGCCGGTGCAACCCGCATCCGCGCCGGTGACGTTCGAGCCGCTGCCGCGGCCGATGGCGGCTGGCGACGCGGCCACGCCGCTGCCCGCCCCGGCGGGAGAGGCTCCTCGCGTCGTCGAAGAAGCCGCGCCCGTCGCGTCCGCACCAGCCGAACCGACGCCATTGCCGCCCAGCATTGAAGAGACCGCCCCGGCGGCGGGCGCCAACGCCCAGCAGGAAGCACCCTCGCCCTTGCCCGACCAGTCGCCCTCGCCCCGCTACCCGGTCGATGCGATGCGCCGCGGCGACACCGGGACGGTGGTGGTCCAGGTGCAGGTCGACGCGCAGGGCGAGCCGGTGTCAGTGGACGTGCTCGAACGCAGCGGTTCGCGCGACCTGGATCGCGCGGCGGTGGAGGCCGTGTCGAAGTGGCGCTTCGCGCCCGCACGCGATGCCGGCGGAAACGCGATCGCCGGCAGCCTGTCGATACCGATCGACTTCAAGATGGAATGAACACCGGGCTCACTCGGCCTGCAACTCGCTGAACCCTGCCTGCAAGTCCGGAGCAGTTCAGCCGAAATCGACCAGGCCGTGACATCGCCATCGGGAGACTCGGTATGCACCCTGCCGAGGAGATGCCCATGGTGACGTATACGAACCATCATTCCGGTGCCACCCACGCTGATCCGGCACCGGAAGAGCCGCAGCGCAGCTCGCCCATGCTGATCGCCGCCTTCGCGCTGGCCCTGCTCGCGCTCGGCATCTGGTGGTACGCGCAACGGCAGGACAGCGCGCCGGCCGCGACCGCGCCAGTGGCAGTGCAACCGGCGCCCGCCAGTACCGCCCCGGCGGTTCCGGAACAGCGTTCGAACGCCGGCGCGCACCGCGACAGCGCCCGCGTCGCCGAACGTGCACCGGTGGTCGAACGCCGGCTGCCGGCGCCCACCTATCGCGCGCCGCAACCGCTGGCCGGCAACCCGCTGCCGCAGTATCCGCCGACGGCATTGCGCGGCGGCGAGGAAGGCAGCGTGCTGCTGCGCATCGCGGTCGACGCGCGTGGAGCGGCAAGCGATGTCCAGATCATCCGCCGCGACGGCGACAGGGATCGCGCCTTCGACCGGGCCGCGATCGAAGCCGCCCGCCAATGGCGTTTCACCCCGGCGATGCGCAACGGCAAGCCGGTGCCGTCGACGGTGCAGCTGCCGGTCGACTTCCGCCGCGGCTGACGCGGACGGCCGGTCGCGTCAGCTGAGCAGCCCGAACCCGCAGCCGCGCGCGAGGGTGTCGAAACCCGGGAACGACGTGGCCACGTTGGCCACGTCTTCCACCCGGACTTGACCGGTCGCACGCTGCGCGGCCACCGCGAAGGCCATGGCGATCCGGTGGTCGCCATGGCTTTCGATGGTTCCGCCGCCCAGTGCCCCGGGGTGGATGGTGGCACCGTCGGGCGTTTCGTCGATGCGCAGGCCCAGCGTACGCAGGCCGGTCGCCATCGCCGCCAGCCGGTCCGACTCCTTGACCCGCAGCTCGGCGGCACCACGCACGAGAGTGGGACCCTCGGCGCAGGCGGCGGCTACGAACAGGGCCGGGAACTCGTCGATCATGTCCGGCACCAGCGCCTCGGGCACTTCGATGCCGCGCAGCGGCGCATGCCGCACCACCAGGTCGGCGACCGGTTCACCGCCGTGCGTGGCCGGATTCTCCTCGCGGATGTCGGCGCCCATCAGGCGCAGCGCCTGCAAAAGGCCGGTACGGCGCGGGTTGAGGCCGACCGCTCGCAGGCGCAGTTCGGAACCGGGAACAATGCTGCCGGCGACCAGGAAGAACGCGGCGGAGGAGAAATCCGCCGGCACCGCGATGTCGGTCGCGCGCAGGCGCTGCCCGCCGCGCAGGCGGGCATGGCCCGGCGAGAACTCGATCTCCACGCCGAACGCCGAAAGCATGCGCTCGGTGTAGTCGCGGGTCGGATGCGGTTCGGTGACCGCGGTTTCGCCCTGCGCGTAGAGGCCGGCCAGCAGCACCGCCGACTTCACCTGCGCCGAAGCCACCGGCAGCGTGTAGTCGATGCCGGCCAGCGCCTGGCCGCCGTGGATGCGCAGCGGCGGCGTACCGTCGTCCTGCGTGTCGATCTTCGCGCCCATCTGCGCCAGCGGCCCGGTGACCCGGCGCATCGGCCGCTTGGACAGCGATTCGTCGCCGACCAGCACGCTGTCGAACGGCTGTGCGGCCAGCAGGCCGGCCAGCAGTCGCATGCCGGTACCGGCGTTGCCGCAATCGAGCGGACCGTCGGCCGGCTTGAGGCCGTCCACGCCGACGCCATGCACGATCCGCCGCGACGGCGACGGAGTTTCGATGCGCACGCCCAGCCGGGCGAAGATGGCCGCGGTCGCACGCGTGTCTTCACCTTCGAGGAACCCGTCCACGGTGGACACGCCGTCTGCCAGCGCGGCGAGCATCACCGACCTGTGCGATACCGACTTGTCGCCGGGGATTTCCAGCGTGCCGCGCAGCGACTGCCCGGCGGTTGCGACCCAATGCTGCGACTGCTGCGACATCACCACTCCATCAGATTCGTTCGTTTCGATTTCCCGCGGCCGCGCCTGCGCCGGCCACGCACCCGGTCAGCGCCGGCCTGCCCAGCCGATCGGCTCACCCTTGAGCCAGCACACCAGCATCAGCAACGCGGTCAGCCCGCCGATCCCGGCCGCGAAGCCACGCGGATCGCCTGCCAGCGGCAGGAAATGGTGTACCAGCGCGATGCCGGCGACGTAGGCGGCCAGGACCAGCCATCCTTCCCGGACCAGCGGCATACCCCAGCCGACGCCGAATTCCTTGGCCGGGAACCAGTACCGCTTCGGACTCGCCATCGCCATCTCCGTCAGTCCACGCAGCGGCGCCTACGGCACCGCCACCGGATACGAACCCAGCACTTTCACCTGCGCCACTTCCTTCTCGAGCTCGGCCAGGGCCTGCTTCATCGCCTCGTCCTCCACGTGGCCGGCCAGGTCGATGAAGAACGCGTATTCCCACTTGGCCTGGTGCGAGGGCCGCGACTCGATCCGGTTCATGCTGATGCCGTGCCGCGCGAACGGACTGAGCACGTCGAACAGCGCGCCCGGCTTGTCGTGGATGAACACCAGGATCGAGGTGCGGTCATGGCCCGACGGCGGGAAGATCCTGCGGCCGATCACCAGGAAGCGCGTGGTGTTGTCCTTGTCGTCCTGGATCGGGCGCATGATGACCTTCTTCAGGCCATACACATGCGCCGCGCTCTCGCCGGCGATCGCCGCCGCATCGTCCGCGCCGCGCGCGCGCCGCGCGCCCTCGGCATTGCTCGACACCGGCACCTTCTCGGCCTTCGGCAGGTTGGACCGCAGCCAGGCCGCGGTCTGCGCGAAGGCCTGCGGATGCGCGTAGACCCGCTCGATGTCCTCGATCCGGCCGCTGCGCGAGAGCAGGTACTGGTGGACCATCAGCTCCACTTCGCCGCAGATCTTCAGCTGCGAGGTCAGGAACATGTCCAGCGTCACCTGGATGGTGCCCTGCCCGGAGTTTTCCACCGGGACCACGCCGAAATCGGCGTTGCCGGCCTCGACCTCCTGGAACACTTCCTCGATGCTGCCCAGCGGCAACCCGTGCGCCGAACGGCCGAAATGCTTGAGCACGGCCTGCTGGCTGAAGGTCCCTTCCGGGCCGAGGTAGCCGATCTTCAACGGCTCCTGCTGGGCCAGGCAGGCCGACATGATCTCGCGGAACACATGGACCAGCACTTCGTCCGAGAGCGGACCCTCGTTGCGGTCGACCACCATGCGCAGCACCTGCGCCTCGCGCTCGGGGCGGTAGTAGTCCACGGCGGCGGCCAGCTTGCCCTTGGCCTTGCCGACCTGCAGGGCGAAGCCCGCGCGCTCGGCGATCAGTTCCTGGATCCTGCGGTCGATGCCGTCGATCTGGGCGCGCACGTCGGCCAGCACCGGCGGCGGCGCGACGGCCTGGGCGGCGCGGCCCGATGCCGGTTTCTTCTTCGGGGCCGGTTTCCCGGCGGCGGGCTTCTTCGATGCCATGTGGGGTGTTCCGTGCTCCGTAATGCCCTCCGCACTGCGGCGGGCGTATCGCGCGCAGGGCGCGCTCAGCCGTTGCGCTGCTGGAAATCGCGCATGAAGTCCACCAGCGCCTGCGCACCGGCCACCGGCAGGGCGTTGTACAGCGAGGCGCGCAGGCCGCCGACCGCCTTGTGGCCCTTCAGCGCCAGCAGGCCGGCCGCCTTCGACTCGCTGACGAAGCGCGTGGTCAGCGTCTCGTCGGGCAGGAAGAAGGGAATGTTCATCCGCGAGCGCACCGACGGCGCGACTTCATTGCGGTAGAACCCGCCAGAGGCGTCGATGGCGTCGTACACCAGCTTCGCCTTGGTCGCATTGCGGCGGGCGAATTCCTCCACCCCGCCCTGCTCCAGCATCCACTTCACGGTCAGGCCGAGCAGGTACCAGTTCCAGGTCGGCGGCGTGTTGAGCATCGAATCACGCGCGGCGTGCGACGCGTAGGTGAAGATGTCCGCGCGCGGCTGGCCGGCGCGCTCGAGCAGTTCGCGGCGCACGAGCATCACCGACACGCCGACCGGGCCGAGGTTCTTCTGCGCGCCGGCGTAGATCAGGCCGTACTTCGACACGTCCAGCGGCTCGGAGGCGATCGAGGAACTGAAGTCGGCGAACAACGGCACCGCGCCGACATCGGGCGTGTCACGGAACTCGACGCCATGGATGGTCTCGTTCGCGGTGATGTGCACGTAGGCCGCATCGCTGCTGAGCGACCAGCTGTCACGCGGCGGGATGTCACGGAAACCGCCCGGCTCGCCGTCGGCGACCACGTGCACGTTGACGTAGGGCTTGACCTGCTTGATCGCGGTCTTGCTCCAGTGACCGGTGACCACGTAGTCGACGGTCTGCCCGGGAGCGGCGAAATTCAGCGCCAGCAGCGCCTGCTGGGTGGTGGCACCGCCAGCCTGGAACAGCACGGCGTAGTCGTCGGGCACCGACAGCAGGGTGCGCAGGTCGGCTTCGGCCTGCGCGGCCACGCCCATGAACTCGGCGCCGCGGTGGCTCAGTTCGACGATCGAGGCACCCACGCCGTTCCAGTCCAGCATCTCGGCCTGCGCCTGGCGCAGGACCGCTTCCGGCAGCGTCGCGGGGCCGGCACTGAAGTTGTAGGCGCGCGTCATGGACCACCTGTCCTGAATGGGCCCGTAGTATGCCGCAGTGCAGCGGTTGCGGGCGCAACCAAGACCCGCCACCGTGGGCTGCCGCGCGGCGCGGGAACCACCGCGGCGCGGGCCCGGTCCAAACTTCCGAGAACCTCCGCCGGAGCCCTGCGATGCCGAAGTTCCGCCTGCCCGCCATCCCCTCCGCCGAGATCACCGACGAGGCCGTGTACCGCGACCGGCGCCGGCTGCTGGCGGCGCTTGCGGCCAGCCCGCTCCTGGTGACCCTGCCGGGTTGCGCCGAGGCCGAACCGCCACCGCCACCGAAGGTCGCCATCAGCGCCGCCGACGCGAAAGCCGGCTTCCGCACCGACGAGGCGCTGACCCGCTACGAGGACATCACCAGCTACAACAACTTCTACGAGTTCGGCACCGACAAGGGCGATCCGTCGCGCGCGGCGAAGACCCTGCGCACCTCGCCCTGGACAGTCGCCGTGGACGGTGAATGCGCCAAGCCCGGCCGTATCGGCCTGGAAGACCTCGTACGCGGCCTGGCGCCGCAGGAGCGCGTCTACCGGCTGCGCTGCGTGGAGGGCTGGTCGATGGTGATCCCGTGGCTGGGCGTGCCGCTGGGCGAGGTACTCAAGCGGTTCGAACCGACCTCGAAGGCGAAGTTCCTCGCCTTCACCACCCTGGCCGACCCGCAGCAGATGCCCGGGATCCGCTACCGCTCGATCGAATGGCCGTACAAGGAAGGGCTGCGCATCGACGAGGCGATGCATCCGCTCACCCTGCTGGCCACCGGCCTGTACGGCAAGCCGCTGCCGCAGCAGAACGGCGCGCCGCTGCGGCTGGTGGTGCCATGGAAGTACGGCTTCAAGTCGATCAAGTCGATCGTGGCGATCCGCTTCACCGAGCGCATGCCGGAGACGGCCTGGCACGAGCTGCAGCCGTCGGAGTACGGGTTCTTCTCCAACGTGAATCCGGCCGTGGACCATCCGCGCTGGAGCCAGAAGACCGAACGCAGGATCGCCGGCAGCAAGAGCAAGCTGTTCGCCGAGCGCATCCCGACCCGCCCGTTCAACGGCTATGCCGAGCAGGTCGCCGCCATGTATGCCGGCATGGACCTGCGCAAGTGGTACTGACCGCGATGGCAGCCAGGAACCGGTCCGCGTGAGCCGCCGCCCGGCGGGACCGCCCACGTCGCCGGCCCTTGCCGCCGCCAAGGCCGTCGTCCATGTCGCCGCGCTGCTCCCGGCCGCCTGGCTGGGCTGGCAGGTGTACGAGGTCTGGCGCACCGGCAGCGACGCGCTCGGCGCCGATCCGGTGGCCGAGATCGAGCACCGCACCGGGCTGTGGGCGCTGCGCTTCCTCCTGCTCACGCTGGCGGTGACGCCGCTGCGCCAGCTCAGCGGCCAGTCGGTACTGCTGCGCTTCCGCCGCATGCTGGGCCTGTACGCGTTCTTCTACGCCTGCCTGCACCTGACTGCCTACCTGGCGCTGGACCTGGGTGGCTACTGGGCACAGATCTTCGCCGAGATCGCCAAGCGGCCCTACATCACCGTCGGCTTCACCGCTTGGCTGCTGCTGGTGCCGCTGGCGGTGACCTCGACCCTGGGCTGGATGCGGCGCCTCGGGCGGCGCTGGGGCCAGCTGCACCGCCTCGTCTATGCGGTGGCTGTGCTCGCCGTGCTGCACTTCTGGTGGCTGGTCAAATCCGACGTGCGCGAGCCGGCGCTGTATGTGGCGATCGTCGCAGTATTGCTTGGCTGGCGCGCGGTGCGCCGGTTCAGCGTGCGCCGAACCACAGCAGTGCGCTGAGGGCCAGGCCCATCAGCAGCGCGGCCAGCAGCAGCCAGGGCAGGCGCCGCGTCGATCCCGCCGGCGACTGGGCCGGCATCTCCGGCGCCGGATCCACGGATTCGTCCGATCCGGATGCCGCCTGTGCCGACGGCACCGCGGGGAACTCGACCACGAACCGGTGCTGCCCGTCGAACACGACCTGGTCGCCAGGGCCCAGCACCGCTTCGCGGACCGCCATGCCGTTGACCACGGAGGGCTCCTGGCCGAGGTTGCGCAGCAGGACGACGTCGCCGTGCCGTTCGATCAGCGCATGCCGGGCCGGGAACGCGGGATCGTCGATGCGGATATCGGCCTCGCGCGAGGCACCGACCAGGCGCGTCGGGCCGAGCGTGTAGCTGCGGCCGTGGTGCTGCCCGCCCACTCCGCGCAGGACCACCCGCGGGTCACCGGCGTGCTCGCCCGGATCAAGTGGGCCCGCCTTCCGCAGCGGGGCGCGGACCAGCAGCTCGACGCCGTCCACGTAGACCGCGTCGCCAGCGCGCAGCAACGCCATCTTCTGCACCGGTCGACCATTGACGTGGACGGTGCGTGCGCCGGCCGGCACCTGCAGCCACAGGCCGCGCTGGTCCAGGCAGAACTGCGCCATGAGGACGCCGGGCAATGCATCCCCGACGCCCAGCACGCCGTTGGCCTGGCGGATCACGCGATGGATTCCGGGGACCAGCGGGTGGTCGGCCTGCTGGCGATTGCTGAAGTGGATATGCAGGTCTGTCATTCGGAGCAGAGCCTAGCAAATCGCGTGCCCCCGCTCGCCGGCCATGCACCGGCGCGTTAACCTTTCAGCCCCAACGTCCGTCAGTTCACCATGGCCCGTATCGACATCCAGCATCCGCACACCCGCAACGCAGGCGAGGTCCGCCTCATCGTCGATGCGATCATCGCGCAGCTGCGCGAGCGCTTCGGCGTGTCCGGCATCTGGGAAGGCGAGGCGGTGCGCCTGTCCGGACCGGGACTGACCGGCCACGTCGAGCTGCTGCCGCAACAGGTGCGCGTGACCGCCGAGCTGGGCTTCCTGCTGTCGGCGCTGCGCGGCCAGGTCGAGGCGGAGATCCGCCGGGTGCTGGGCGAACGACTGGACTGAGGCCGGCTCACGCCTTCTTATCGCCCCTCCGCGCAGACTGCGCCGGTCCTCCACGCACGAGACCGGTTATGAGTGCCGACCCCCACCACACCCCCGGCCTGGGCAGCGTCGCCGACCTCCAGGCGCAGGCATCGCGCATCGCCCGCGAGATGGGCGACAACGCCCACCAGGTATGGCTCGCCGGAATCGGCGCGCTGGCCCGCGCGCAGAGCGAAGGCAGTCGCCTGTTCGAACAGCTGGCCGAAGAAGGTCGCCAGTTCGAGGACGGCACCGCAGCGCCGGCTGGCGGCGCCGCCGGCCGCCTCGAGAACCTGCGCCAAAGTCTCGACGCCGCCATGGGCCGCGCCCAGGCGCGTGCCGGCGAAGCCTGGGACAGCATGGGTCGCATGTTCGAGCAGCGCGTGCAGCAGGCGTTGCGGCAACTCGACGTACCCACGCGCGACGACCTCGACGCGCTGGGTGCACGCATCGACGCACTGACCCGCGAACTGCAGCGCTCGCGTCCGGATGCCGCGGCCAATGAAGCGGCGATGGGCGACGACACGGGACCAACGGCGACGGGATGAACGGTGCACGGCCGCGCGTGTCCTCGCGCGGCATTTTTGTTGCACAGCACAAGATGCTCCGGCAGAATTGGATCGGCCCGCCAGTCCAACCGCCGTTTGCTCCCCTCCCCTCTCGGCTACCGGACTGGCGGGCTTCTTTCGTTCTGCGGATGCCATCGCGATCGCGGACGTCAGGCCGGCACGGGAACCGGGTAACATCGCCTCCCGGTACAGGGGTAAATGACAGGGATCGGCATGTCTTCCTGGATTCTCGGGCTGGCCTTGGCTGCGTTCGCAGCGTTGCTGGCGGTGCTCTATCTGTGGCTGGTGCGGCGCCCCGAAACGGAGACAGCCGCCGGCCTGCGCGCCCTGGCCAACCTGCGCTGGCGCGAATTCGCCACGATCATCGGCCAGGCCATGCAGCAACGCGGCCTGCGCGATGCCAGCCATGGCCCCGAGCAGGGCAACGATTCGACCAGCAGCCAATTGCTGATGACCGACGGCGAGAATCGCTGGCTGCTATCGTGCAAGCACGGCATGGCCTACCGCCTGGGCGCCTCGAGCATCGATGAACTCGTCGGCGCGATGGACCTGGCCGGTGCACGCAACGGCATCCTCCTCACCCAGGGCCATGCCGAACGCGACGCGATGGCCGCCGCGGCCGCGCAAGGCATCGAAGTGATCGACGGCCGCCGGCTGTGGCCACTGCTCAAGCCGTTCCTGCCGGGCGACACCACCGCAGGCATCGAGAAGGCCGCACGTGCCCAGGCCAAGCGCCACAGCGGCATCGCGCTGGGCGGCGCACTGGCGTTGGGCCTGGCCGTGGCGGTGCTGCTGCCACGCCTGGAGACGGGAGTCGCCGCGGAACCAGCCGCCGCCACCACCGCCGCAGCGGGGCCGGCGGAAACGCCCCCGGCGGCCGCAGCCGACACTGCACCCGCCGCGGACCAGAACGCCATCGTCGACAACCCCGACGATGCCACCCTCGCCCGCTACCAGGGCGATATCGCGCGGACCCTGTCCGCCGTTCCGGGCATCACCCGCGCCTACTGGCTCACCCGCGCCACGCTGGTAATCGACCGCGATGGCAGCGACCAGCTGGTCTGGCCGTTGATCTGCACCGAGCTGGAGCGCTATCCGGCACTGCGCACGTCGCGCGTGCAGCTCAACCCGCGCCCGGGCAGCGAGGACGCGGTGCGCTGGAGGCAGTGCCGGACCGTGTGATCGCGAGGGCGGCTGTCGCCCGCAATCTCTGCAGCGGATCGTGAAACGAAAAAGCCGGCCCCAGGCCGGCTTTTTCGTTCCCGGGCCCGGACCTCAGGCCTCGGGCGCCGCCTCGTCGGCCGCGGCATCATCCGCCCGCGGACCAGCGCTTTCTTCCTCGTCGTCGAGCGAGGCATCCACGCGTTCGACCGCCTGCAGCGACTCGCCTTCGGACAGGCGGATCAGGGTCACGCCCTGGGTGTTGCGGCCGACCTGCGAGATTTCCGAGGCGCGGGTGCGGACCAGGGTGCCGCCGTCGGAGATCAGCAGGACCTCGTGCTGTTCGGACAGCTGGATCGCGCCGACCAGCTTGCCGTTGCGGGCGGTGGTCTGGATCGCGATCACGCCCTGGGTGCCGCGGCCCTTCTTCGGATACTCCTCCAGCGGGGTGCGCTTGCCGAAACCGCGCTCGCTGGCGGTGAGGATGTCGCCCTCGCCGTCCGGCACCACCAGGCTCACCACTTCCTCGCCCTGGGCCAGGCGGATGCCGCGCACGCCGGTGGCGGTGCGGCCCATCGAGCGCACTTCCGACTCGTCGAAGCGCACCGCCTTGCCGTTCGAGGCGAACAGCATGATGTCGCTGGCGCCATGGGTCAGGGCCACGTCGACCAGCGCGTCGCCTTCGTCCAGGTTGATTGCGATCTTGCCGCGCGCCAGGCGGAAGGCGAACTCGGTCAGCGGGGTCTTCTTGACCGTGCCGTCGCGGGTGGCGAAGAACACGTACCAGCCCTCGGCGTACTCGCGCACCGGCAACACCGCCTGGACCTTCTCGCCTTCCTCCAGCGGGATCCAGTTGATGATCGGCCGGCCGCGCGCATTGGAACCGGCTTCGGGCAACTGGTGCACCGGCAGCCAGAACACCTTGCCGCTGCTGGTGAAGGTCAGCAGCGTGTCGTGCGTATTGACCAGCCACAGCTGGTCGATGAAATCCTCTTCCTTGGTCGCCGCCGCGCTGCGGCCACGGCCGCCGCGCTTCTGCGCGCGGTACGCCGACACCGGCTGGCGCTTGGCGTAACCGGCGTGCGACAGGGTGACCACCACGTCTTCCGGCGCGATCAGGTCGAGGATGTCCAGGTCTTCCTCGCTGGCGCGGATCTCGCTGCGGCGCTCGTCGCCGAACTCTTCCTTGAGGTTGTTGAGCTCGGTGCGGATCACCTCGCGCAACACGTCCGGGTTTTCGAGGATCTCGATCAGGCCGCGGATGGTCTCGAGCAGCTGGCGGTATTCGTCGGTCAGCTTGTCCTGCTCCAGCCCGGTCAGGCGATGCAGGCGCATTTCCAGGATCTGCTGGGCCTGGACTTCGGTCAGGTGGTACTTGCCCTCGATGAAACCGACGCCATCCGGCAGGTCGTCCGGGCGCGAAGCCTCGGCGCCGGCCGCGGCCAGCAGCGCGCCGACCAGGCCCGGCTCCCAGGTGCGGCCGAGCATGCGCTCCTTGGCCACCTGCGGGCTCTCCGAGCTCTTGATCAGCTCGATCATCTCGTCGATGTTGGCCAGCGCGACGGTCAGGCCTTCCAGCACATGGGCGCGGGCGCGGGCCTTGCGCAGCTCGAAAATGGTCCTGCGGGTCACCACCTCGCGGCGATGGCGCAGGAACGCGTCGAGGATCTGCTTGAGGTTGACCAGCTGCGGACGGCCGTCGACCAGGGCGACCATGTTGATGCCGAACACCGACTCCAGCTGGGTCTGCTGGTAGAGGTTGTTGAGCACCACTTCGGCCGATTCGCCGCGCTTGACCTCGATGTAGATGCGCATGCCGTCCTTGTCGGATTCGTCGCGCAGCTCCGAGATGCCCTCGATCTTCTTTTCCTTGACCAGCTCGGCGATCTTCTCGATCAGCCGCGCCTTGTTCACCTGGTACGGGATCTCGGTGACGATGATCGCTTCGCGGCCGTTGTCGGCCACTTCGACGTCGGCCTTGGCGCGCATGCGCACGCGGCCGCGGCCGGTGCGGTAGGCCAGCTGGATGCCGCCGACGCCATTGATGATGCCCGCGGTCGGGAAGTCCGGACCCGGGATGTAGTGCATCAGGCCGTCGACATCGAGCTCGGGCTCGTCGATCAGCGCCAGCAGGCCGTTCACCACTTCGGTTAGGTTGTGCGGCGGGATGTTGGTGGCCATGCCGACGGCAATGCCGGCCGAACCGTTCACCAGCAGGTTCGGGAACCGGGTCGGCATGACCGTCGGCTCCAGTTCCTTCTCGTCGTAGTTGGGCTGGAAATCGACGGTTTCCTTGTCGATGTCGGCCATCAGTTCATGGGTGAGGCGCGACATGCGCGCCTCGGTGTAACGCATCGCCGCGGCGGAGTCGCCGTCGACCGAACCGAAGTTGCCCTGCCCGTCCACCAGCAGGTAACGCAGCGAGAACGGCTGGGCCATGCGCACCAGGGTGTCGTACACCGACTGGTCGCCGTGCGGGTGGTACTTACCGATGACGTCACCGACGATACGCGCGGACTTGTAGTACGGCTTGTTGCTGTGCGCACCCAGCTCGTTCATCGCGAAGAGCACCCGGCGATGCACCGGCTTGAGGCCGTCGCGCACATCGGGGAGCGCGCGCCCGACGATCACGCTCATCGCGTAATCGAGGTAGCTGCGGCGCATTTCGTCTTCGAGGTTGACCGGGATGATTTCTTTCGCGAGGTCGGTCATCAGGACTCTTCAAGCGGCTCGTTGGCAGGTGCGCGCGGCGTGGCGTTGCGTGCCATGGCACGGCGCCGGCGCGGCGTTGCGGAAGGACTTCGCGCAACCGGTCGATTCTAACACAACGCAGCCCCGAAACGGGCACCATTTCTACGCAGAAACAAGCACTTGCGGCGACCGGCGAGGTTCCGGAGACCGCATTCCGACGGAAGGCGCGAGGCGGCCGTCCGGGCATGGCGACGACGTCCCGCCCTGGCGACGCCGGGACAGACGCCGATGCCGTCGCCTTCAACGCGACCGCGGGGCAAAACCGCACCACGGATGATCCCGTCCAGCGTCGGCCGATGGCCTGCACCTCCGGACGATTTCGCTGCCAGGACCCGGCCGGGTACGTGCCGCAGGCCAGTGACGCCACGCGGTGCGGTCACGGAGGCGACCCCGATCGCGACAGGGCCAAACTCGCTCAGTTGCCGAACAACGCCCGCATCCGGGCCGCATCTGGACGCTCGACCACGCCCTTCTCGGTGACGATCGCGTCGATCAGTTCCGCGGGGGTGACGTCGAACACCGGGTTCCAGGCGGCGATGCCTTCGGCCACCGTGCGCACGCCGCCGACGCCATGCAGCTCGCCCGGGTCGCGCTGCTCGATCTCGATCGCCGCGCCGTCCGGGGTATCCAGGTCCACGGTCGAGGACGGCGCCACGACCATGAACTTCACCCCGTGGTGGCGGGCGGCGATCGCCAGCTGGTAGGTACCGATCTTGTTGGCGGTGTCGCCGTTGGCGCAGATCCGGTCGGCACCGACCACGACCCACTGCACCGCACCGGTCTTCATCAGGTGCGCAGCGGCCGAGTCGGCGATCAGGGTCGCATCGATTCCGTCCTGCTGCAGCTCCCACACGGTCAGGCGCGCGCCCTGCAGCCACGGTCGGGTCTCGCCGGCGAACACCTTGGCGATGCGCCCCTCGGCCACGCCGGCGCGGATCACGCCCAGCGCGGTGCCGAAGCCGGCGGTGGCCAGCGAGCCGGTATTGCAGTGGGTCAGCACGCCGCTGCCCTCGGCAACCAGTCCGGCGCCCAGCGCGCCCATGTGCCGGTTCGCGGCCAGGTCTTCATCGGCGATGGCGCGTGCCTCGCGCTCGAGCACCTCGCGCCAGTCGGCGCCTGCACCGGCGAGCACGCGGCGCATCCGCGCCAGCGCCCAGGCCAGGTTGACCGCGGTCGGACGCGCCGCGTTGAGCCGCTGCAGCGCAGGCTCCAGTTTCGGCGCCGCATCGGCGCCGTCGACGGCTTCGACCGCACGCGCGGCCAGCACCACGCCCCAGGCCGCGGCGATGCCGATCGCCGGCGCGCCGCGCACGGCCAGGTCGTGGATCGCCCCGGCGACCTGGTCGCTGTCACGGCAGGTGACGTGCTCCACCGCGAACGGCAGCCGCCGCTGGTCCAGAAGCTCAAGGGCATCGCCGGTCCAGAGGATCGGGCGGATGTGGTCGTAGCGGTCGAAATCGAAGGCGGTGTCCATGCGCCGATTCTAGCTGCTGGCGGGCCCGGGGCCGCCGCTACTCGACGCTGAACTCGCCGCGGCAGCCCTTGTCGACCCAGACGCGCTCGGCATCCCAGCCCCAGCTGCTGCCTTCCTCGCAGGGCATGCCCGACAGCTGCCGCAGCAGCGTCGCGCGGTGCTCGATGGTGGTCCCGCAGCTGCGCCGGATCCGGTCCTTCGATTCGCAGGTGACCAGGCGCGGACCGGGCGGAAACCCACCGTCGCGATCACCGATCTCGAACTCGCCCTTGCAGCCGCGCGAAACCCGGATCTCGTTGCGTCCCACCGCCCAGCTCTCGTCGCGCCGGCATGGCAGCGCCGACAGCTGGCGCAACAGGCGTACCGGCGCGCCTCGCAGGGTCACCGGGCAGCTATGGGTGCGACCGCCTTCGGATTCGCAGCGGATCATCTTGCGGCTGACCGCTGTCGCCTGGGTCCGGGCGCGGAACTCGGCACGGCAGCCGCGCGCGACCCACACGCCCTGCCCGTCCGTGCCCCAGTCCGACTCGCGGATGCAGGCGTTCTCCGACAACTGGCGGACCAGGTCGACGCCGGCGGCGGTGTCCATCGGGCAATGCACCCGGCGCACGTCCTCGGACTCGCAACGCACCACGTCACCGGTCTGCTCGGCGGCCGGTGCAGATGCCCCCGCCGGGTAGATCGCCCATGCGCCAGCCAGGATGGCTGTGGCGAGCCATCCTGCCCTGCCGCCTGTCCGATCGCCCGTCACGCCCATCCGCGCCGCCCCCTTCGACCCGTCTGCATCGCGTTCACTTCCCTCGGATTTTCGCGCCTTCGGCGGAAGAACCGGTGAACATCGCACGCCTCAGGCCCGGCCGAATTCGAAAGCCAGCACATCGCCGATCCGGTCGGTGCCGGCCAACGCCATCAGCAACCGCTCGATCCCGAGCGCTACTCCCGCACAATCCGGCAGGCCCGACTGGAGGGCAGCGAGGAGGCGCTCGTCCAGCGGTGGCTGCGCCGCGCCGCGTCGTGCACGCACCGCGTTGTCGCGAAGGAAACGCACGCGCTGCTCGGCCGCGTCGGTCAGTTCGTGGTAACCGTTGGCCAGTTCGAAACGGCCCAGGTACAACTCGAAGCGCTCGGCCACCGGCGGGTCGCCGTCGCGGATCTTCGCCAGCGCACACTGCGTGGCCGGCCAGTCGTGCACGACCGTGATCCGGTCGGTCGGGAAGTGCGGCTGGATGCGATGGGTCATCAGCAGGTCCAGCCAGTCGTCGCGGCCGAGTCCGTCACCGTCGATGCCGACGCCATCGAGCGGCGCCTGGAGCTGCGCGTCGCTGGCCGTGAACGGATCGACCCCCACGGCCTGCAGGAACAGTTCGCGATAGGTCAGCGACACCACCTCGGCGCCTCGCCCGACCAGCGCCAGCGCCTGCTGCACCAACCCGATCGTCTCGTCGGCCAGGCGGCGATGGTCCCAGCCGACCCGGTACCACTCGAGCATGGTGAACTCGGGATTGTGGCGGCCGCCGGCCTCGCCGTTGCGGAACACCCGGCCCAGTTCGTAGCAATCACCGATCCCGGCGGCGAGCAGGCGCTTGAGCGGATACTCGGGCGAGGTGCGCAGCCAGCGCTCGGGCGAACCGGCATCGCGATGGCCGCTGAAGCGGGCGGTGAAGCTGTCGATGTTCGGCTCGGTGTTGCCGGCTTCCGACAGCACCGGCGTCTCCACCTCGAGCACGCCGCGTTCGGCGAAGAAGCCGCGGACCAGCGCATAGACGCGTGCTCGCAGGCGCAGCGCTTCGATGTGCGCACTCGGGCGCCAGTCGGCGCCACTCATGCGTGCTGTTCCAGGAAAGCCAGCAGCTTTGCCTCGTCCCAGACTTCGATGCCCAGTTCCTCGGCCTTGGCCAGCTTGGAACCGGCGGCCTCGCCGGCGACGACAAAACTGGTCTTCTTCGACACGCTGCCGGCGGTCTTCGCGCCGAGCGCTTCCAGCCGGTCCTTGGCCTCGTCGCGCCCCATCGCCGACAACGTGCCGGTCAGGACCACGGTCTTGCCTTCGAGCGGACCGGCGGCCTGCGCGCTGCGTGCAGGCAGGCGTTCGCGCACGACGGCCTGGGCCTGCGCGCTGCGCAGCAGCAGGCCGGCGTTGGCCTCGTCTTCCAGCCATGCGACAAGTGCGTTGGCGGTCTCGGATGGCAGCCCGGCGGTGACCAGGTTGTGCGCAGGCGCGTCGAGCAGCGCCTGCGCATCGGCGAACGCCGAGCCCAGCTGGGCGGCGCGGACCGGGGTGACTTTCGGGATCTCCAGGTCGACCAGCAGCGTGGCCAGGTCCAGGCCCTCGCCCAGGCCCGGGTTCGGTGCATGCGTATCGCCGATGCGCACGCCGCGCTCCAGCAGCCGGTCGATCACCTGCTGGTTGCCCGGCTGGTCGAGGAAATGGCCGATCGCACGCGCCACTTCGCCGCCGATGTCGGGCACGCGCTTGAACAGCGGCCACGGCAGGCGGCGGACCAGTTCCAGGTCGCCGAACCACTGCGCCAGCGCCTTGGCCGTACTCTCGCCGACATGCTCGATGCCCAGTGCGTAGAGGAAGCGCGGCAGGGTGGTGTCGCGACTGCGGTCGATCGCCTCGACCAGGTTGTCGGCCCACTTGGTGGCGACCTTGCCGGCCTTTACGGTCTCGGGCGTGGTGCCATCACGCTCGTCCGCGCGTCGCTTCATCTCCAGCAGGTCGTCGACGCGCAACCGGTACAGGTCGGATACGTCCTGCAGGTAGCCGAAATCGGACAGCGACTCGATGTAGCGCTCGCCGAGTCCGTCGATGTCCATCGCCCGGCGGCTGGCGAAGTGGAACACCGCCTGCACGCGCTGCGCCGGACAGCTCAGTTCGCCCGAGCAGCGCCATACCGCCGCGCCTTCCTCGCGCACGACTTCCGAGCCGCAGACCGGGCACGTCGTCGGCATCGACCACGGCGCCGCATCCGGCGGCCGCCGGTCGAGCACGACCTGGACCACTTCCGGGATCACGTCGCCGGCGCGGCGCACGATCACCGTGTCGCCGTTGCGCACGTCCAGGCGGGCGACGTGGTCAGCGTTGTGCAGCGTGGCGCGGGTCACGGTGACGCCGCCCACCTGCACCGGCTGCATCAGCGCCCACGGCGTGACCGCGCCGGTGCGGCCGACGTTGACCTCGATCGACTCGAGCACGGTGGTCTGTTCCTGCGCCGGGAACTTGTGCGCGATCGCCCAGCGCGGCGCGCGCGAGACGAAGCCCATCTCGCGCTGGCCGGCATAGTCGTCGAGCTTGTAGACCACGCCGTCGATGTCGAACGCCAACCCGTCGCGGGCCTCGCCGACGCGGCGGTAGTAGCCGAGCAGGCCATCAACGCCATGCACCACCGTGGCCAGCTCGCTGACCGGGAAACCCCACTCGCGCAACCGCGCCAGCGTGCCCGAATGGGTGTCCGGCAGCGCTCCGCCCTCGACCTGGCCGGTGCCGTAGGCATAGAAGCTCAGCGGACGCTGCGCGGTGAGCTTCGGATCGAGCTGGCGCAGCGAGCCGGCCGCGCCATTGCGCGGATTGGCCAGCACCTTGCCGCCGTGCAGCCGCGCGCGTTCGTTGTAACGCTCGAAATCGGCGCGGGCCATGTAGACCTCGCCGCGCACCTCAAGCACCACCGGCCAGCCGCGGCCCTGCAGCCGCTGCGGGATCACCGCGATGGTGCGCAGGTTGGCGGTCACGTCCTCGCCGGTGGCGCCGTCGCCACGGGTGGCGCCCTGCACGAACATGCCATCCTCGTAGCGCAGGCTGATCGCCAGGCCATCGAGCTTGGGCTCGGCCGAAAACACCAGGTCCTGCCGGTCCAGGCGCTCGCGGATGCGGCGGACGAAATCGGCGACTTCGCCGTCTTCGAATGCGTTGCCCAGCGACAGCATCGGGACCGCGTGGGTGACCGGGGGGAAGCGGCCGGACGGCGCGGCACCGACGCGACGGGTCGGCGAATCGGCGGCGGCCAGTTCCGGATGCGCGGCCTCCAGCGCTTCCAGCTCGCGGACCATAGCGTCGTACTGCGCGTCGGTGATGTCCGGCGCGTCGAGCTCGTGGTAGCGCCGGTTGGCGTCTTCGATCCGGCGACGGAGTGCGGCGATGCGTTGGGCGGGACCGGGATTGTTCATGCGCCGATTCTACCCGCGCGCCCGTCGATGCTTGCCCGGTGCCTGCGCCTCACGTAGCGTGCCGGAAGCCTCCTGTCATCACACGCCCATGACACAGCCGCTCAGCCGTCGCCACTTCCTTGGCCTGTCCGCCTGCAGCCTGGCCACCGCCGGGTTGGCGCCGCTGCTCGGCGCCAGCGGACCTGCCAATGCGCAACTGCCGCCGGCGATCCCGGGCGCGGACGACGCGGACGCGGTGCTGCTCAACTTCAACGAGAACCCGCACGGTCCGTTTCCCGAAGCGCGGCAGGCGGCACTGGATGGACTGGCGAGCGCCAACCGCTACCTGTTCGGGCCACAGCGCGAACTGGTGGAAGTGTTCGCCGCGCAGAACCGGCTGCGCGAGGACCAGGTCGCCGGCTACTGCGGCTCGGGCGTCGCCCTGGATGCGGCGGCACTGGCCTTCACCTCGTCGCAGGCGGCGCTGGTGACCGCCGACCCCACGTTCGAGTCGCTGGCGCAGATGGCCGGCGCCCACGGCGCCGAAGTCGTGCGCGTGCCGTTGCGCAAGGACGGCGCGCATGACGTGCAGGCCATGGCCGCGGCGGCGAAGGCGGCCGATGCCGGGCTGATCTACGTGTGCAACCCGAACAATCCCACCGGCTCGATCACGCCGCGTGCCGAGATCGACTGGCTGCTGGCCCACAAACCCGCGGCAAGCGTGCTGCTGGTCGACGAAGCCTACATCCATTACAGCGACGAAGCGGACACGCTGGACCTGGTCCGGGCCGGCGCCGATATCGTCGTGTTGCGCACCTTCTCCAAGATCTACGGCATGGCCGGCATGCGCCTGGGCCTGGCGATGGCCCGTCCGGACCTGCTGCAGAAGCTGGTGCTGTTCGGGGCCAACAGCCTGCCGGTGTCGAGCGTGGCCGCTGGCATCACCAGCCTGCGCAATCCGCAGCACCTGGCCTCGCGCAAGGCGGAAAACACCCGCCTGCGCGAGGAAACCGTGGCCTGGCTGGCCGCGCGCGGGCATGCCTGCCTGCCCAGCCAGGCCAATTGCTTCATGGTCGACGTCAAGGGCGACGGCCGCGCCTTCAGTGCGGCGATGGCACGGCACAAGGTCTTCGTCGGCCGCAGCTGGCCGTCGATGCCGAACCACGTGCGGATCACCGTCGGTACCGCCGAGGAAATGGCCCGCTTCCGCGAAGCCTTCGCCAAGGTCGCCGCGACCACGCCCGCCTCGCCTGCCTCCTAGGCGGGCGACCGGCCGGGTTCTACCAGCGCGGCGCCTTGGTCAACGGCGGGGCTTCGTGCTGGCGGTCATAGGCACGCAGCTCATCGCGGATGTGGGCGATGCGCTGGCGACCGAGCGCGTTGCGGCTGTCGTCCAGGACCACGCCTTCGAGCAGTTCGGCCATGCGCTGCACGGTCGGCAGCATCTTCTCCCACGCGTCCAGCGCGGGAACCGGCGCCGGCAGGGTCAGGAAGAACGCGATCGCGGGCGTCTCCAGTTCGCGGATGGTCGCCATGTCGAAGCTGCCCGGCTTGATGATGCTGGCCATGCTGAACACCGGGCCACGCTCCGGATGGCCTTCCAGCAGGCGATGGAACACGCTCATGTGGCCGAAGACCATGCCGGTCTTCTCCGCGGCGACCACGATGTCCTCGCCGCGCAGCACCGTCCCGGCGCGGGCGGCCACGTACAGCGAGACGATCTTGTCGAAGTCCTGGCTTTCGCGGCGGCCGAGGTTGCTCGACGGCGCCGGCTCGGGCGCCAGGCCCAGGTCCGGCTGGCTCACCGCCTCGCCGCTGTAGTCGCCGTCGACATCGGCAGCCGCGTCGCCCCCCAGCGCGGGCTCCTGCCGCGCGCGGGCATATTCGGGGCTCATCGCCGGGGAGCTGCGCGATTCACGGCGGCGCCCCTGCTCTTCCCGGCGCGGACGGCCGAAGAACCAGATCGCCGCCAGCAACAACAGGCCGACGATCAGGATGCCGATGCGCAGCAGGTCTTTGTCGGACATGGAACGCGTCTCCGCCGGGGATCAGAAGGCTGCAAGGATGTCATGAGCAGTGGCCGCGGAAAAAGCCCGCGGCCACCAGGGCCGTGCCTCAGGCCGCGCCGGCCAGGCGCGCGGCCTCTTCCAGGTCCACGCTGACCAGGCGCGACACGCCCGGCTCGCGCATGGTCACGCCAGAGAGCTGGTTGGCCGCCTCCATCGTCGCCTTGTTGTGGCTGACGAACAGGAACTGCACCTTCTCGCTCATCTCCTTGACCATGCTGGTGAAGCGGCCGACGTTGGCTTCGTCCAGCGGCGCGTCCACCTCGTCGAGCAGGCAGAACGGCGCCGGATTGAGCTGGAAGATGGCGAACACCAGCGCCACCGCGGTCATCGCCTTCTCGCCGCCGGACAGCAGCGAGATGTTGGACACGCGCTTGCCCGGGGGCCGCGCCATGATCGCCACGCCGGTATCGAGCAGGTCCTCGCCGGTGAGCTCCAGATAGGCGTGGCCGCCGCCGAACAGGCGCGGATACAGCTGCTGGATGCCGGAATTGACCCGGTCGAAGGTGTCCTTGAAGCGGCCACGGGTCTCGCGGTCGATCTTGCGGATCGCGTCCTCGAGGGTTTCCAGCGCGGTGGTCAGGTCGGTGTTCTGCGAGTCCAGGTAGGTCTTGCGCTGCTCGGCCTCGCCGCATTCGTGGATCGCGGCCAGGTTGACCGGCTCAAGCCGGCGCATGCGCGCGTCGATCTGGCCGACCGCCTGCTCCCACTGCGACACGTCGGCGACCTCGGGCAGGGTGTTGACCACCTCCTCCAGCACCAGGCCCTCGGCGGTGATCGCCTGGACCAGCTGCTCGGCCTTCAGCACCAGCGCCTGCTGGTCGAGCCGGCGCTGGGCGATGCGTTCGCGCTGGGCCAGCGACTGCTCGTCGCGCTGCTGGCGCGACTGCTCGTAGCCACGCAGTTCATGGTCGATGCCTTCCAGCACGCTGCGCGCCTCGCCCAGCGCACGCTCCACGCGCACGCGTTCGGCCAGCGCGGTCTGGTGCTCGCTTTCCAGCGCCTGCACCGGCGAATCGCCCGTGCTCAGCTGCGCGCTGAGTTCGCCCAGGCGCGAGTCGAGCTGGCCGCGCTGGGCGTCCATGCGCTGCAGGGCCTGGGTCAGCGAGGCGATCTGGGTGCGCTGCGATTCCAGGCCCAGCGCAAGCGCATGGCTGGCATCGCGGCTGGCGCGGGCGGCGTCGCGGGCCAGGTCGCGGGCTTCGGTGCGCTGGCGGCGCTCGGCCTCCAGCGATTGCCGCGCGGTCTCGAGGTCGCCCATCGACACCACCGCGTCTTCGAGCCGGCTGCGGGCTTCGCGGGCCTGCTCGCGGCTGCTGTCCAGGGTCTGGACCAGCTGCGCCAGCTCGTTCTCGATGCGTTCGATGCGCTGTCGGGTCGTGTCCATCCGGCCCTGCTGGCTCTGCAGCTGGCCGGCCAGCTCGGAAACGCTGCGGTGCGCCATGTACAGCTGGCGCTGCGCGTCCTCGCGCTGCTGTTCGACGGCGAGCAGCTGGTCGCGCAGGTGGACCAGGCGTTCCTCCAGCGAGGCCTCGCGCTGCTGCAGTTCCTCGATCCCGGTGCGCAGCGACTGGATCTCGCGCTCGCGCAGCAGCGCGCCCTGCTTGGCCGCGCCGGAACGCGAAACCCGCACCCAGCCTTCGCCCAGGCGTTCGCCGCTGCGGGTGATGATCGAATCGCCCTCGCCCAGCCGCGACATCAGGCCGCGTGCTTCGGCGAGGTCCTCGGCCGCGTGCAGGCGCGCCAGCAGGCGGCGCACCGCGAGCGGGCCGCGCACCTTGGCCGCCAGCGAGGTCGGCGCGAACGAGGCGTCGCCGCCGGCATCCGATACCAGCGCGATCCGGCCTTCGCCGAGATCGGCCAGCGCCTCGACCAGTTGTTCCGGAGCCTCGACCAGCACGCCTTCGATCAACTGGCCCAGCGCGCTTTCAACCGCATTTTCCCAGCCGTCCTCGACGGTGAGCTTTTCGCCCACGCGCGCGGCCGAATCCAGCCCGCGCGCCTTCAGCCAGGCCACTGCCGCGCCCTGCTCCTGGCCGAGCGCGGCCTGCTGCAGGGTTTCCAGCGAGGACAAGCGGCCGCGCGCAGCCTGGGCCTGCTTGCGCACCTCGGCCAGCTCGGCCTGGGCGGTGCGCTGCTGTTCCTGCATCGTCGACACGGCCTGCTTGCGCGCTTCGAGCTGCTCGTTGAGCCCGTCGAGCGCGGCCTTCTGCGTCTCGTGCTGGATCTGCGCCTGTTCGAAGGCCTCTGACAGCGACGCCAGGTCCAGCCCGGCACGCTCGCCGGTCAGCGCCTCGCGGCGGCGGTCGGCTTCCAGCGCCTGCCGGTCGAGATAATCGACGCGGGTGCGCTCGACCTCGCCGGCACGCGAAGCCTCGGCCGCCTCGCGGCCGTGGGTTTCCCAGCGCTGCTGCCAGTCGGCCAGCGCCGCCTCGGCCTCGCGCAGCGCTTCCTGGCGGAACACGTCGTCCTCGCGCAGCTGTTCCAGCCGCGGCTCGGCCTCTTCGACCGCCGCGCGCAACACTTCGAGCTTCTCGCGATCGCCACCGATGTGCTGGTCCAGCTCGCCGAGCGCACTGGCCGCTTCGTCGCGGGCCTGGTTCAGGCGCGTGGCCAGTTCGCGCTGGTGCTGGATCTGCTGCTCGATCCGGGCCAGCACGCCGCCGACCTGGTAGACCTCGGCCTGGGCCTTGTTGAGGGTCTCGGCCGCTTCCTCGCGGCGCACCCGGCCGGTCTCGATCTCGCGCTCGGCCTCGCGCTGGCCGGCGACGATCTGCTCGAGCCGGGTCTCCTCCTGCGCCAGCTTCTCGCGCAGGCCCTGCAGCTGCAGGTCCAGCGCGCGGAACTGCAGCGCCTTCCACTCGGCGTCCTTGACCTTGCGTTCGGCGGCCAGTGCCTGGTACTGCTCGGCCTGGCGGGCCTGGC